>JANWJK010000301.1 GCA_025452005.1 Acetobacteraceae bacterium | reverse complement strand
TGCCGCTGCGGATGGCCGGGCCCGGCTATGACGTGAGGAAAGGAATTGGAAACGCCAAATGGACTTCACCCTCTCCGACGAACAGCGCCTGCTGAAGGACAGCGTCGACCGCCTGTTGGCCGACCGCTACGCGTTCGATCAGCGCAAGAACCACCACAAGGAGCCGAACGGCTGGAGCACCGCGCTGTGGTCGCAGTACGCCGAGCTGGGCCTGCTCGGCCTGCCGTTCGCCGAGCAGTACGGCGGGTTCGGCGGCGGCGCGGTCGAGATCATGCTGGTGATGGAGGCGTTCGGCCGCGCGCTGATCCTCGAGCCTTACCTGGCGACGGTGGTGCTGGGCGGCACCGCGGTGCGGCTGGGCGGCAGCGAGGCACAGCAGTCGCGCGTGCTGCCGGCGATCGCCGATGGCAGCATGAAGCTGGCGTTCGCGCACGGCGAGCGGCAGGCGCGCTACGACGTCACCGACGTGATGACAACGGCGAAGCGCGAGGGCGGCGGCTGGGTGCTTGACGGCGCCAAGAGCGTGGTCACGCATGGCGACTGCGCCGATACGCTGGTGGTGAGCGCGCGCAGCTCGGGTGAGCGCGACGATGCCGGCGGCATCACGCTGTTCCTGGTCGATGCCGGCGCGAACGGTGTGGCGCGGCGCGGTTACCCGATGCGCGACGAGCAGCGCGCCGCCGAGGTTTCGCTGTCCGGCGTGCGCGTCGATGGCGATGCGGTGCTGGGCGAGGTCGGCAACGGGCTGGCGCTGGTCGAGCGGGTGATCGAGGCCGGCATCGCGGCGACCGCGGCCGAGAGCGTCGGCGCCATGGAGGCGGTGCATTCGATGACGCTGGAATACAGCCGCACGCGCGAGCAGTTCGGCAAGCCGATCGGGTCGTATCAGGTGGTGCAGCACCGGCTGGCGGAGATGCTGATGTCGCTGGAGCAGGGTCGCTCGATGGCGATGCTGGCGGCGATGATGGTCGATGAACCCGACGCCGCCGAGCGGGCGCACAACATCGCCATGGCGAAGGTCGGCATCGGCCAGGCGGGACGCTTCGTGTCGCAGAACGCGGTGCAGTTGCACGGCGGCATGGGCATGACCGAGGACCTCGCGGTCGGCCACTATTTCCGCCGCTGCATGGTGATCGAGCGGCTGTTCGGCGATACCGCGCATTACCTGGCAAAGCTGGCGGAACGCGTCGAATGAGTCGGACGGTTGCGGTCGCCGGCGTCTCGCTGGAGCTCGAGGAGCGCGGCGACGGGCCGCCGCTCTTGTTCCTGCATGCGGGCGAGGGACTGGAGCCGCAGCGCGACTGGCTCGACCTGCTGGCGCGGCGGTTCCGCGTCATCGCGCCGCACCATCCGGGCTGGGGCAATTCGTCGCTGCCTGACTGGATGATGACGGTGGACGATCTGGCGTATCTGTATCTCGATCTTGCCGGCGCGCTGCAACTGCAGGATGCGATCCTTGTCGGCGCCTGCTTCGGCGGCTGGATCGCCGCCGAAATGGCGGTACGCGACACGCGGCGCTTCGCCAGGCTGGTGCTGGCCGATCCTCTCGGCATCAAGGTCGGCGGCGTCACCGAGCGCGACATCGCCGACATGCACGCGATGTCCCGCGACGAGTATATGCGGCTTGCGTGGGCCGATCCGGCGAAGGGCGAGCGCGACCTGATGCAGTTGCCGGAGACGGAGCTTGCCGGTATCGCGCGCGGCCGCGAGGCGTTCGCGCGGTTCGGCTGGAAGCCCTACATGCACAACCCGCATCTGAAGCGCTGGCTGCACCGCATCGACATCCCGACGCTGCTGCTGTGGGGCGAGTAGGACGGCATTGTCCGCCCATCGTACGGCGAGGCCTGGCGCGCCGAGATTCCGGGCGCGCGGATGGACGTCATCTCCAATGCCGGCCACTTCCCGCACTGGGAACAGCCGCGTGGCTTCGCCGACCGGCTCATGCGTTTCACCGACACAGGCTGAGGAGCGCGCCGATGCGCTGCTGGTATTTCTCCGAGATGGCCTATCACCCGGCGTGGGAGGCAGGCCTCGCGCGCGGCACGTTGCGCGTCGTGCTGCCGTCCAGCAACTTCGATCCACCGACGGCGCATCGCCTGCTGAACCGCTATCTCGATGAGTTCGCGCTGTGCGACGAGGTCGGGCTCGACATCATGGTGAACGAGCACCACAGCACGGCGACGTGCATGACGGTGTCGGTCCCGATGGCGCTGGCGATCATTGCGCGTGAAACCAAGCGCGCGCGGCTGTTATCGCTGGGGACGCCGATCGCCAACCGCCCCGATCCGGTGCGCGTCGCCGAGGAGATGGCGTGGCTGGACGTGCTGTCGGGCGGTCGGCTGGAGATGGGGCTGGTGAAGGGCGCGCCGTACGAGATCCAGCCGGCGAACTCCAACCCCGCCACGCTGATGCGTCGCTACTGGGAGGCTCACGACCTGATCCTGAAGGCGATGTCCACGCATGACGGCCCGTTCAACTGGGAGGGCGAGTTCTTCCACTACCGCAGCGTCAACATCTGGCCGAAGCCGGTGCAGAAGCCGACGCCGCCGGTGTGGATGACCGGGATGAGCGTCGGCACCGGCACGCTCGCCGCCGAGCGTGGGCACGTGGTGGGCACGCTGCTGTCGGGCGGCACGGCGAAGCCGATGTACGATGCGTATCGCGCGCGGGCACGCGAACTGGGCTGGGAGGCGGGGCCGGACCGGATGGCCTATGCCGCCGTGGTCGGTGTCGGCGCCACGCGGGAGGAAGGGCTGCGGCGGGCCGATCAGATCGCGGATTATGTGCGCACCGCGCCGGTGGTCGCCGAGCCGTTCACCAACCCGCCAGGCTACAACTCGATCGGTGCCAATGTGGCGATCATGCAGGCGGGACCGCGCGCGCATCGCATCGTCAAGGACCGGCAGGGCAACATGATCGATCACCGCCGCGCGACGGTGCAGCAGTTCATGGACACCGACACCGTGTTCGCCGGCACGCCGGACGACGTGTTCGGCCAGATCAGGGATTTCTCCACCCGGATGGGCGGCGTGGGGCACCTGCTGTTCTTCGGGCAGGGCGGCCACCTCGGTCACGAGGACACCGCGGACAACATCAGGCTGTTCGGACGCGAGGTGGCGCCGCGCCTGGCCGAGCTTTCCGTCAGTCCGGCGCCGGCGGGCATTGCCGCGGCGGAATAAATACCGACTTGCGGCGCTGCCGCCTCACCGCGGCTCCACCGGCATGCGTGCGATCCCCAGCCACGCGATCGGCACGCCCGCCTTGTCCGCCGCCTGATCGCCGGGCAGCGACGCGTCCCAGTCCATCGCCACGAACCGCCGCGCCGTCACCCCGGCGGCCGCGTCCGAGACCAGCCACAGCAACGGCGGCACCATGATCTCGGGCTGCAGCATCCGCGCGCGGTCGCCAGCCTCGTCGCCGACGATGGCGGTGTTGGTGACACCGCCCGGCACCAGCACGTTCGAGGTGACGCCGGTGCCCTTCAGGTCCGCCGCCAGCACCGCCATCGCTGCCTCGGCCGCCGCCTTGCTCGCGCCGTACAGCAGGTAGCCCTCGCGCACCATCGTCCCGAGGCTGGTGGTCACGGTGATCACCCTGCCCGAGCCGGCGCGCAGCATGTGCGGCACCACCGCGCGTGCCATCATGATCGGCCCGGTGGCGTTGACCGCGAGGAAGCGCTGCCAGTGCTCGGGTGCGATTTCCCAGAGGCGAATCGGATTGCTGCGCTGGTCGGGCTTGATCGAGGCCTGGCCGATGCCGGCGTTGTTCACCAGCACGTCGATCCGACCGGAGCGGCTCAGCACGGCCGAGACGATGGTATCGAATGCGTCCGGCCGTGCCAGATCGGCAGGAATCGCCTGCATGGCGCCCGGCCTGTCCTGCACGGTCGCGGCAAGAGCGGCGAGCGCGGCCTCGTTGCGGTCCACCGCCGCCACATCGATGCCGGCGCCGAGCAGCCCGAGCGTCATCGCGCGACCGATGCCGCTCGCCGCTCCGGTCACGATCGCTGTCCTCTTGTCTCCGGCCATGGCCGTGTCCTCCGCGCAAATTGGTGCGGTGACTGTCGCGCGCGACCGCCTGCCGCGCAACGCGGCCTGCCTGCGGTAGCTCCATTGTCCTAACGAAGCGAAAAGCCATGCCGCGTGATGAGGCCGCCGACCAAGGCCATGGGCATGCAGAGCAAAAAGCAGACTACAAATGCCAGACCCGACCGAACGCGCGACGCTCCGGTCAGGTGACGATAGGCGCCCCAGGTCACTATGAGCCACACGAAGATAGCGGCCACGGTTAGCAGCAAAATGGCCTCGATGCCCGCGGCAACGGGATCGCCGGGCGGTAGCGGATGCGACTGCGTGAGGCGGCCGACCTCGCTGTAGTCGAATTGCTGCGCACGGTACGTTGCGCGAATTCTGTCATACAATTCAGGCCGGTTGATCGCGAGCAGGTTTATTTCCGCTGCGGTGCCCACGTTCAGTATGATGAGCACAATCGCGACAATGTAGGCCTGAACTGCGAGCGCGGCCTGTATTGCGACAGGTCTTCTCACTATGGCCCAGGATGCCGCGACAAGGGCCGCGGTGACGAGCAAGGAGGCCCCCCACGCCAGTGCCGAGCGCATCAGCAGCGTGGTGAAGTCTGTCGGCGACTCTATCGCGTACGACCGGACGATGAGGGCGATGACGGAGGAGATGAGGAAGAACAGGAGCGCCTTCGTCAGGTTCTCCGGGGTTACCGCACTTCCTGTGGCGAGAAACCGCTTTGGCCCCAACAGGAGAGCGATGAGGTCGACCGCGTAGTTGGGAATGAACTTGAGGTACTGAAGCATGTCAGCCACAACATTCTCCCTGTACTTTTCAACCCCGCACGACGTCGCAAGGACGCCGGACGTAGACGCTCGCTATAGCCATCCGCAGTCGCAAAGCAGACCGGCTCTGCCGGCCAAGCATCGAGGGTGAACCCAATGCCCGATTTCAGCCTATTCCCGCCTGGGAGCGGCTGTCGGCTTCCTGCCCCAGCAGTTCTGCGCAGTGATTTTGACAGGTTGAGCAATAGGCTGAATTCGACCCCTCGGCCGTCATTTCTTCGAGCGTCAGAACAACCGCCAAGACCCCGCAGTCGTTTACCTCGGAGCAACACGAGCATTATTCCGTGCGGCGATCATCCACAAACAGCAAGGGGGTCGTTCGCATATCCCCACCCAAGAAGGCCTGACCCGCCATTTGATAGTTGGCCGGCGCTACGGTTACATGTTGGGCCGCTGTCTGAATGTCGCGGACGCAGCGTTCAAGGCCATTGGCAGTGTAGGGGGAGGCCGAGCCGCCCGCGCTGAACATCAAATCCGTTGCTTCCTTCGCTGTGTTCGCGGCATGTGTCGATGCCAGCCACAGCATTGCGCGTTCAGCGGTGCTGAGGGTTTGTCCGGCACTGACCACCCGCCATACCTCGCTCAGCGCGTCGTAAAGGAAGGCACGCCCCGAGCGCAACAGAGCCTCGGCGCGGCCAAGGTAAGCCTGCATCGTGACATCCTCACGCAGCGACTGCCGTGAGCGGGTAGCTACCTTGGTGCCGGCCAGCTCCACCAAAATGTCGATCGCATGCCGGGCGATGCCGAGCGGCACCGCAGCCAGCACAGCACCGAAAAGGGCGATCGTTGGGATCGCGTAAAGCGGTCCTGGCTCGACAGGGGGATCCTGAAGCGACAGCGAATGCTCCGCCGGGACGAAAACATCGGCGACGGCATAGTCATGGCTGCCGGTTCCGCGGAGGCCGATACTGTGCCAGGTGTCGAGAATCTCGCAGTCAGCGGCCGGAAAAAACAGAATGCGCACGAGTGGCGCGCCATTGGCCCTAAG
>JANWJK010000300.1 GCA_025452005.1 Acetobacteraceae bacterium | reverse complement strand
GTTCTCCGACGGACAGGGCGGCTATTACACGACGGCCGCCGACGCGGCCGACGTGCCGCTCGCCCGGCCACGCACGGCGGCGGACAACGCGACGCCGGCAGGCAACGGCCTGCTGGCGGAGGTGTTCGCCCGGCTCTGGCACCTGACGGGGGAAGCGGCGTGGCGCGAGCGGGCCGAGGCGCTGCTGCGGGCGTTCACCGGCAATCCCGATCAGTTGGCGGCGATGCCCACGCTGCTCGCCGCTGCCGACCTGCTGGAGGAGGCGGCAACTGTGGTGATCGTGGGCGATCCGGCGCAGCCGCTGGCGGCGGCCGCGCTCGAAGCGGGCGATCCGGCGGTCGTGGTGCTGCGGGCGCCGAATGCCAATGCGCTGCCAGCCGGCCATCCGGCGTTCGGCAAGCCGGCCGGGGCCGATGGCAGCGTCGCCTATGTGTGCCGCCGCATGGTGTGCGGGCGGCCGGTCGCCGACGGGAAGGCTCTGGCACAGGCCTTGTCGACCCGGACAGGATAAGCAGGAGAAACGCCATGCCACCGCTCGACAAGGTGTACGACTACAGCCAGTACGGCGGTCTGCTGGTCACCAAGCAGGACAAGGTGATGACCATCACCCTGAACGCGCCGGAGTCGATGAACGCGTTCTCGGCCGAGATGCACTACTCGATGTCGCGCATCTGGGAGGACGTGCACGACGACCCGGAGGTGAACGTGGTCGTGCTGACCGGCGCCGGGCGAGCGTTCTCGGCGGGCGGCAACATCATCGCGATGCAGGAGAAAATTAACCGGCCGGAGCTGTGGGACGCCACCAGCCTGCCGGAAGCGAAACGGATCATCTTCCGCATGCTGGAATGCGACAAGCCGGTGATCGCGCGGGTCAACGGCCATGCGGTGGGGCTGGGTGCCACGGTGGCGCTGATGTGCGACATCATCATCGCCGCGGACACGGCGAAGATCGGCGATCCGCACGTCAACGCGGGCCTGGTGGCGGGTGACGGCGGGGCGCTGATCTGGCCGCAGTTGATCGGCTTCGCGCGGGCCAAGGAATATCTGTTCACCGGCGACCTGATGACCGCAGCGGAAGCGCACCGGATCGGGCTGATCAACCACGTTGTGCCGGCCGAGGAGCTGGATGCGAAGGTGTACGGCCTGGCGCGGCGGCTGGCCGGCGGCGCGATGAAGTCGATCCGGTGGACAAAGCAGGTGATCAACATCCCGCTGCGACAGATAGCGCACGCGACGATGGACCTGAGCCTCAGCCTGGAGACCCAGTCGAACCTGTCGAAGGATCACCAGGAAGCGGTGACGGCGTTCGCGGCGAAGCGGCGGCCGGACTTTACCGGCGGATAGAGCCCGGCTTCCGTGTCCTATTGTGCCGGTACGCGGGTCTCGGCCAGCTCGGCCTCGATCGCGTGCCGCACCACATCCAGCGCGTGCCGGACATCGGCTGCATCGTGCGCCAGCGAGACGTAGAACTTGCTCTCGCCCTTGAGGATGCCGCCTTCGCGGAACCGGCGATTGAACCGGCGCTGCATCTCCACGTCGCTCCGCAGCCAGCCGCGGTAGTCGGCGATATCGCCGGCGGCATAGACGATGTCGAACAGCGGCGGCACGCCGATCACCTGCGCCGGCAGGCCGGCCTTCTCGAGCATGCCGGACATTCCCGCCATCAATTCGCGTCCCGTCGCGAACACCTTGTCGTAGGTGCCGGGCCGCCGCAGGACCTCGAGCGTCGCGAGGCCGGCCGCCGCCGCCACCGGGTTGCCGGACAGCGTGCCGATCTGCGTAAGGAACCGGTCGTCGCCGGCCTTGCCGCGGTCGAACAGCGACATGATGTCCTCGCGCCCGGCGATCGCCGCCAGCGGAAAACCGCCACCGATGATCTTGCCCAGCGTGCAGAGGTCGGGCGTCACGCCATAGAACGCCTGTGCCCCGCCATAGGCGAAGCGGAAGCCGGTCACCACCTCGTCGAAGATCAGCGGAATGCCGTGCTCCCTGGTCGCGTCGCGCAGCGCCTGGAGGAAGCCGGGCTTCGGCGGCAGCAGGCGCTGGAACGGCTCGACGATCACTCCGCCGAGTTCGTCGTGGTGCTCGTGGATCAGGCTGGCGGCCATCGCCGGATCGTTGAACGGGGCGATGATCATCTCGTCGCGCACGCTGCGCGGGATGCCAGGGGAGTCGGGCACCGCCTGCGGGAAGTTGCCGGGGCGCTTCGGCGCGAGGCTCATCAGGCTGTAGTCGCTCATGCCGTGATAGCCGCCCTCGAACTTGAGGATCTTGTCGCGGCCACGGAACGCGCGCGCGACGCGCATGGCGTAGGCGTCGGCCTCGGTGCCGCTGCTGACGAAGCGCACCTTCTCGGCACAGGCGACCGCATCGACGATCGCGGCGGCCAGCCGGATGCCGTGCTCGTTGTTGGCGAAGAACGTGGTGCCGCGCGGCAACTGCGCCTGCACCGCCGCCATCACGTCGGGATGGCAGTGGCCCGCGAACATCGGACCGGAGCCCAGCAGGAAATCGACGTATTCGTTGCCGCTGATATCCCACACGCGCCCGCCGCGACCCTCGCGGATCACGATGTCGCCGGCCAGGTTGCCGAAGCTGCCGGCCGGCAGCACGCGCTGCGCCAGTTCGATCAGCGTCTGCTCTTCGTCGCCGCGGGTCCGTCCGCTCATCGCCATCACTCCGCTTGCATCAAGGCCATGCCATGCGCCCGCCGGCGCGACCGCCGGTCGCCGAACAGGACCGCGAGCACGGTCAGCGCCATGAAGCATACCGAACTGTAGAAGATCCAGCGCGGCATTCCATTGTCCATGAACCAGCCGCCGAGCATGGGGCCGATCGCGCCGCCGACGCCGAAGCCGGTGGTGACGATGCCGAAGACCCGGCCGGCCATACCCGGCGGGGCGGCGGCGCGCACCAGCATGTCGCGCGAGGGCATGATCATGCCGCCGAGGAACCCGGCCGCCGCCATCGCCGGCAGCAGCAGCGCGACGCCGAGATCGAAGGTGCCGATCACGAAGGTGATGGCCGCGGCGACGCCGAACCCGGCGGCGGCGACGTCCGCGTGGCGCCGGGTCGCATCGGCCACGAAGCCGCCGGCGAGCACGCCGATCGCGGTCGCCATCAGATAGGCCGACAGCGCGGCATTCGCAGCGGATTGCTGGATGTCGAACAGCATGACCAGCGCCACCGCAGAGAACGTGGTGATCGCGCCGGAGGACAGGCTGAGCAGCGCGAACAGGCCGGTCAGGCTGATCACCGCCGGCGACAGAAGGACGCGGGAGGACTTCCGCTCCTTCGCGTCCTGCCGTGTCACCGGACGATGGGCGGCCTGGTCCATCCCGCGCGCCAGAAGCAGTGGCACGGCGGCGATGGGGCCAAGCAGCCCGGCGAAGATCAGCGCGCCGCGCAGCCCCGCGATGTTGGCCATGAGCAGCATCACCGTCGGCGCGATGGCGCCACCGAAGAAGCCGGCGAAGGTGTGGATCGAGAAGGCACGCCCGACGCGTGCCGGATCGATCACCGATCCGAGGATCGAATAGTCAGACGGGTGATAGACCGAGTTGGCGATGCCGGCGATCACCGAGGCCGAGATCAGCCAGGGATACACCGGGAACACACCGACCGAGCCGTAGGCGATGCCCGACAGGCAGAGGCCCGCGATCAGCATGCGGCGCGGGCCGTAGCGGTCCACGGCGTAGCCCATTGGGGCCTGCGTGATGGCGGAGGTGACGCTGTACACCGTGATCGCGAGGCCAAGCTCGACGAAGCCGACGCCCATGCGCTCGCGCAGCAGGTAGAAGAGCGGCGGGAACACCAGGTAGTGGAAGTGGCTGACGAGGTGCGCGGCGGAGATCAGCCAGAGCGCGCGCGCCTCGCTCACTTTTCGTGGCTCGGACGTCATGGCTGCCTGCATACGTCATTCCGACGGGGGCGGAAACCCGGCGTGCCGTGGGTCCGCTGCTGGATCACGGTGGCGCGGAGGTTTACTGTCATGCCGCCACAGGGAGGAGGCCGACATGAGTACAACGGAAGGCTTCGTCATACCCGCGGGCGGCGGCAGGCATTTCAACTCGCCGACGCCCGGCCGCCACTTCGCCATGAAGCTGCTCGGCCGCGAGACCAACGAGAGCATCATGATGTTCGAGGAAACCCTGCCGCCCGGCACGCCGAGCCTGCTCCATCTGCACCACGACAGCGACGAGGTCGCATGGGTGCTCGAGGGTGAGATGACCTTCATGATCGGCGACGCGGTCACGGTCGGCGGTCCCGGCACCTGCGCGTTCATGCCGCGCGACATTCCGCATGCCTGGAAGAACACCGGCAGCGAGACCGCCCGGGTGCTGTTCCTCTACACCCCGGCTGGCGCCGGCGGCCTGATCGAGGCGCTCGCAGAGGGCCGCCCCGGCGACGCCGACGAACGGGAGAAGCTGTTCGATCGCCACCACTGGAAGATCGTCGGCGCAAACCCGCTCTGAGTTGGCATCGCGGTTCATCGGCGCGATCGCCCGATCGCAGCCACATTGCGCGCGGACCTGGAGGCGGCGGCGCATCTGACCCGCGACGTGGTGGTGGCAATGGAGCGTGACTCCGGCATCGCCCTCCATGCGTTTCGGGTCGATGGCTGCATGACGGTGAATGAGTTGCTGATGCAGTTCCAGAGCGATCTGCTGGACGTCCCAGTCGACGCTGCGAACCGAACATAGCGCCCGACCGTCGGGCGATGCTCACGGCGTCGTGGAACAAGGCGGTTGCGCGCTCTGGGCTGTCGTCGCGACGAACCGATTGACGCTGGTTTTATCAGCCTTGGCCCGCCGCTCGTCGGCAGGACTCAGCACGCTCAGCCTCCCGCGATAAACGCGGTCAACCGCGCCAAGAAGCGTCTGGCCGTCTCGATGGCGTTGCTTGCCATCTCGGGTGACACCTTGGCATCGGGGCCGATTTCGTAATCGGCAATCGCCTTGAGGTTGTAGGTTCCACCCAGGAAGGCACGCAGCTCCTGATCGAAATCCGGCTTGTCCTTGGTCAGTCGTGCCAGTTCCCGTTGCACGCCGCGATGTCGCTTCATGACTTCGCCGGTGAGTTCGACGATCAGTGCCTGTGCGGCGTGCAGGCCTGCGAGATACGCCTCCCGCCCGGCTTCATCGGGCCATCGGTCGAGCATTCCATCCGCCTTCGCAAGACACTCGCGGGGCCTTGTCGAGAAAGGCGGCGGCCTCGGGCTTCACAGATCGATGCCGTCCTTGCGGATACCGAGCATCAGCGGCGTGCGCTCATTATACGCGCCGGCGCGGTAGGGCATGGCGTGGACGAACTCACCGGTCTCATAGATAAGGCTGGTACCCAGATCAGCCAGCCGGCCCATTTCCGCATCGCGATCATCCATGTCGTACAGGAACACCGCTACGTCGTAGTCGGACTCGGCATGTGCATCGCCGCGCGCTCGGGAGCCGAACAGGACGACCCGCTCGATGCGGTCGCCGTAAATCTCATCCAGCGTCTTGCGAAAGCGGACGAGCACAGGGTCTTTGGTCAGTGCCGCAATCATATCCAGAGCCTACCACAGCCAGTCGACAAGGCGGGAAACCCCTACCCTCACTGTGACCCCCCGTCCCACGAAAGTGGCAGGGGTGACCAGACATGATCAGACCCGGCACGGCCATTGACCGCGGCCGTGCATCACGTCGATCAGAATATTTTCCTTGACATCCGCGACGCTTCGTGTTCTTGTTATGTTCATGTCTGCCCACGCCGCCATCGCACTCGCAACCGTCCTGCCGGACCCGGCCACGCCCGGCGCGGACAGGCCCCGCGGGTTCACCCATCTCCTCGGCCTCGTGCGCAGGCTCATCGATTACGGCAAGGAGCTCGCCACCACGCTCCAGCAGCGCGCCACCAATGCCGACCTCGCCGCCGC
>JANWJK010000299.1 GCA_025452005.1 Acetobacteraceae bacterium | reverse complement strand
GCGGAGGCGCGGAAGTGGTTCGAGAAGGCGGCAGCGTCAGGCAACGAGGCCGCGGTCGCACGACTGGCGCGGCTTGACGCGACGCCTCCCGCGCAGTGACGGCCGCGGGGTAGCATGCACGTCCATGTCATCGGCGCCGGCCTGGCCGGACTGTCCGCCGCTGTGGCGCTGCGCGAAGCGGGTCACACCGTCACGGTGGTCGAGGCAGGACCGGTTGCCGGCGGGCGATGCCGGTCCTATTTCGACCGCGAACTGGGGCTGCGCATCGACAACGGCAACCATCTGCTGCTGTCCGGCAACCGGTCGGCCTTCGCCTATCTCGACACGATCGGCGCGCGGTCGACGATGGCGATGCCGGCGGAGCCGATGTTCCCGTTCATGGATCTCGCCGCTGGCCGGCGCTGGACGCTGCGACCGAATCCGGGGCGGATTCCCTGGTGGGTGCTGTCGCGCAAGCGGCGCGCCCCCGGCACCCATGCCACCGACCACCTGGCCCTGCTGCGCCTGCGCGGGATTACCGACGATGCCACCGTCGCCGCCTCGCTGCGCAAGGACGCGTTCTACCAGCGGCTGATCGAGCCGCTTGCCGTCGCGGCGCTGAACACGCCGCCCGACGTTGCGCTGGTGCGGCTGCTGGCCGCGGTGATGCGGGAGACGCTGTTCCGCGGCGGCGGCGCCTGCATCCCGGCGGTCCCGCGCGAGGGTCTGTCGGAGAGCCTTGTCGATCCCGCGGTGGCTTGGCTCGAGGCGCGAGGCTGCACGGTGATCACCGGCCGGCGCGTTGCCGGGCTGTGGATCGAGGCAGGCAAGGTAAGCGAGCTGGCCACCGCCGATGGACCAATGCCGGTGGAGGCCGTGGTGCTTGCCACTCCGCCCTGGATCGTTGCCGACCTGCTGCCCGGCCAGGTCTGTCCGACCGAGTTCCAGGCCATCCTGAACATCCACTTCCGGGTCGAGGCAGATCCCGGCCCGCCCGGGTTCATCGGCCTGGTCGGCGGCACCGCGGAATGGGTGTTCGCCAAGCGCGGGCATGTCTCGGTGACGATCAGCGCGGCCAACCGGATGGTGGACCAGGACGCCGAAGCGATCGCCCAGGCCGTCTGGCCGGACGTGCGGGCGGCGTTGGACCTGGAAGGGCAGATGCCGGCGTGGCGCGTCGTGAAGGAGCGACGCGCGACAGTCGCCGCGACCGCGGCGCAGGAGAGGTTGCGGCCGGGGGCCCGCACCGACCTCGCCAACCTGGTGCTCGCCGGCGACTGGACCGCCACCGGGTTGCCCGGCACGATCGAAGGTGCCATCAGGTCCGGCCGAAAAGCGGCCGAGGTGCTGCTCGCCGCCTGAGGACGCGCAATGCCGAGTGAAACCCTGCTGCCGAACGAGACCGTGCCGGACGCGGCGCTGTCAGACGCGATCGCGCGGGCCGGTGCCGCGCTGGCGCGGCGGCAGCATGCGGACGGGCACTGGCTGTTCGAGCTGGAGGCGGATGCGACGATCCCGGCGGAATACGTGCTGCTGGAGCACTTCCTCGATCGCATCGATCCCGCGCTGGAGGCAAAGATCGGCGTCTATCTGCGGTCGATCCAGGGCGAACATGGCGGCTGGCCGCTGTTCCACGACGGGGCGTTCGAGCTGTCGGCCAGCGTGAAGGCGTATTTCGCACTGAAGGCGATCGGCGATGATCCCGACGCGCCGCACATGGCGCGTGCGCGGCAGGCGATCCTGGCGGCGGGTGGAGCGGAGCGCACCAACGTGTTCACCCGCGCGCAGCTTGCGTTGTTCGGCCAGGTGCCGTGGCACGCGGTGCCGGTGATGCCGCTCGAGATCATACACCTGCCGCTGTGGTTCCCGTTCCATCTGTCGAAGGTGTCGTACTGGTCGCGCACGGTGATCGTGCCGCTGCTGGTGCTGATGGCGCTGCGGCCGGTGGCACGCAATCCGCGCAGGGTCGCGATCCCGGAGCTGTTCCGCACGCCGCCCGGGCAGGTGCGCGACTGGATCCGCGGGCCGTACAGGTCGGCGTGGTGGGGTCCGTTCTTCAAGGCGGTGGATTCCGTGCTGCGCATGACGCTGCCGGCATTCCCTCGCCGCAGCCGGCAGAGCGCGATCGACAAGGTGGTGCGGTTCGTCACCGAGCGGCTGAATGGCGACGATGGTCTGGGCGGCATCTACCCGGCGATCGCCAACAGCGTGATGATGTTCGACACGCTGGGCTATGCGCCCGGCCATCCGGACGCCGCGACCGCCTGGAGCGCGGTGCGCAAGCTCCTGGTGGAGGAACCTGACCGCGCATACTGCCAGCCGTGCCTGTCGCCGATCTGGGACACCGGGCTGGCGGGACACGCGGTTGCGGAAGCCGGCGGCGACACGAATGCGCCGTGCGCCTGGCTGCGTGAACGGCAGATCCTGGAGGTGGTCGGCGACTGGGCGGTGCGCCGGCCGGGGCTGCGGCCGGGCGGTTGGGCGTTCCAGTACGCCAACCCGCACTACCCAGATGTCGACGACACGGCCGTGGTCGGCATGCTGCTGCATCGCAACGGCGACTCCACGCATGCCGAAGCGATCGCGCGGGCACGCGAATGGATCATCGGCATGCAGTCGTCCGACGGCGGTTGGGGCGCGTTCGAGCCGGAGAACACGCATCTCTATCTGAACAACATCCCGTTCGCCGATCACGGCGCTCTGCTCGACCCGCCGACCGCCGATGTCACGGCGCGCTGCGTGTCGTTCCTGGCGCAGATCGGCATGCCGGCGGACGATCCGGTACTGGTCCGGGCGCTCGGCTTCCTGCGTCGCGGGCAGGAGCCGGAGGGAAGTTGGTTCGGCCGCTGGGGCACCAACTACATCTACGGCACATGGTCGGTACTGTGCGCCTTCAACGCCGCGGGCATTCCGCCGGACGATCCGGCGGTGTGTCGTGCAGTTGCGTGGCTGCTCGCCGTGCAGCGCGAGGATGGCGGCTGGGGCGAGGACGAAGAGACCTACCGCGACGCGCCGCACGGTCGCTACAAGGAAAGCACGCCAAGT
Source organism: Acetobacteraceae bacterium (assembly GCA_025452005.1). Taxonomy (GTDB): domain Bacteria; phylum Pseudomonadota; class Alphaproteobacteria; order Acetobacterales; family Acetobacteraceae; genus JAMXLO01. Next base: position 4,799 of record JANWJK010000299.1, on the reverse strand, counting down.
CAGACGGCTTGGGCGCTGCTTGGCCTGATGGCGGCGGAGGAAGCCGACCACCCGGCGGCGGCGCGGGGTCTCGACTACCTGAAGCGAACGCAGTGCGACGATGGCGGGTGGCGCGAGGCGCCGTACAACGCCGTTGGTTTTCCGCGCGTATTCTATCTGCGCTATCACGGCTACCGCTGGTATTTCCCGTTGCTGGCATTGGCGCGCTACCGCAACCTGCGCTGCTGCAACACGCGCAGGGTGGCATTTGGCTTCTGATCCGTCGGTCGGCGTGGTCGTCGGCCTGGCGGCAGAGGCACGGATCGCGCGACGCCTGGGTTGGCTTGTGGCGGTGGGCGGCGGAACCGCGGCGGGCGCGAAGACCGCAGCGCGGAGCCTCGCCGATGCCGGCGCCGGAGCGCTGGTCAGCTTCGGCCTGGCGGGCGGGCTCGACGCGGCGCTGCGGCCGGGCGCACTGATCGTCCCATCGGCGGTGATCGCCGGCGGGTCGCATCACCCGACCGATCCCGGACTGTCGCGGGTTCTCGGCGGGGCAACACCGCATGCCGTGTTGGATGCCGAGACGATCGTGGCGAGCGTTGCGGCAAAGCGCTGCCTCCGCGACCGGACATCTGCCGCGGCAATCGATCTGGAAAGCGGCGCGGTGGCATGCATCGCCAGTGAGCGCGGCGTGCCGTTCGCCGTGCTGCGAGCGATCTGCGATCCGGCGGAACGGGTTCTGCCGCCGGCGGCACTGGCCGCGCTTGACGCGAATGGCGCGATCGGAACGTGGCGCGTTATCGCCTCGCTGGTGGCGCGACCAGGACAACTGCCCGCACTGCTCGTGCTGGCAGGCGATGCGACGGCGGCACGGAGATCGCTTGCCGCGCGCGTCAGGCAGATAACGCGGGCTCGGGCGTAGCCGCTCTCGCCGATGGCGTGGCCTCGACGATCCGGTCGCGCGGCAACACGGCGCGCACCGTGGTGCCCTGGCCCGGCGTGCTCTCGATCGCCAGCGCTCCGCCGTGCAGGGCCAGCAGTTTCCGGCTGATCACGAGGCCGAGGCCGCTGCCGCCGAACCTGCGACCGATCGAGGCGTCCGCCTGCTGGAACGGCGCGCCCAGCGATTGCAGAGCACCGGCATCGATGCCGATGCCGGTATCGGCCACCACCAGCGCCATTGTGTCGGTGGTATCCTCGATGTGCAGCGATACCGTTCCATCCTGCGGGGTGAACTTCACGGCATTGGACAACAGATTCAGTACGATCTGCTTCAGCGCACGAGCGTCGCCACGCACGGCGATGCGCATGGCATTCACCCGGTTCTCTATGTGCACGCCTCCCTCCTTCGCGCGCAGCCTCAGCATGCCGATGCAGGTCCGCACCACCACGCCGATTTCCACCGTGTCGTCCGCGAGCTGGTAACGGCCCGCCTCGATCTTCGAGAGATCGAGCACGTCATTGATCATGTCGAGCAGATGATGGCCGGCGGTGTTGATCTCGCTGGCATACTCCACGTAGTTCGCACCAATCCGGCCGAAAGGCTGATCGCGGATCAGTTCAGAGAAGCCGATGACGGCATTCAGCGGCGTGCGCAGCTCGTGGCTCATGTTGGCGAGGAACTCCGACTTGGCGCGGCTCGCGGCTTCCGCTCGTTCCTTGGCGAGCTCGAGCTCGCGCGCCGCCTCGACCTCGGCGGTGACTTCACGTCCGGTGCCTCGATAGCCGGCGAAACTCCCTGCCGTGTCGAACACCGGGTTGCCGTTGATGCTGACGTGATGGTGCTGGCCGCTCGTGTCGACCTCCTGGTCGACGAAATTGCGAAATGGCTGGCGCGCCAGGAGGTCGGCGCGGAGCCGAGCCCAATGCGGGTTGCCCAGCTCGCCGCCCAATGCCTGCCACGGCGTCATGCCCAGGCGGGTCCGCACCCCCATGGCGCGGGTCATCGGGCTGTCCGATACAAATGTGAAGCACAGGTCGGCGTTGAGTTCCCAAAGCCAGTCGGACGACATCTCGGCGAAGTCCAGCACGCGCGCCTCGCTGGCGCGCAGCGCTCCGGCGGTCGCGGCGAGCCTGTCATTCTGTTCGGCCTTGCGGCGGAACTGCATGCCGATCACGCCGAACAGCACGGCAAAGCCGACCGACACGCCGGTACCGCCGGCCGCGATCGTCGTGGCCTGGTTGCGCCATTTGGCCAGCGCGACCGGTTCCAGCATCGAGACATCGATGACGAGCGGCCAGGTATGCAGCGGGTGCACCGACACGACGGCCCGTCCGGTGCCGAGAAATCCGGGAGAGCGATAGGTCCCGCCCACGCCGCTGACGAGCCTGTGCCAGGGTGAGATCGCCGCCATGCGGGTGCCGACGTCATGAGTGGGATCCGGATAGCGTGCCAGCACGAGCCCGTCCCGGCGCAGCAGGGTCACGGTCTCGCCGGCGGGAAGTTCGATCATCCGGTAGAAGGCGTTGACATACTGGAGATCGATGGCGCCGACCACGAGGCCCAGCATGTTATGGTTCGGTCCATCGATCCGGCGCGCCAGATAGATGGTCGGCGTGCCGACGATGCGGCTGTTGGTCGGGCCGCTGATGAATGGACCGGCATCCGGCGCGCTGATGAAATGGCGATAGTAATCACGGTCGGAAAAGTCCAGGTCGCCGTCCACCTGTTCGCGTGAACTGACAAGCAAATGGCCGTCGGCCTTGATCAGGGAGAATGCATTCGCCTGCGGCAGGTTCTTCAGCCTCTCGCGCAGCGAGTTGCGCACCGAAGCGGTGCCCAACGACTGGGTGAACTCATCGGGAGAGCGGACATCGAGGGCGGCGATGCGCGATTGGATCTCCTGCAAGACCAGATCGACCACCTGCATGTAACGCGAGGTCTGCTCGGCCAGCACGAAGCCGATGTTTCTTACCGCGAGCCGGTTCTGTTCGATGGTCTGCTCGTGCAGGTTCCAGATCGCTATACCGCAGCCCGCCAGCGTCATCACGATGAGGGTGGCGCCGATTGCCCAGATGAGTCGGCTCGAGTGGAAGGCGGCGCCCGGGGTCGCCGCTATGCCGGGCCGGTCCAGCACCTGCGCTGCTCCGAAATGCGGGGCAGCGTGGCACCGGTTCGGCTAACATCGGCTTAAGGGTCCGAGCCTGAACAACCGATGCGGTTGGTGACGTGGTGATGCGTGTACCCGTCATGCCGACGCAGGTCGGCATCCACGTCCTTCGTTGCTGTGATCAGCAAGACGTGGGATGAGGCACGAACTGTGCCGGCAACTGGAGCAGTTATCCCGCGTCGGATCCTAACCGGCGCAAACGGGATCAGCGCTTCGCGTAACCTCCGGCAGACCGCCCCGCGATGCGACCGAACACCGAACCGGACATCAGCCCCGCGCCGCCCAGGTAGTTCTGGTAGAACACCCCGCCCACCAGCTCACCGCCGGCGTACAATCCGGGGATGACGCGGCCCGTGGTATCCTCGACCTCGCCATCCGTGGTGATCTTCAGACCGCCGAAGCTGAACGTGATGCCACAGGTCACCGCGTAGCCGTGGAACGGCGGCTCGTCGATCGGCAGCGCCCAGTTCGACTTCGGCGGCGTGATCCCCTTGGTGCACTTGCCGTCGAGGATCGCCGGATTGTACTCGCCCGGCTGGCACGCTTCGTTGAACCCGCGCACCGTGCGCACCAGCCCTTCGGGGCTGATCTCCAGTTTCTGTGCCAGTTCCTCCAGCGTGTTCGCCTCGGCCTTCGTCACCTGGCGGATGCGGTACTCGTCGCGCGTCAGGTGGTTGGTCTTGTTGTCGAAGATCTGCACCGCCATGCGCTGCGGCTGCTTCATCACCTCGCGGCCGTACTTGGCATAGGTGTGGTTGCGGAAGTCCGCACCCTCGTCGACGAAGCGCTCGCCGTCGGCGTTGACGATGATGCCGATCGGATACGAATGCTTCTGGTAGTTGTCGAGCACGACGCGGTCGCCGAACGGCGGCGCGCTGAGGTCCCATTGCACCGCGTGGCACGTCGACCAACCGCCGAACGCCGCGGCACCGATCTCCAGCGCCGCCTTGATGCCGTCGCCGGTGTTGTGCCGGGTGCCGCGCACGCGCGCCATCTCCCAGCCGGGACCGTAATATCGCACACGCATCTCGGGATCGGCCTCGAAGCCGCCGCAGGCCAGCACCACCGATTTGGCGCCGATGTCCTCATAGCCGTCGGGGCCGAACACCGTGACGCCGGTGACCTCGCCCTTGCGGTTCTGGATCAGCTTGCGCAGCCCGGTGTTGTAGCGGACCGTAATGCCGTTGCGCTCGGCCGACCTGAACAGGAAGTCCACCAACCCCCAGCCGCCGCCGACCGCTTCCACCGCCATGCCGCCGAAGAAGTGCTGGATACCGTTCACCAGGTACGACTGGCGCTTGAACATCGGGATCCAGCGCACGCCCTTCTCGCGCATCCACACCACGGTCTCGCGCGAGCGGTTCACCAGCAGGTCGGCCAGTTCCGGTTCCGAAAGATTCTCGGTCACCTTCATCAGGTCGTCCATGTAGATCTCCGCCGTGAAGGGCGGGATGTACATCTGCTTCGCCTCGGCGTCGGACAGATCGACCAGCACGTCGTTCCGCAGGTCGTCCACGCCGTGGTGGACGAAGCGGAAGCCGCCGGCGGTGAAGGTGGAGTTGCCGCCGCGCTCCTCCTCGCTGGCCTTCTCCAGCACCAGCACCTTGGCACCCTGCTCCTGCGCGGAGAGGGCGGCGCACAGCGCGGCGTTGCCCGCGCCAACCACGATCACGTCATACGGGCCGGCATCAGCCATCGGAAGGTCTCCTG
>JANWJK010000298.1 GCA_025452005.1 Acetobacteraceae bacterium | reverse complement strand
TGATGTTCATCGAATCTCTTGTGTGTTCGAGCTTGGCGATGAAATGGCCAAGCTCATGCAGGCCGGTGTTGGCCAGTGCCGGACCGAGCAACCAGGACGCGTTCAGGAAGCGGCGCGTATCGCGCGTTCTGGTCTTCGGCTCAACCGGGCCGCACACGCGCAGGTCTCGGTGCGCCCGCACGAACACCGACTCGCCGGCGTCCTCGCCGAGCAGGCTGCCCATTCCCGAGCGGGGGCACAGTTCCCGCGCCCGTGTGTCCGTATCGGTATCGAAGTCGAGGTTGAGGTCGCCGCGATGATCGCCTTTGGTGATCGTGAGTGTCTTGCCCGCGTCCTTGCACAGCGGCTCCAACACCTGCCGCAGCAGCACGACCACTTCCGAGTGGGTCTTGGCGTCGAGGTCGTCCAGACCCGTACAGTTCAACCACACCGCGGAACCCATCTTCCTGCCCCACTCAGCCAGGTCCGCCGTGCTAAGGTGTCGATGAAGGTCCGACAAAGGATGAATTTTCATCGTTGGCATGAGCGAAACTCTGCCTGCACCCGTCGGTGAATGTCTGCCTGCGTTGCCACACAATCTGCACAAGCGCAGAGTCAAGGGCCCGGTCGCTCGGAGCCGTAAGCAAGCACAAGGTCTCAACGGCTGTTCCAGAGTTCTCGATTTCTGCGCTGAATCCTGTCAATGACTTGATCGCGACGGAAGAGTGCCAATTTCGGATATCACCGGGCCCGCGACGGCCGCATCAAGGAGAATTCGCGCATGGCTGGAATACCGACGCCGGTCGTTCGCCTCGCTCTTCCCGCGCTGCTCGGCGCGGTGCTCGTCGTAGGCGTGTCACGGTCGGCCCGCGCGGCCGAGGCGATCACCGAACAAGAGGCACACGCGATCGGCGTGACCGCTTTCACGTATTTCTACCCGCTTGTCACGATGGACCTTACGCGGAGGCAGTTGACCAACGTGGCCAAGGTCGAGGGGATAAGCGCACCGATGAACACGTTTGCCAGCCTCTCCGCATTTCCGCCGGCCGACCTGAAGGTCGTGGTCCGGCCAAACTTCGACACGCTGTATTCCAGCGCCTGGCTGGACCTGACCAAGGAGCCGATGATCGTCTCGGTCCCCGATACGCACGGGCGCTACTACCTGTTGCCGATGCTCGACATGTGGACCGACGTGTTCGCCTCACCAGGCTGGCGCACCACCGGAACGCAGGCCGGCGACTATGCCGTGGTGCCGCCGGGGTGGACTGGCTCGCTACCGGCAGGCGTGGCCCGCATCGACGCGCCAACACCGTATGTCTGGATCATCGGCCGCACCAAGACCGACGGCCCAGCCGACTACGAAGCGGTGCACAAGATCCAGGCCGGTTTCAAGGTCACGCCGTTCGCACAGTGGGGCAAGGCGATCGCACCGGCGGCGGGCTCCGTCGATCCCAGCGTCGATATGAAGACCCCGCCAAAGAGCGCGGTCGACACGATGCCCGCCGGCAAGTTCTTCGCCTACGCCGCGGAGATTCTGAAACTGCAGCCACCGCACGTCACCGATCAACCGATCGTCGCCCAGATGCAGCGGATTGGGATCGAGCGGGGCAAGAGCTTTGACCTCGACAAGGTCGATCCGGCGATCAAGGCCGGGCTTGAGACCGCACCCGCGGACGGCTTGAAGTTGATGGCATGGAAGGTCGCCAGTCTGGCACGTGTCGCCAATGGCTGGTCGATGAACACCGACACGATGGGTGTCTATGGCAACTACTACCTGAAGCGCGCGATCATCGCCCAGCTCGGTCTCGGCGCGAACTTGCCGGAGGACGCGATCTATCCGGTCAACCTTGCGGATGAGGCCGGAAAGCCGTTGGACGGCGCCGGTGCCTACGTCGTCCATTTCGAGAAAGGTGCCACGCCGCCGGTGAATGCGTTCTGGTCGATCACGCTGTATGATCCTGAGGGCTACCAAGTGGCGAACGCCCTCAACCGCTTCGCTGTCAGTAGTTGGATGCCGTTCAAATATGACCCGGACGGCTCCCTCGACCTCTACTTCCAGAACGCCAGCCCAGGTGCCGACAAAGAGGCGAACTGGCTGCCGGCGCCGAAAGGGCCGTTCAACCTCACGATGCGACTCTATGCGCCGAAGAGCGATGCTCTTACCGGGAAGTGGAATCCCCCGCCGGTTGTGAAGGAGGCCCAGCCGACACTGTTGCCTACGCAATAGGCTCGGTTCGTTCTGGCTCGATGCCGCCCCGCGCGCCCAGTCCGCCGATGTCCGTGGCTCCCTTGACCCCGTGCTGGCTGGAAGGTGCATAAACAGGCCGTCGCAATCCGCTGAGGCATCTGCATGGCCTGCTGTCACGATTCTTGCTCGCCTGCCACGTCCGCCGCAGCGCTGAACAGCCCTCGCTGGCGGCGCACGCTGCGGATCGCACTTGCTGTGAACGCTACGCTGTTCGTGGCTGAGATTGTCGCCGGTGTGGCTGCCGGTTCGGCTTCGTTGCAGGCCGACGCCCTCGATTTCTTCGGCGACTCGGCAAACTACGCGATCAGCCTTGGCGTGGCCGGGATGGCACTTGCCTGGCGCGCTCGCGCTGCCCTCGTCAAAGGTGGGACGCTGATCGTGTTTGCGCTGTGGGTCCTGGGCTGCACCGCATGGCACACCTTCCACAGCACCCTGCCGCAAGCCGAGATGATGGGCGCGGTCGGTATCGCCGCGCTGGTCGCCAATGGCGGCGTGGCGCTCATGCTCTACCGCTTCCGTACCGGGGATGCGAACATGCGCTCGGTCTGGATTTGCTCTCGTAATGACGCGATCGGCAACTGCGCGGTGCTGTTCGCGGCAGTGGGGGTCTTTGGTACCGGCACCGGCTGGCCCGATGTGATTGTCGCCGCGGTAATGGGCGGATTGGGCCTGTGGGGCGGCTGGCAGATCGTTGGTCAGGCGCGCGGCGAGCTTCGCTCCGAAGCCGCTGCGCCGATGGGTGTAGCAGCGGAATAACGGAGCGAGGTTCGCCGCCCAGCCGGCTACCGCCGGGCTGCTCCTACGCCTGGCAACATCGGCCCGTCGTAACAAATCGGCATCGCAGACGGCCCTATTGGCGCAGACGCAGACGTCGCTGGGTCATGCGTATGCATGGGCATTCATCCGTGGCTCCTAGTCTGGGAACCAATCGCTCAGCACCTGCTGAGCCGTAAAGCGGACGAGCTTCAGGTCGATCAGAGGCTGCTCGCCGTGTCCCGCGAGTGCCAACGCAGCCACAGGTCTCACCTTACCCAACTCGATCTCGACGACCCCAGGAACGGTTGGCCGCAGGCTTGCGGAGTCCACCAAGACGCGCTCGACGTCGTTCCGTTGCTGCGCAATCGTTTCGCGCCAGCCCGCACGTGGCTCGGGCGCGCGCCTGCCTCTCGGCCCAGAGCGCCAGATCAGTGTTATATTCCGGATCGGCCACGCGCCATCTCCTCCTCGCGTCGTATGCTCACCTCCCGAACGACGGGTACTCCGCCTTGTCCTCCAGAGCCGCCGTACCTTCCGTCGGCAACGCAACGTAGTGGTTCAGCGCGGCGTTGATGTTGCCTTCCCACGTCTCGCGCGGCAGCTCGTAGAGCAGTTCCACGCTGTAGCCGTTCGGGTCGCGGATATACAGGCTGTGCGTCATGCCGTGCTCGACGCGGCGCTCGAATGCGACCCCGTGGCTTTGCAAGAACGCAAGTTGCCGTAGCCACGACTCGCGATCGGGCAGCGCGATCGCGACATGGCCGATCGGGTTCGGCCCCTCCGGCTGCGCCATCTCGGGCGTGTCGACCAGCGCGATGTCGTGGTGATGCATCCTGCCGTCGCGCACGCCGCTGTAGAAGCGCATGGCGCCGCGCTGCACGCCGCCCAGGCGCGGCGGCACCTCGCCGACCTGCTGGAACCCCAGCATCTCGGTCCAGAAGCGGTGCGACGCCTCGATGTCGCGGACATTCAGCACGAGATGGTTCAGGCCGACCGGCGTGACTGCGACGGTCGGGTTGGACTGGACGCTGTCATTCATATGAGCCGCCTCCCTGGCAGACACTGTCATGGCCGCAAGGATAGGCCCTGCGTGCCGATCGGACCAGGGTTTCGCTCACCAGCCAAGCGCGGCGCGCACCTTGGCCAAGGCCTCGAGGTGCCGTTCGTGCGCGCCGGCGAAGCGTAGCACGAGGTCCGTCGCGCCCGCCTTCGCATAGCCGTCCAGCCAGGACGCCACCCCCTCCCGTGGGCCCGAATACACTGCCTGGCGACGACGCAGCTCCGCGGCCGGGGCGTGGTAGTAGCCCTCCAGGAACGCGTCCATCCGCTGCGCCGCGCGATCGGCGTCCTCATCGACCGTCAGCGTCAGATACATCGCTGCCGACAGGCGCTCGGGGTCGCGGCCGGCGGCGCGGGCGATCGCCTGCACCTCGCGCCACTGGGTCGCGAATTGCGCGGCGTCCGGCGCATTGGGAAACCAGCCGTCGAACGATTTGCCAACCCGCTCCAGACTCGCCGGCGAATTGCCGCCGATCCAGATCGGTGGACCGCCCGGCCGATGCGGCACCGGCGCCAGGATGCCGCCCTTTACCGGCCAGCGCCCCTCCCAGTCCACCGGCTCGCCGGTCCACAGCGCACGGCAGAGCCTGAGGCCTTCCATCATCCGCCCGATGCGCCGCTCGAACGGAACCCCGCAGGCAGCGAACTCGGCGCGGATGTTCGCCACGTCGCGCGCGATGCCGACGCCCAGGATGAAGCGCCCCTCCGACACCTGATCCAGTGTCGCGACCTGGTGTGCCAGCAGCACGGGATTCCGCAGCGCCGGCAGCAGCACCGCGGTGCCGAGCGCCACCCGAGGCACCCGTCCGGCCACGCCGGCGAGCAGCGTCAACGGATCATGCCGCGGTCGCGCCAGCACCGAGTCGCCGACCCAGACCGAGTCGTACCCGAGCGCCTCGGCCCTCCCGGCCAGCGCCAGCAGGGAGGCAGCCTCGGCATGTCCGTCCATGATCTGCTCGCGCGTCGGCAGCAGGTATCCGAACTTCGGCGGCATCGCGGGTCTCCCCGGCTAGGTCAGGAAACTCTCCATCGCCGCCAGCTCGGCGTCCAGGCCGCGCCGGAAGGCGGCATCCCTCGGCCGCGCGCCGACGAAGCCGATATCGGCGTCCAACCGCCCCTCCTTGAGGCTGATATTGGCCCAGCCGATGATGTCGTAGCCACGCAGCAGCGGCATCGCGTAGTAGCCGAAGCGGCGCTGCTCCGGCCGGGTGTACGCCTCGAAGCGGTAGTCCCAGCCCCACAGATGCTCGAACCGCCGCCGCTCCCACACGATCGGATCGAACGGCGCCAGCAGGCGCACCGCATCCGGCGAGCCGCGTCGTGTCGCCCCGCCGGCCGGCCAGATGTAACGGATGCTGTCCACCTCGCCGCTCTCCAGTTCGCCCGTGGCAAGCAGCGCCACCACGGTCTGCCGCCATCCGCCCAGCCGCGGCGCGCCGCGGCCGAGCAGGCCGAAGGTCGCGGCCAGCCCCGCCTCGGAGAGCGGCGCCAGGATGCCGACCACGAGCAGCGCGATCTGCCGGCTGCGCTCGTCAGGTGCCAGCGGGTCGGGGTGCGGCACCGCCGCCTCGTAAACGCGGATGCCGTCGCGTCGTCCGGCAACCCGCAGGAGGCCATGATAGTGGAGGCTCTGCAACGCGCGCGTCGTGGCCTTGGAGAAGCCGCCCCAGCCATTCACCGCCCGCTCGCGGCCGAAGCGCTGTGCGAGGTCCGCAGGATGCGTCGGCCCCTGATCGCGGACGAAGGCCAGTACCTCCGCGGCGAGATCGTCTGGAACCTGCCAGCGGCCGGAGCTGCCCGGGTCGCGCGGATGCAGCAGCCGCGCGGTGGCGCGTGGCATGAAGCCGTAGGCGTAAAGGAAATCCTCCTCGAGCCCGAGGCGGGCAAAGCGCCGCTCCAGATCGCCCACCCGATAGCCGGCGACGCGATGCCGCAGGATCAGGTCCTGTGCCCGGGCCGGCGCACGGATTGGGTCGGCCTGCACGAAGCCCGCGGTGGCGATCGCGCGTGCGAGCGTGGTCGCCGGCAGCAGCGAACCCAGCACCGCCTGCCGGCGCAGCGCCGCAATGGTGAGCCTGCCCGCCACTTCAGTTCAACGCGCCGCGAGCACGTCCTGGACCCGCTCGGGCGGGCGGCACAGGCGCACCCCGCGAGGCCCCACGACAACCGGCCGCTCCATCAGGATCGGATGCGCCAGGATCGCGTCGATCAGCACCTCGTCCGATCGCGCCGGATCGTCCAGGCCGAGTTCACCGTACGGCGTGCCGCGCCGGCGCAGCAGTTGGCGCGGCGTCATTTCCATGCGCCGCAGCAGGTCGAGCAGCTCCTCTCGGCTGGGCGGCGTCTTCAGGTATTCTACCACGCGCGGCTCGATGCCGGCCCCGCGGATCATGCCCAGCACCTTGCGTGACGTTGCACAGGCCGGGTTGTGGTAGATCACGACCTCGGATTTCGCGCGTGCCATCGGCCATCCTCCTAGCCGCCGATCATAATTGGCCCTACCCCTTCCCGAAACCCGGATCGTCCCTATCATCCCGGCAGCCAAAACCAACCTGACGGGGAGAGAACATTGTTCGCACGCCTGATACTGCTCGCGCTGGCCGCCGCGCTGTGCGCGACCACCGCCATTGCGCAGAACGCGCCGCCCACCCGGATCCGCGGCACCATCGCCGCAGTGGAGGGCCCGACGCTGAGCATCAACACGCGCGAGGGTCCGAAGGTCGATGTCCTGCTCAACGACCCGTTGACGGTACGGACGGTGAAGAAGGTCGATCTCGCCGACATCAAGCCGAACGCCTATGTCGGCATCGCCACCAGGGCCGGCGCCAACGGCGAGCTGCGGGCGATCGAGGTGCTGGTCTTCCCCGAGGCGATGCGGGGCGCCAGCGAGGGTTACTATCCGTGGGACCTCGAGCCGGGCAGCATGATGACCAACGGCACCGTCACCGGCACGGTGGAGGCGACGTCGGGGCGCGAGCTCAGCCTGTCGTTCAAGGGCAACAGCAACAAGATCGTCGTGCCGTCGGACACGCCGATCGTGACCTTTGCCCCAGCGGAGCGGGCCGACCTGAAGCCGGGCGCGCCGGTGATGTTCGGAGCAACGAAGAATGCCGAGGGCAAACTGGCCGCGGGCAGCGTGACCGTCGGCAAGGACGGCGTGGCGCCACCCATGTAAGGAGTCCGACGCGGGCTAACTGCTTCACGTACCGTGCGGTCGATACCCACCCCGTCATGGCCGGCGAAGGCCGGCCATCCACGTATTGCTGATCACGGCAAGGCTTCGGCATGACGGGGTAGTATCGCCACTCCACCGGCCGATTCGGTTGATCAGGCTCAGTTCTGACGTCCGATCCTGATGCATGAATTCGCCTTGCGCGCCGGATGAATATCTTTCCTTTGCCAGTGTCGCCGCCTGCCCCTATCTGCGCCCGGCCTTGCTTCGAACGACAGCGCGAGCAGAGGGAAGCCGCTTTGGTGGACGGAATCGACTTCTCGCAAGATCAGCACTTCATGTCGATCGAGACGCCGCTCGGCAAGGATCACCTGCTGCTGGCGTCGTTGGTCGGCGATGAACCACTCTCGCAGTTGTTCAGCTACCAGATGGAGATGCTGTCGGCGGACCACGCGATCAGGCCGGAGAGCCTGATAGGCCGCAGGATCAACGCTGTTATCTGCGACCATGACGGAAACTGCCGGTCGATCAATGGCGTGGTCGGCCGCTTCCACGCCGGTCCGCTGACCTTGCGTGCCTATCGGCGGTACACGGCGGAGATTGTGCCGTGGATGTGGTTCATGACGCACACCAGCGACTGCCGCATCTTCCAGAAGCTGAGCGTGCCACAGATCATCGAGCAGGTGTTCCAGACCTTCGGCTTCACCGACTACGAGATCGCAGTCTCCAGGTCGGATTATCCGCCATGCGAGTTCTGCGTGCAGTATCGCGAGACCGCTTTCGATTTCGTCTCGCGGCTCATGGAACAGTCGGGCATGTTCTATTTCTTCCGCCACGACGCTGACCGACATGTCCTGGTGATTGCCGACAAGAACGTGAGTTTCCAAGACCTGCGCGACACGACGCTCCCCTACATGTCGAGCAGCGAGTCGGAGGGGCACGTGACGGGTTGGCAGCACAGCTATGGCTTCCGGCCTGGCCGTTGGGCGCAGACCGACTACGATTTCCAGGTGCCCTCGAAGAATCTCCTGACGACGGAAAAGACCGTGCTCAAGCTTGCCGGTGCCGACACGTTCGAGCGATTCGACTATCCCGGCCTCTACGTCGACAAGGGACGCGGCACACGATCGACGCGGACGCTGATGGAGGTGGAGGAGGCGGCATATCATCTTGTCCACGGCATGAGCCGCTATACGCATCTGTGTACCGGCGGCAAGTTCAAGCTGCGCGGCCACCCTTGTCAGGATCCGGGCGAAGCCTACGTCATCAGCCGCGTGCGCCATGAAGCATCCGACCCGACATATCTCGGCAATAGCGGCGAATTGCCGAGCTACACGAACAGCTTCGAGGCGATCCCCTTCGATGTGCGTTTTCGGCCGCTACGTAGGACGACCAAGCCGATCGTGCACGGTCCGCAGACCGCGACGGTCGTCGGGCCGCCGGGCGAGAAGATCTTCACCGACAGGTTCGGGCGGGTCCGCGTGCAGTTTCATTGGGACCGGTATGGCAAGCGCGACGACAAGAGCTCGTGCTGGATTCGCGTTTCACAGGCCTGGGCCGGTCATGGTTGGGGCAGCGTCAACCTGCCGCATGTCGGGCACGAGGTCGTGGTATCATTCCTGGAAGGCGATCCCGATCAGCCGCTGATCACCGGCCGGGTCTACAACGGTGACAACCTCATGGCGATGGGGATGCCGGAGAACAAGACCCAGAGTGCCATCCGGGACCACAGCGGCAATGAGATCGTGATGGAAGGGAAGGGCGGGTCGGAGGATATCCGGATCAATGCGACCAAGGACACCAACGTCGTCATCGCGCATGACTACAACGAGACGGTGAAGACCGGGAACCGCAAGATCGACGTCCAGAGCGGCACGCACACCGAAACCATCAAGGGCGACACGAAGGTCAGCATCACTACCGGCGCATATACGCATTATGTTGCGGCGAACCAGGCGCAGAGAGTGTCGAAGCAGTCCAACGTCCTGGCCTCGACCGATGCGGACGTTTACGTGGAGGCGGCGACCAGTATCCAGTTGCATGTCGGCGAGAGCACCCTCTGGATGGAAAAGGGCGGCAAGGTGGAGATCAAGGCGAAGAACATCATCCTGGACGCGGAGACGATATCGCTGTCCGGTCAGACGTCGGTCGAGACCGTCGCCGGCGAAGTGAACACCACCGCGCAGGCGACGCACACGATCAAGGGCGCGCTGGTGAAAATCAACTGAGCGGCATCAGCCCAGCTTCTCGTGCTGGTAGATATAGCGAAGGTATTTGGCCAGCGAGAAGATCACCGCCGTGGCGGTCGATTGGTGCATCAGCGCGCACAGAGCTGGAACGTCCCGATTGAAGATCTCCGTCAGCTCCGCGGCAGTGAAGGTTCGGTCCTGCCATAGCCGGTCGAATTCCTCGACCAACGCCTGCGCCTGCTGCGGGTGCGCACGAATCAGGATGCGGTGCAGCAACTCGAGCAGGTTGCAGCCATCCACACCGGGCCGGATCGTCGAGTCCAGTATATCGAATATGACCGGGTAGCTCGCTTGGAATTCTGTTTCATCCATCAGAGGCGTCCGTAACAGGTTTGGATATGGATGACTTCGGCGCCCGGCGTCCGGTCCAGGACGTCGACCGTCACGGTCGTGCGGGTGGAGCGTCCACGCTTGACCCATCCCTGCTCGAGACGGGTCCCACGCACGGTCTCTCCCGAGGTGGGAGCGTTGATCGTCACGCGATTCTTGGTGGGATTGAGATCGAGCTCGCGCAGCTTCGCCTGCCCTGCGGGCGAATTGATAGCTTCTGTCGCTGCGCGATTCTGCGCCTGGGTACCTTCGAAGGTCGATGTCACATTTGGCTCGCTGGGATCATTCACACGATCCCTCAGTTGCTCGTTCGTTTGGTTCACGTGCGTTTTCCGTGAGTGTCCGTCGCGGCCGGTAGTCGGGCTTGGTCTGCCTTCGCTGGCATTGAGTATATCGGTGACTTCGGAACTGCTGTAGGGGCGCTGGAACACGAGGCCCCACGGGTCGATCTCGTCCAGTGGATTGTCCACGTAGCCGTACAGGTCCTCGGAGACCAGCACGCCGGCTGGATCGGGGGAAATATAACGCCCGAAAACGGGACTATAATACCGATAGCCGTTGTAGTGCAGGCCGGTCTCCTCGTCGTGATACTGGCCGGGAAATCGCAGCGGCTGGGCGACCGTTCCACCCGCTCGCGGCACGCAGCCATGTTCAAGATCGGGCGCCGCCGTCCAGCGGCTGCGGCCGACGCCGTCGCTGAGCCTGAACGGTACGCCGACCTGGTCAATATGATAGATCTCCAGCACACCCCCCGCGAGACGCGCAAGAGGCACCTGGGTCGCGGGATCCATGATGTATTCGGTCACACGGTCGCCCACGATCTCTGCGACCAGCGTCCAGTCGTCCCAGGTGAAGTGCCTGGTTTCGGCCGACGTGCATTTCCAGATCCGGCGGTCAAGCGCGTCGTAGCCGTAGGTGGCCACGTCCTCGCCGTCTCGGCTCACACGGCTGAGCCGGTCTCGGCCATCGTAATCCAGCCGTAGCCGGCCGCCGGCAGCGTTGACTTGGATGAGTTGGCCGAGATCGTTGTAGACGGGCTGCGCATCGTCGCACGCCGTCACGCGACCATCCGGCGCGAGCTCGAGGCTTGCGCCGTGGCTGGTGCTGGTGGCGAACCCGTGCGGATCCCGGGTGATTTCGCCGTACGGCCAGTTTCCCTCGCTGGCGACACGCGCCAGCCGGCCGAAAGAGTCGTACTCGGCGTGCAGCACCGTTCGGTCGCTTTCGACAACTTCCGACAGCGTTCCGAATTCATTGTAGCGGTAAGTCCGCTGGTACGGATCGGCGCCTTCGAGATGTTGCCCGACCAAACGGCCGAGCGTGTCGAAGTCCTGGCTCAGCCGCGCACCACCGGGACAGCAGATCGCGACAGATCTTCCCCGCACGTCGCGTTCGATCTGCAGCAACACGTTTCCGTCGCGGCGGACCTCGCAAAGCCAGCCGTTTGCATCGTAGCTGAACGCGAGGTTCGCTCCGCATGACAGCGAACGGGCAATCCGGCGACCGCGAGCGTCGTACTGATAGCGAAGTTCGATCGCGCCGCCCCACGCCGGCGGCTTCATCTCGAACGCTGCCGCCGAGCGCACCAGATTGCCGCATTGGTCGTAGGTCAGCTCCAGCGCGCTGTTATCGTCCGCTGCCGCAATCAGCCGGCCTTGCCAGTCGTAGGTCCAGGTCGTCTTCCTGGACTGCGCATCCGTCAGGCCGACCAATTGGCCGTCGAGATCATAGTCGGGAATGACGCGGGTCCCGTCGCACCGTTCTATGGCAACGACCCGACTGCCCTTGCCGTGGACGTAGTTCGTGATGCGCCCGCCAAAGTCGGTTTCGCGAACCACGCGTCCGCGCCTGTCACGCTCGAATGTGGTTCGCCCGCCACGGCGATTGACGATCTCTGTCGGGCGGTCCTCGCTGTCGTAAGAGACTGTGACCAGCGAACCATCCGGCCGCGAGATCTTCGCCGGCTGGCGCGTTTTGTTGTACGACCACTGCCAGACCGCGCCACCTTCATCGCGGTAGCTGACCAGATCGTTCATGGCATCCCACGCGTACGATCGCATAGAACCGTCCGGCCGATGCAACGTCGTCAGACGGCCGGCGGCATCGCGTTCCATCGCGTAGATTGCGCCGTCCGGCAGTTCGACACGGACCAGCCGGCCCAAACGGTCGTGCTCGAACCAGGTAATGAAACCCGCCCAATCGGTCTCGCTGGCCAGCATGCCGGCGGCATCATGGGCAAATGCCATGCGCCGCCCATCGGGCGATGCGATCGATCGCAGCAATCCCCGGCTGTCGTGATCGTAACGGAACGCATTGCCCGCGGGATCGATGACGCTTTCCAGCTCCCCTCGCTCGTCGAAGTGACGCAGCCAGATCGAACCGTCCGGCGTTTCCAGCAGGTAGGGCTGGTCGTTCTCGTCGCGCTCGAAGCGGAAGGCGAAGCCACGCGGATGGACGACGGTGATGGATCGCGTGGCCGCATCGCGGTTGAACTGAAAGCTCCCGCCGTACGTGGTCGAGACGACGGACAGATCGCGTTGCTCATCCCGCTGGGTGAGGATTTCGAACCCGGGCTCGATCTCGGTGCGCCACACGGTGCCGTCGGGAAGCCAGTCATGTCGCGTCGGTGCATCATCGAGGTAGCCGACATGCGTGCATCCCGCCGCGTCGTCATAGGTCAGGTCGCGATACAATGCGCGGCCATCGCCCTCGGTTCGTACGCAGCGGGCGAAGGGACCCAAACCGTCATAGGTGAAACGGAAGCGCCCGCCATTGGCGGCAACCTCCTCCACCAGCAGATTGCCGCGGTAGTCGTACAGGGTGCGGCATTCGCGCAGGCAATCCAGGAACTCGCGCAGCCGGCCATGCTCGTCGTAGCGATGCTCGATCAGGCGGCAGGACTCCGCCGCTCCTTCCAGTAGAAGGTCAACCGACAGCAGCAGCCTTCGATCGTCGTACCGGAACACAAGCCGCCGGCCGGATGACGTCTCAAGGCCGGTGAGGAGCCCTGTGCCGTCGCGGTCCAGCCTGACCCAGTTCTGCAAAAAGGTGATCCGCTGCAGCGGCCATGTCGAGCAGCCGGCCGCGGGTCCGAAGTGATAGTTCAGCCGTCCGAATGTTTGCACGACGACGCTGTCTTCGTGACGCGTGACCCATAGCCTCTCGGCAGGGTCATGGTGAGTTCGCCCGTTGGGCGGCAACGGCAGGATGACAGCGCGTCCATCACCGAGCCGGATGGCCATTGTGTCGGCGCCAAGGGAAATCGCCTGATCGAGGCTGTGGTGCCATCCCTGGCCAAGCGGTCCGTCATAGGCCGACGTGCTGTACCAGACCCGCTGCCAGATCAGCGGAAGTGGACCTGGCAGTTCGAAATCGATCGCGTCGACGAACACCTTGCCGGTTGCGATATCGACCGGATGGCCAGTGACCGCGCAAAGGGCGCGGTTGACTCGGTTGCGCAGTGCCGATGCAGGCCCCACGCCGAGATGATCCATCAGATCGTTCGCGGCTTTGCCGACGTTCCGGGCGAAGGCTGCACCTGCCTTGGTCGCCTGTGCCAGACGAATGACTTTGCCGAGCCCCTTGAATGCGACTTTCAACACCGCCCCGACCGCCATCGCGGTGAGCGACGGCATCGGCACGCCACCGATGATCACGTTGGGACTGGCCGAGATGGTTGTACCGATCATCGGACCCATCGGTGGATCCTCCGGCTTCGGCACCGAGAATGTGCAGTGCTTGGTTATGTCCACCCCGATGCGGGCCGCCCGCATGCCTTCGAGCCAAACGGACGAGGAGCCGAGGAAGATCTCGAACATCGGAAAGAACCCACCGCACCATATTCCCATACCGACATCGCCGCAGCGGCCGGCGGGCATTCCGTTGATCAGCACGGTGGCGGCGCCCGACACGTACGGGATCGCGATCACCGGACCGGTGCTCGGCAGCGGTATCGGCGGAGCCGGCGGGATCAGGTTGGGTGGATGATTGTGCGCGTGCGGCAGACCCACGTCGAAATCCGACACGCGAACCGCCGGGAACGCCGGAAAAGGTATGGCCGACACCAGCGTCGAGACCATCTGCTCCGCCGCGGTCAGCGCGCCGAACACGGCGCCGGTCGTCGCCAAGGCGCCCTGTGCGTTGCCGATCTCGGCCACTGCGCCTCCAAGGTCGCCCGCCTGCAGCTTGAGCGCGCCCGGAACATTCGACAGCGGTGTCGAACTGAAGTCGCTGTCGGGCAGGTGCAACAGATCGGTCGAACCCTGGTGCCCGCTTCCCGCGGCGGTGTGCTTCCACACGTCGCCCGCACTGTGATGGCTTGCCGCATGCACGGCAGCGATGCTGGCGCCGTGTGCAATCACCTTGCGGACCGCATGCGTGTCAAGCGGCATTCGCCAGGTTTCCCAATCGCTCGAGCTTGGCGAGAATGTCGCCGCGTCCCGCCTCGCGCACGTCTGACATGGCCGGGTTGGTGATGCTGTCGTAGCAGCCGAGTGCGTAATTCCACGCACGTGCGGCGTCTTCAGGCCGACCGAGCTGCTGGTAGATCAGCGCCAGATTGTCGCACACGAAGGCCTCGCCGGGCAGATTTCCTTGCGCCCGGTAGAACGCGCTGCCGACCCGCAACGCCGCGAAGGCCTGATCGAAGTCACCGAGGCGATGCAGTGCGATGCCGAGATTGGTATAGGCCATCGGCGCCAGGTCGTTCAGTCCATGCTCGGAGCAGAGCTGGCATGCCTGGAGGATCCTTTCGGCTGCCGCCTCGAATTCGCCCGCGGCAAGCAGCGTGCTGCCCAGACCGTACACTGCCGCCGCCTGCTCGGTCGCGGTGCCGTCGGATATGGCCTGATCGAGCAGTTGTTGCTGTAACGACACGGCCTTCGGATAGTCCTTGTTGGCTGACGCCACGGCGGCCGCCATGGCAGCGACACGTCGACTGTCCGGCGACGTCCCGGGTGGCTGCGCGGCCAGCTTGTCATCCAGGCGCTTTTCCAGTTCCTGCGGCGAGCACCAAAAGGTCTGCAGGCCGATGCGCCGGTGTTCGTCGGCAAGATCCGCGAGGCGCGGCGCCAGCCGCTGATCGAGCACGACAAGTTTCAGCCAGCGGCTGCGGATATTGTCAGCGAGGAATTCGATCGACCGCGCGAATCCTGCCGCGTCGTCCACACGCTGCGGGTCGATCAGGAACACCAATGACCCACAATTGTCGGGCAGTGCATCGGCGATCTGCTCCGCGCGCAGCAGGAACGGCCACGGTCCGCGGGTCGATGGATCTTTGGCTTGATTGATCGTGCTGATGCCCATGCCGGCAAGTTCTTCGGCATGTATGGTCCACTGTTCCTCCAACCTGTCCTGCAGGACGCGGAACCATTCTTTCGGTTCGGCAAATAATCCGTCGTAGCCGATCAATATGTGCGGGAAGTCCATCTGCTCATCCAGGCCGATGAGCATCTTGAGCAGGATCGGGCGGAACTCCGCGTCGATCTCGATCACCTGCACAACGTGCTGCGGTTGCTCCATGAACGTGCGCAGCGTTTGCAGTTGATCATCGAAGAATGCAGCAAGCGGCATGGCCTCACTTGCGATATGAGCCGCGGCGATTTCTACGGAAATCGTTGCGTGAACGGGTCACGTATCCGCGAGCCGGAGTGCCTGCCAGAGAGAGACTCATCCGTGCACGAGAAAGACTCATGCTCGCGGAAGAATCCGGTGCAATGTGCCGAGCGTCGGAGTGATCGAAGGAAGGCAGCCGATGTCCGTCCATTTCTCCAGCGACCAGCATTTCGGTCATGCCGCTGCGCGCAGCTTCTATCGTCGTCCGTTTGCGTCGGTTGCCGAGATGGATCAGCAGATGATCGATCGCTGGAATTCGATGATCGAGGCCGGCGACGAAGTATGGCACCTGGGCGACTTCGCCGTTCGTCAATCGCCTGCGCGCATCGCGTGGCTGCTCGGGGTGCTGCATGGCCGGAAACATCTTGTCATCGGCAACAACGACGATGCTGCGGTCACGGGCTGCGCCTTGTGGCAGAGCGTGCAGACATATGCCGAGGTGACCATCGATGGCACCCGGTTGGTTCTATGCCACTATCCGTTTCGTACCTGGCGGGACATGGGCCGAGGCGTGATCAACCTGCATGGCCACAGTCATGGCAGGCTGAAGCCATTGCCGCGCCAGTTCGACGTCGGCGTGGACGTGTGGGATTTCCGGCCGGTCCGGCTCGCGGACATCGTAGGTGGGACCGGGCCGCGCTCTCGCCGGTCGGCGGTTCCCCAGCGATCCGATAGCTGATAGCTGAAAGCCGCGATGAGCGACGATGTGACCAACCACCGCGCGCTGCTGCCGGCCGGGCTGCGCGATCTGCTGCCGCCCGATGCCGAAACCGAGGCGGCGTCGGTCGAGGCACTCATGGAGGTGTTCGCCGCGCACGGCTACCAGCGCGTGAAGCCGCCGCTGCTGGAATTCGAGGACAGCCTCTTGGCCGGCTCCGGTGCTGCGGTGGCGGAGCAGACGTTCAGGCTGATGGACCCGGAAAGCCAGCGCATGATGGGCCTGCGCGCCGACACCACGCCGCAGGTCGCGCGCATCGCCACGACGCGGCTCGCGCAGGCGCCTCGGCCACTGCGGCTGTCCTATGCCGGGCAGTGCCTGCGTGTGCGGGGAAGCCAGCTTGCGCCCGACCGGCAGATCGCCCAGGCCGGCATCGAACTGATCGGCTGCGACAATCCCGCTGCGGATGCGGAGATCGTGCTGGTGGGCGCAGAGGCGCTGGCGTCGGTGGGTCTGGTTCGCACCAGCTTCGACCTGACCTTGCCGACGCTGGTTCCCGTCCTGCTCGACGATGCGGGGCTTGCCGGAACGACCCGGGCCGCGCTGGCGCGGGCACTGGACCGCAAGGATGCGGCCTCGGTGACCCGCCACGGCGGCAGCCTGGCGCCGACGCTGACGCACCTTTTGCTGGCGGCAGGACCGGCGGATCGGGCATTGGAGGCCCTCGAGGCGGCCAACCTGCCGCCGGCGGGGCGCGATCTCGCCAACCGGCTTGCCGCAGTGGTCGCAGCGATCCGCGGCAGCGCGCCCACCCTGCGCCTGACGATCGATCCGGTGGAGTTCCGCGGCTTCCGATACGAGACCGGCGTCTCGGTCACGATCTACGCTCCCGGGCGGCATGAAGAGCTGGGCCGCGGCGGGCGCTATATTTGTGGCGAGGCCGAACCTGCCACCGGTCTCACCTTGCTCCCTGATGCTGTGCTGCGCGCCGCTCCGCCGCGTGAGGCGCGTCAGAGGCTTTACGTCCCTCCGAACGCGGACCGCGACGAGGCTGCGCGGATGCGCCGCCTGGGCTATGCCACCATCGCCGCGCTCGGCCCGGAGGAGGACGCGGTGGCCGAGGCGCGAAGGCTGTCGTGTTCGCATATCCTGCGCAACGGCAGCGCCGTCCCACTGAGTGGAACCTGAGACATGGCGAACGTTGCGGTGATCGGCGCCCAATGGGGCGACGAGGGCAAGGGCAAGGTGGTCGACTGGCTGGCCAGCCGGGCGGATATCGTGGTGCGCTTCCAGGGCGGTCACAATGCCGGCCACACCCTCGTGGTGGGCAATGAGACCTACAAGCTGTCGCTGCTGCCGTCCGGCCTCGTGCGCGGCAAGATCGGCATCATCGGAAACGGCGTGGTGGTCGACCCCGAGGCGCTGCTTACCGAGATCGAAAAGGTGCGGGCGCAGGGAATCGACGTAACGCCGGCTTCGCTGCGCATCGCGGAAAACGCCACGCTGATCCTGCCGATGCATCCGGCACTGGACCGGGCACGCGAGGCGGCCCGGGGCGATCGCAAGATCGGCACCACTGGCCGCGGCATCGGCCCCGCCTATGAGGACAAGGCTGCGCGTCGTGCCATCCGGGTCGCCGATCTGGCCGAGCCGCAGACGCTGGCGGACAAACTGGACGAGCTGCTGCTGCATCACAACACGCTGCTGCAAGGCCTCGGTGCCGCGACATTTTCGAAGTCCGACGTGCTCGCCCGGCTGCTCGTGCTGGCGCCGCAGATCTTGCCGTTCGCCGAGCCCGTGTGGGAGCGTTTGGACGAGGCGCGGCGGGCTGGACGACGTATCCTGTTCGAGGGTGCGCAGGCGGTGATGCTGGATGTCGATCACGGCACATATCCGTATGTCACCTCCAGCAACACGGTGGCGGCGACGGCCGCGGCCGGCGCTGGAGTGGGTCCGGCGGCGGTCGGCTTCGTTCTGGGGATCGCCAAGGCGTACAGCACGCGCGTCGGCGCTGGCCCTTTCCCGACGGAACTGGCCGATGCGACGGGACAGTTGCTGGGGGATCGGGGCAACGAGTACGGCACCAATACCGGTCGGCGGCGCCGCTGCGGCTGGTTCGATGCGGTGCTGGTGCGGCAGGCGGTGAAGGTGGGCGGCGTCAATGGCCTGGCGCTGACCAAGCTGGACGTGCTGGACGGACTGCCGGAGCTGAGGATCTGTACAGGCTATCGGATCGGCGGCGAGCGCTACCGTCATCTGCCGGCCGCGCCAGGCGCACAGGCCGCGGCCGAGCCGGAGTACGAGACGATGGAGGGCTGGACCGGATCATCGCGTGGCGCACGCTCCTGGGCCGATCTGCCGGCGCAGGCGGTCAAGTATGTGCGGCGCATCGAAGAGCTGGTGGAGGCGCCGGTGACGCTGCTTTCGACCAGCCCCGAGCGCGACGACACGATACTGATGAGGGATCCGTTCGAGGGTTAGGGTCACCGATCTTCAACCTTTCTCGGCAAGGATTGGCCGCGACATGGCCAGTCCCGGACCCGTCCGCCAAAACGGCGCCCTGATCGCCGATCAGTACCTGGTCGATGCGGGTCGAATGCTGCCCGCGGTAGGCGGTCTTGCGGCGTGCGGTGCAGCCGATCAGCTCAGCGGGCGGACCGATCTGATGGCGATCAGGCTGGATCGGAGTCTGCCGCCGCGGCCGCGCGCCTTCCAGGCCCTGCTGACCCCGATCGACAGTCTGCTGACGCCACTGGCCTACGGCACGGCGGGCGACGCCTGCTATGCGATCTGCGTGGCGCCGCCGGGGCCCAGCATCCTCAGCCGCAAGCGGCCCTGGCCGGAGGCGGAGCTGCTCGACTGCGTGCTTCGCCCGGCGGCGCACGTGCTCGAGCACCTGCACGAGCGCGGCATGACCCATCGTGGCATCCGTCCCGACAACGCGTTCCAGACTGCACCTGGCCAGCCGATCGTGCTCGGCAGCGCCTGGACCGCACCGCCGGCAATGTCGCAACCGGTGCTGTTCGAGCCGCCGTATTCAGCGATGTGTCTGCCGTCGGGCCGCGGCGATGGCAGCATCGCCGACGACGTCTATGCGCTCGGCGTGCTGCTACTGTGCCTGGCGATCGGCCGTACGCCGCTCGCGCAGCTTGACGACAGTGCGATCCTCCGCCGCAAGCTGGAACTGGGGACCTATGCCGCGCTGGCAGGCGATGAACGGCTGCCGCCTATCATCGGCGACCTGGTCCGCGGCATGCTGGCCGAGGACCCCGAACATCGTCCGACCCCGACCTTGCTGCGCGACCCGGCCAGCGCGCGTGGGCGCCGTGTCGCGGCACGGCCGCCGCGCCGGGCGCAACGGCCCATCGTCCTGGGCAGCGGCGAGGCCTGGAACGCGCGGTCGCTGGCGTATGCCTTGGCGATCGAGCCTGACCAGGGACTGAACGCGTTGCGCGCCAATCATGTCGAGCAATGGCTGCGCCGCGGGTTGGGCGATGCCCAACTTGCCACCCGGGTGGAAGAGCTGGTGCGCCACCGCAACCTGGATATGTCACCGAACGATGTCGATGGCGAGGCGGCATTGGTGATGCGCGCGATCGCGGTGCTCGATCCACTGGCACCGCTGTGCTGGCGCGGACTGGCGTTGTGGCCAGATGGCATCGGCACAGCACTTGCCGCGGCCCAGGCCAGCAAGCCCGACGCCGTGGTGCCGCTCGAGGAGATCATC
The DNA here is from genome assembly GCA_025452005.1 of Acetobacteraceae bacterium. Taxonomy (GTDB): domain Bacteria; phylum Pseudomonadota; class Alphaproteobacteria; order Acetobacterales; family Acetobacteraceae; genus JAMXLO01. Next base: position 12,281 of record JANWJK010000298.1, on the reverse strand, counting down.
CTGCGCGAGGAAGCCGGCAACTGGGCGGCGGCTCGTGCCGAACGTTGCGACGCCACCGTCATGCGGGTCGAGGCGCGCCAGCAGCACAGTTGGTTGCAGCAGCGCGGCGAGGGCAGCGGCGTGCCGCGGCTCGCCTATCTCCTGAACCCCATGATGCCCTGTGCCAGTCCTCTGGTGGACGGGCATTGGGTGGCGCGGCTGGCTGATCTGCTGCCGGCGTTGGAGGAGACGGCAAGCCACGTCGATCGCCGGCAGGGCGAGCCGATCGACACGCAGCTTGCCGCTTTCATCGCCGCCCGGCTGGAACGGCGCATGGACAATGATCTGTCCGTCCAGAGCGGCGGCGCCATGGGGGCAACGTGCCTGGCGCAACTGCGCGTGCTGGCGCAATTGCAGTCGCGGCTGCACCCGCGGCCGCTGCCGGGGGTCGCCGCCTGGCTGGCCGCGCGCGCGGGGCCCGTTCTCGCCACCTGGAGGAACCGTGAGCGCCGTGCTGCCGTGGAGGAGCGGCTGCGGGCGCTGACGCAGGCCGGCTACCTGGCGCCAATGCTTCAGGTGCTCGAAGACCCAGCCGGGAGAAGCGCCGATATGCGCGATGCGCACGAAGCGGTGCGGCAATTGGAGCAGATCGACGCGGAACTGGCGCAGATCGTCGGAGGCGCGCCCGGTCGGGCGGTGATGGCGGTGCGCCTTGGCCAGGAGATCGCCGCCGGCCTCGGGCTGACCGCGATGGCCACGGTGCTTGCCGTGGCGGCGCTTGGCTGAGGCGCCGATGGCAAAACGGAAGGCCGCGACCGGTCTCGTTACGCGGCAGCCGCGGCAGCATTCGCTGACCTGGCTGCAAGGCCTGTTGTGCGGGGCAATGGTGACGCTGGCCACGCCGACGGCGCTGTTGCTAGGCGTCATCCTCGGGCCCGCGCTGCTGGCGGTCCTGCTGGATCACGAACCGGGGCGTCCGCGCGCGCGCAGCATCGCGCTATGCAGCATGGCGGCCGCGGTCGATCCGGTGCGCGCGTTGTGGACGTCAGGCCATAGCATGGCGGTAGCGACGGCGCTGGCAGGCAATGTCCGCGTCGTCGGAACCGCATGGACCGCGGCGGCGGCCGGCTGGCTGTTGGCAGAGATCACCCCGATCGTGGTCCGCATGGCGCTGGAGGCGCTAAGCATCGCCCGCGCCGCCCGGCTGCGTGCCGAGCGGGCGAGGTTGGTGGAAGCCTGGACGCTGGAGGCGCCCCACGGCGATCAGTGATCGGCCGCTTGCCTGCCCGACGCCTGGCGCGCGGCAATGGCCGACTGCGATTGCAGCCGACGCTCCGCGATCTGCGCCTTCATCGCCTTCTGCAGCTTCTCGAAGGCGCGCACCTCGATCTGGCGCACCCGTTCGCGCGAGATGCCGTACTGCTGCGAGAGCTCCTCTAGCGTGGTCGGATTGTCCTTCAATCGGCGCTCGATCAGGATGTGGCGTTCGCGTTCGTTCAGCGTCTTGAGCGCGCTGCTCAGCAGCGCCTTGCGGCCGGTCAGTTCCTCGTGTTCGGCGTAGCTGGTTTCCTGGCTGTCGGTCTCGTCGACCAGCCAGTCCTGCCATTCGCCTTCGCTGTCCTGGCGGACGGTGGCGTTCAGGCTGTGATCCGGTGCGGCAAGCCGGCGGTTCATGCTGACCACGTCCTGCTCAGGCACGTCCAGCATGCGTGCGATCTTCGCCACCTGCTCGGGCTGCAGGTCGCCATCGTCGATCGCCTGCATCTGACCCTTCAGCCGGCGCAGGTTGAAGAACAGCTTCTTCTGGGCGGCGGTAGTGCCCATTTTCACCAGCGACCAGCTATGCAGGATGTATTCCTGGATCGCGGCCCTGATCCACCACATGGCGTACGTGGCGAGGCGGAACCCGCGATCCGGATCGAATCGCTTCACCGCCTGCATCATGCCGACATTGCCCTCGGAGATCAGCTCGCCGACCGGCAGGCCGTAACCGCGGTACCCCATGGCGATCTTCGCCACGAGTCGCAGATGTGATGTGACAAGCTTGTGTGCCGCCTCCATATCCTCATGGTCGCGCCACCGGCGGGAGAGAGCGAGCTCCTCCTCCGGGGACAGCATGGGGAATTTGCGGATCTCCTGGAGATACCGCGAGAGATTGCCCTCGGGAGCGACGTTGATGACGGCAGAGGCCAAGGGGAAGGCTCCTTTCGTCGTGCCTGCTTCCTGCCCAGTTCGGCGCAAGAGTGAGGCCGGAATGTGACTGAACCAGTCATGGGTGCGGGATGGGACATCACGTCCCGGATACCCGTCCCATCCTGGCGGCGGCGCTTCCGGACGTCCCCACCGACGCAATACACCCGTTCGCGCCGGTGCATTCCACATACAGGACTGATTTAGTCCTGTCAAGGAATCCAGCCGCTATCAGCCCTGCGCTGGCCGCAGGTCACATTCGATTGCGGCGATCAGGCCGGCCATGTCGGCCGGCGGTTCGCTGGCGAAGTTGAGCGGCTGGCCGGTGCGAGGATGGGTGAATCCGAGCCGCGTCGCGTGGAGCGCCTGGCGCGGGAAATCCAGGAGGCGCTGCCGGATGGGCTCGGGCAGCGAGCGGGCGACGGCTGGCACGCGGCGAAGGTAGACCGGGTCGCCGACCACCGGGTGGCCGCGGCTGGCGAGGTGGACGCGGATCTGGTGCGTCCGTCCGGTGGCGAGCACGCATTCCAGCAGGGCGACCGCGGTCTGCCAGGCACGCAAGGTGCGGTAGCGCGTAAGTGCGGGCTTGCCGTTGCGGGCGACGACAGCCATGCGCTTGCGGTCACGCCGGTCGCGGCCGATCGCCGCCTCGATCTCTCCGGCGAGAGGATTGGGCAGGCCCCAGACAAGCGCCAGGTAGGCGCGGTCGAGGTCGCGCGCGGCGAACGCGGCGGTCAACGCCGTGTTGGCCAGCTGTGTCTTGGCGACCACCATGATGCCGGAGGTGTCCTTGTCCAGCCGGTGTACGATGCCCGGCCGCCGCTCTCCGCCGATGCCGGTGAGCTGATCGCCGCAATGGGCCAGCAGCGCGTTGACCAGCGTGCCGTCATAGTTGCCGGGCGCCGGGTGCACGACCAACCCGGCCGGCTTGTCTATGACGATCAGGTCGGCGTCCTCGTAGAGGATCGGGAAGGGGATTGCCTGCGGTTGAGGCGTCGCGGAGACGGGTGCCGGCAGGTCGAGCACATAGGTGGCGCCGGGTCGGACCGGCTCGGCCGGCTCGCTGAGGACGCTTCCGTCGCGGCGGGCGAGGCCTTGTTCGATCAACGCCTTGACGCGTGAGCGCGACAGCGTGCCGATGGCGTCGGCCAGGAACCGGTCGAGCCGGCGGCCGCGCGCCGCGGGTTCGGCGACGGTGGTGAACGAGCCGGCGGGAGGCGCTCGGTCCTGCATGGGGAGGGAGTATGCGGTTCCTGAAGTTGCTCGTCATCGTCATGGGCGTGCTGATCGTCGTGGCGACGACGACGCTGGTGGTGCTGGTTGCGCGGCGGCTCGGCGGGACCGGAACGACGGCGCCTTCGTCGGCCGCGTTGGTGCTGGACGAGCCGGCAGGGACGCGGATGGTGGGAATCGCCGCGGCGGGAGATCGGCTGGCGGTGCAGTTGCAGGGGGGCGGGCCCGATCGCGTGTTGCTGATCGACCCGCGGACGGGTGCCGTTGTCGGGCGCGTGGGGCTGCGAGCGCCCTGAGCCGGCTTGAACTTGCCTGCTCGGTGCCCTAGAAGGCGCGGCCTGAGCGAGGTCCCCTTCGTCTAGAGGCCCAGGACACCGCCCTCTCACGGCGGCAACGCGGGTTCGAATCCCGCAGGGGACGCCACCCTATGTGCTAACGGCGCAGGCACCGCAGGCTTCACTCTGCCGACCGGAGCGTAGGTCTGCTGCGAGAAGATCGCCACGACCGCGAATCAGCATCCTGGTGCGTTGGCAATCGGCAAGATGGCGATCGGACAGCTCGCTCTTGGCCGGGCTAAGATGCGCAAGGGGCACGTTGACGACTTGATAATCGCACGGCTGACAATCAGGGAATTGGCCGTGGAGCGGGTGCGGTAGTCGCGCAGTGCCAGGGATCGCAGATGATCGGATCCAACTACACCCATTGGCTACGAGGCGGCGCTGTAGTCGCCCACCAAGGCGAGCACGCTGCCCAGGGAGGCAGTTCTTGACCCATCTCCCAACGTCGCCGCGCACACGCCGTACAGGGCTGCGGCATGCGTTGCCAACAATGTGCCTCACGGTTTGCGTGATAACTGTCTCGGGCACCGCTGCCGCTGATCCGATCAGTCCTCAGTGTTGGGCCTGCCTGCAACGTCTGGCGAGTGAACTGCCTGCGGTCAATCCGCAGGAGGACCCATCCTACGAACAAGGATTGACACCGGGCTCAGTATTACCCGCGCTTGCTAATTGCAGTCTCGATGACGGGGAGATTCCCACACTGCAACAGGTCATCAAGGTGTTTACCGACGCCCAGGTCGCAGGCGGCGGCCCTGCATACGTCCGGGAACATCTTGCGTCGCTGCCGAAGGTGAGTGCGGAAGATCGTGCCAAGTTGGTGGATGGGGCTACGAAGGACTTGGACACAACTCTGCGCCACTTGGTGGATCACAACTGCCGACTTCTGTTGCAGTCGCACTTCGGCGAGGGCGCCAGCCGGAAGTGGGTTCTGCAAATGATCGAGATAGGGCAAAAGTCGCGCGAGACTTATTGAGCGATCTTCAGTCGACGCGCGAGGCGCCCCTGGCGAATGTCTCGCCGCGCGTGCATCCTGAGACACCGCGCCGTCGCCAAGTCGTGATGGGGTGGATGTTCGCCCCGTCTTGATCTGCTCGATACTATCAAAACCATATCCCGCTCTGGAATCCTGGAATCCTCAGTTAGGCTTCTCCTATGCAGGAACCCGAAACCTATTACTCGGCTCTCCGTAGCTCAGCGGATCCGGATGCGGTCGCAGCTCTCCAACGGCTCATCCGCGAGGGTCCGGACCGGGCACTAAGCCACATCAACGCGTTGGAATTCGCCGCTCAATTCGGTCTGCGGGAGGAGGCCGCGATCACCGTGCTGCTCCAGGCCTCGCGGATCGGTCTGCTGGACATGTCCTGGAACGTGCTGTGCCCCGGTTGCGGCGGCGTGCTGGATGCCTCGGCGACCCTGAAGTCGGTCCGCCAGGAACACTATCACTGCGCAACCTGTGCGGCCGGCTACGAGCCTTCGCTGGACGAGATGGTCGAGGTGGTTTTCACCATCAGTCCCCGGGTGCGCCGGATTGGGGCGCACGACCCGCACAGCCTGTCGATCTGGGAGTACTACCGGCAGATCCACTGGAGCTCGGCGATCGATCTGCCGGATGAAGGGTTCGAGGATCTCATGGAGGAGATCACGATCGGCTCGATCGAGTTGCCGGCAGGCGAAAGCGGGGTGCTGTCTCTGCAACTCCCGTCCGAGTTCATTATCGTCTTCGAGCCGGTTACCCACAGCGCTTACTTCCTCGACGTCAAGGGCAGGCCGACCCGCGAGCGACGTCATCTCTCTATGGCCTTCAACAGGGCGCACTCGCCGATCAGTACCCAAATCGTGCAACCCGGCCCGCTGCGGCTTTCGCTGGAAAATCGGAGCGATACGCGCATATTGCCTTCCGTGTTGATCGCCGCGGACCGGCTGCACAACCTGCTTGGCAGCCGCAAGCCGTTCCTCACCGCGCGGCGCCTGCTGAGCAATCAGACGTTCCGCGACCTTTATCGAACCGACACGCTGGATATTGACCAACAATTGAAGATCACCAGCCTGACCTTCCTGTTCACCGATCTCAGGAGTTCGACGGAGCTTTACGAGCGGGTGGGTGACCTTGTCGCGTTCGATCTCGTGCGGAGCCACTTTCGCGTGCTGCTCGAGATCGTCGCCGAGGAGTCCGGAGCTGTGATCAAGACGATCGGTGATGCGGTCATGGCGACATTCCTCTCGCCCGACCAGGCGGTCAGCGCTGCGCTGCGCATGCGCGAGGGGATGCGCAGGTTCAATGAAGCGCATGGGCGCAATGACCTGTCGCTCAAGATCGGCATCCACGAAGGGCCATGCCTTGCCGTGTTGCTCAACGAACGTCAGGACTTCTTCGGCCAGACTGTCAACGTCGCGTCTCGTGTGCAGAGTGCTGCGAACTCCACTGCGATTCTCGTTACCGACGCGATCGTACACGACACCGCGGCCGCCGAGTTGCTGGCGCGCAGCGGGATCGATCCGGTACCCCGCTCAACGTTGTTGCGCGGCCTCGCCCGTGAGGTCACGCTCTTCGAAATTCCCTGAAAGAATAGTACGGGAACAGGGACGACATTTTGATCGTGTCTTGGCTGGTCGCCATGCTAGTCTCCCTCCTCGCAAAACAACGACGGCTAGGGAGGGAAGCATGCGCATATATCCATGTGCGGCGGCGTTGCTGCTCGCCTGTTGCATCATGCCGGTACGGGCAGAGCAGCCCAGCCAGACGGAACCAAACGCTGGGACGTGGAAAACCTGGGTCATCTCGGGTCAACAGTTTCGGGTGCCGTCACCGCCTGATAGCGCTGCAACTGACAAGGAACTGACCGAGCTTGTCGGGCTGGTCACCAAGCGGGACCAGACATCGCTCGCCCAGATTGCCTACTGGGACACCGGATCGCCATCCTATCGGTGGAGCGAGATCGCGCTCACCGATATCACCAAACGCAATATGCCATCGTCGATGGCCATGCGTGATCTCGCGCTCATGCATGTGGCAATCTATGATGCCATGGTGGCTGCGTGGGACAGCAAGTATGCATACAACCGGCCGCATCCAAGCGCCGCCAGGTCCGACCTGACGACTGCCATTCCGAATCCGCCGAGCCCATCGTATCCCGCCGAGCATGCGGTGGCCGCCGGCGCCGCCTCGGAGGTGCTGGCTTATATCTTTCCGGATCGCGCGGACTTCTTCCGACAGAAGGCGAATGAGGCGGCGCAATCGCGCGTCGCTGCCGGTGTCAACTACCCGAGCGATGTGACAGCAGGCATGGACCTCGGCAGACGGGTCGCCGCTTTGGTGATCGAGCGTGGCAAGGCCGATGGTTCGGATGCCAAGTGGACGGGTTCTGTGCCGAGCGGCCCAGGTAAATGGACTGGAACAAATCCGATCCTTCCGATGCTGGCCACATGGAATCCGTGGGTTCTGTCCTCGCAAAGCGAATTCCGTACGCCACCACCCATCCCGTATGATTCGCCCGCCAAGGCAGCCGAACTTGCCGAATTGAAGAACTTCCCCCGCACGCCGATGACCAACACCGAGGCGATGTTCTGGGAAAGCGCGGCTGGCGGTCTTCGCTCGCACCGATACTGGAGTGAGCAGATAGGTCTGAAGACCCTGGAATACCGGCTCGACAACGATGCCCCGCGCGCGGCCCGCGACTATGCGTTGCCGTATATCACGCTGACGGATGCTTTCATCGCATGCTGGGATTCCAAGTACGCCTATTGGGCGATCCGTCCGTTCCAACTCGACCCGGACCTGAAAACCGTGGTTCCCACCCCAAATCATCCGAGCTATCCCTCGGCACATGCCTGCACCTCGATTGCCGTCGCCAAGGTGCTTGGCTATCTCTTCCCACGCGATGCCGAGTATTTCGCGGCACTGGGCGAGCGGGCCACGGAATCACGCATCTGGGCGGGCATTCACTATCGGAGCGACATCGATGAGGGACGCAAGCTCGCGCTCGCGGTTGCCGACAAGGTGATTGGGCGGGCGAAGCAGGACGGTAGCGAGCCGTAGGTCGCACTTGGACGGAACCACTCCTGTGGTCTTTCTACATGGCAAAGGTATAGTATGAAACTGCCGCTCACAGGTGGGTGCCTCTGCGGTGCGATACGCTATGAAGTCACGCAGCCACCCCTCAAAGTCTATCCCTGCCACTGCCTGGACTGCCAGCGCATCACCAGCAGCGCCTTCTCCATTGGCGTAACCATTCCCGGCGAAGCGTTCCGACAGACGGGAAAGGAAGCCGTGGGACTTCCTGGAGGCATCACGGCCAGTGGGCGCGTCAAGACGCGCTGGGTATGTCCGGATTGCGGGACTACTCTATACGGCGGGCCAAGGCTCGGTACCGAGCCCCCAGGCTACAATCGCACGATACGCGGTGGCACACTCGATGATACGTCGTGGCTGAAGCCGACGATGCACTTCTGGACCCGGAGCAAACAGCCATGGGTCGTCATGCCGGACGGTGATGCGTGCTATGACACTCAACCTGGAGCCTGACAGCGCGCCTCGGACGCCGAGGTGGAAACGATTTGGCCGGCGAAATCTTGCCTACGTCGCTTTCGTCGTGCTGCTCATCCCATTCGGGATAGCATTGGAAGCCAGTGGCCCAGGCGGTCCTGACAGAGGCGGCGGCGTCGGAGCCGCACTGATGATCTGGGGCGTCGGCTCGCTCGCGTTCTTTGTCGTGAATGCCGTTCTCCTCGTCTTTGCGCTCGTGAGAAGCCAACCTGCGGCAAAGGCATTCGTTGCCTGCGCCCTGCCGGTTGGCCTCATCGTTGTCAGCATGATGCTCGCCGGCATGATGGAGTTCTGAAGGGACGACCGGTCATTGCTGGAATGCCTCAGTCGAACTCCGTCGGCAGCTCAGGGCGGCGCATGTGCTCGAACATGCGCTGCAGTTGGGGCAGCAGGACGCGCCGCGTCGAAAGCTCGGTCGGCAACTCATGCTCCGCGAAGAGCGCCACCTCGCTTGTCTCCGGTCCGGTCTGAAGATCGCCACCGATGTATTCGCATAAGAAGAACAGCCGCCACACATGGAAGGGCTCCACCACACCATGCGGGTGACGAGCGCGATCCCACACAGCGGCGAGCTTGTATGGGCGAACCTCGATCCCCGCCTCCTCGCGTACCTCCCGGGCAACCGCCTCGGCGGGACTCTCGTTCACATCCGCCCAGCCTCCCGGCAATGTCCATCGATGCTGATCCGCTGTCTCACGCACCAGCAGTATCCGGGCGTCCCGAAATACCGCGCCGCGCACGCCCAGCTTTGGGGTGGCGTAGCCGGATTGTTGGGTGAACAGAATCTCGATGTCCGGCATATTCGCGCCGGCGTGCTCGGTCATGATTTCAGCCGCCAAGGCGCGGAGCCGCTGGTAACGCTCGCGATCATATTGGTCGCGCGTAAAGGCGAGACCGGTCTGCGCCAGTGCCTGAATTTCGCGCGCCCATAGGAGCCAGTACGGTTCTTTGGGATTGGCCGCTTCATCGGTCGCCATCTGCCCTCCTGGATAACGCCACGTCCTGAGGTCGCGCAACTGCTTGATCGCCAGCCCGCCCCCGTCTATACCAGCCGGAACGACAACAATTTATCACAGGGCTTCACACAGGGAGGTTCGCGGCACCATGGCAGCCGACCGGGTCGGCACGTCGATCGTTCCGACCGACCAACCGATTCTTGCCACCGCCGGCGTGTCGAAATATTTCGGCGGCGTGCGCGCGGTCGAGGACGTGACGATGTCCATCCGTCGCGGCGAGATCATGTCGGTCATCGGACCAAACGGCGCCGGCAAGACCTCGCTGCTCAACATGATCTCGGGTTTCTATCGCCCGACCAGCGGAACCATTGCATTGGAAGGCCGCGACATCACCCACGCGCGCCCTTCGGCGATCGCCACACTGGGTGTCGCGCGCACGTTCCAGAACATCGCGCTGTTCGCCGGAATGACCGTGCTGGACAACATCATGCTCGGCCGTCACGTGCACATGCGCGCTGGCGTGTTGTCGTCTTTCGTCTACTGGGGCCTTGCCCAGAAGGAAGAACTTGCCCATCGCGCCCGCGTCGAGGAACTGATCGACTTTCTCGAACTGCAGAACATCCGCAAACAGCCCTCCGCGGCGCTGCCCTACGGTCTGCGCAAGCGCGTCGAACTCGGGCGCGCGCTGGCGCTGGAGCCGAAGGTGCTGCTGCTGGACGAACCGATGGGTGGCATGAACCAGGGCGAGAAGGAGGACATGGCGCGCTTCATCCTGGAGGTGAACGCGCAGTGGGGCACCACGATCATCCTGATCGAGCATGACATGGCAGTGGTGATGGATATCTCCGACCGCGTCACCGTGCTGGACCGCGGACGCAAGATCGCCGAGGGAACGCCCGCCGACGTACAGAGCAATCCCGAAGTGATCCGCGCCTATCTCGGCACCGGCGGTCGGCGGGAGGCGGCATGAAGGCCGCCACGACCCTGCCACAGCTTCTGTACCGCAATGCGGCGAGCTTTGGCGCCCGTCCCGCGCTGCGGGAGAAGCGCGGCGGCATCTGGCAGGTGCTGAGCTGGTCGGAGTACGCCGCGCTGGTGTCGCGTTTCGCTGCCGGACTGGCCGCGCACGGATGTGCCCGCGGCGATCGGCTCGCGGTGATCGGCGACAATCGCCCGCGCCTCTATGCCGCGATGCTGGCCGTGCAGTCGCTGGGCGGCGCGGCAGTGCCGTTGCCGCCCGATGCGGAACCGGACTGGATCGCCCAGGTGCTGAACCACGCCGGCGTGACGATGGTGGTCGCCGAGGATGCCGAGCAGGTCGAGAAGATCATATCGGTCAAGCAGCGGGTGCCCGGGCTTAGGCTTGTCGTACAGACGGCGTCGCACGGCATGCGCCAGGCGCAACACGACTGGCTGAAATCGTTCGAGGCGGTGGCCGACGCAGGCACCTCTCAGACCGAGCACGGTGAACCTGGCGATACCGCGTTGGTCCTTCATGATGCCGCAGCCGGCGGCGACGTGCGCGGCACAACGCTGTCGCACGCCAACCTGGTGGCTGCCGCCGAGGCGCTGATGGCCACGGAGATCATCGTGCAGACGGACGAGACACTCGCCTGGCTGCCGATGGCATGGTTCTCGGACGTGCTGGCGTCACAGGCATTGTTCCTGTCGGTCGGTTTCACCTGCAACTGTCCGGAGGACCCGGAGACGGCGCGGCGCGATCTGCGCGAGATCGGCCCTACCGTCCTGATCGCGCCGCCTCGCATCTGGGACGGCATGCTGGCGGATATCGAGACGCGCGCGAGCCAGGCAACCGGCATGAAGCGGGCATTGTTTGGCCGGTTCCGGTCGGTTGCGGAACGTGCCGAACGCCACCGCGCGGCCGGCGAGAGCGTCCCGCCGCTGCTGCGGCTCAAGCTCACGTTGGGCGAGGCTCTGGTCTTTGCGCCGATGCGCGACCAGATCGGGCTTCGCCGGCTGCGCTGGGCGAACACCGGCGGCGAGCCGCTCGCGCCGCGCACGCTGCACGGCTTTCGCGCCTTCGGGGTCAATCTGAAGCAGAGCTACGGCATGCTTGAACCGACCAGTTCCGTCCTGGAACCGGCGCATGCCTGAATTCGACCTCGACTTCACGCTGCTGCTGATCTCCAGCGGCCTGATGATCGGGCTGATGTATGCGTTGATCGCACTCGGCTTCGTACTGGTCTACAAGGCGACCGACGCGATCAACTTCGCACAGGGCGAGTTCGTCATGCTCGCCGCCATCATAGCTGCCGCGGCGATGGGGGCCGCGCTGCCGTTCTGGCTCGCCGCCGTGCTCTCGCTCGCCGGCATGATCGCCTTCTGCTTCGGCCTCGAGCGTGTGGTGCTGCGCAAGCTGCTCGGCCGGCCGATCGTCGCGGTGATCATGGCGACGATCGGGCTCGCCTCGCTGATCCGCGGCGTCGCCACATTGGTGTTCGGCGCCGGCGTGCGGGCGATCGTCATGCCGATCAGCGACGATCCGCTGTTCATCGGTCCGGTGATGCTGCCGCCGGTGCAGCTTGTCGGCGCCGGCGTCAGCGTCGTGTTCCTCGCCGCCTTCACCTGGTTCTTCCTGAAGACGCGGATGGGCGTCGCGATGCGTGCGGTCGCCGACAACCAGACCGTCTCGATGGGCATGGGCATCAACGTGCAGCGCTATTTTGCGTTGGCCTGGGCACTGACCGGCGTCGTATCCGCGTTGGGCGGCGTGATCTGGGGAGCGATGCTCGGCGTGGACAACCAGTTGCCGTTGGTCGGGCTGAAGGTGTTCCCGGTGGTGATCCTGGGCGGGCTCGATTCCATCGTCGGTGCGGTGGTCGGTGGTCTGATCGTCGGCGTCGTGGAGGCACTTGCCGCCGGTTATCTCGATCCCATGGTCGGCGGCGGCACCAAGGACTTCGCACCCTATGTGCTGATGATCCTGATGCTGATGTTCCGGCCATACGGCCTGTTCGGTCGCCGCCGGATCGAGCGCGTGTGATGCTGACCCATGTCATTGCGAGGAGCGGAGCGACGAAG
>JANWJK010000297.1 GCA_025452005.1 Acetobacteraceae bacterium | reverse complement strand
TAGGCGAGGCCGGTGGTCTCGGCGATCGGCAACGCATCCATGTCGGCACGCAGACCGACGCTGCGATTGCTCTGACCGCGCGATATCGTTGCGACGACGCCATGTCCGCCCACGCCGGCGATGTGCGGCACGCCAAGGTCCCGCAGCTTCGCGCAGACGAACGCAGCGGTCTCCTTCTCGTGCAGGGTGAGTTCCGGGTGCGCGTGCAGGTGTCGGCGCCAAGCGATCAGGGTATCTGCAAGCGATTTGTCCACTGCGCAAGCGGTTAGCCGATTTCCCGCAGCGCGGCAATCGACGCCCCCTCCGATTGCGGACAGGGCAATTCGGTGAACGGCCCGGTATCCGAGTGCGAGGCAGCGGAGGAAGCAAGGTTCCACACGGAGATCACCGAGAGCCACCGAGTGCCACCGAGATCACTATGCGCTTCGCGCGGAGCGCCATTTCCATTCTCGGTCGCTCTCAGTGGCTTTGAACCTCGGTGACCTCCGTGTGGAACCTTGCTTTGCCGCCCGCGCGGCACTTCCACGGGCGCTCACCCGATTGCCCTGGATTGCGGAGGAAGGGGGAGACTCCGCGCACGGTGCCAGGGCATAGTCGGTGCAGGCGAACCAGACTGCGAGTCGCGGGACCTTGCTGCATCTCACCAAGCTCGCCGTCGGCGTGCGCGACATCGACCACCTGCGCGAACTCCAGGCGGAGCGTGCCCAGCGCACCCCGCCGCTGCGCCATCGCACGCGCAGCTTTCCGCGCCGCCACCAGGAGGTGATCGACGGCGGTTCGATGTTCTGGGTGATCAACGGCAGCATGTTGGTGCGGCAGCGTATCGTCGACATCATCGAGGATCGCCGCGACGATGGCTCGGCCTGCACCGGGCTGGTGCTGGACCCGAAGCTGGTCCCGCTGACCGGCCGGCCGACCAAACCGTTCCAGGGCTGGCGCTACCTGCGTCCCGACGAGGCCCCACGCGACCTGATCCTGGGCAGGCGCGCCCGCGGCGAGGACGCCCTGCCGCCGGCACTGCGGCGCGAATTGCAGGTGCTGTGTTTGCTGTGAATCCCCCCTTGCGCGAATCTGTCAAGGCATCCGATATTCACATCAGTCGATTAAGCTCGCTTTTTCGACCGACCTGTGAGCCTGTCCCAACAACGCCTGCCACACTCGGAGCCAATCCCGTGACCCCCTCGCGCAGACACCTGTTCGCCCTTCTCGGCCTCGTTCTGCCGGTCGCAGCCTTCACCGCCTCGCCGGTCGCGGCCGCCACGTCGAGCACGCTGCACCACAAGCCGCACTCTCATCACACGACTACCTCGCACAAGGCCAAGCCGCATCACTCCTCGGTGCACAACGCATCGCATCGCACGACGCACCACACGCCGAAGCCTACCGCGAGCTGACCGTCGCCTCCCTGCGCGCGTTCGCCTCAAGCAGCGCGCGCAGTCCTGCCAGGATGCGATCGGGTGTCGGCGGGCAGCCGCCGATCAGCAGGTCCACGGGCAAGGTCGCCCCGACGCCGCCGGTGACGGCGTAGCTGCCCTTGAACACCCCGCCATCCACCGCACAATCCCCCACCGCCACAACGAATTTGGGATCCGGCGTCGCTGCGTGCGCCTGTTCCAGCGCCTCCACCAGGTTGCGGGTGACCGGGCCGGTCACCAGCAGCACGTCGGCGTGACGCGGAGTGGACACGAAGCTGACGCCGAAGCGCTGCAGATCGTAGACGGCACGCCGCACCGCCCGCAGCTCGATCTCGCAGCCACCGCAACTGCCGCCATCGACATGGAGGATCGCCAGGCTGCGGCCTAGTCCGGGCTGCATCGCGGCATTCAGCCTGCCGCCCAGCGAGTGCACCGTTTCCTGGTCCGTCGGCGCGGGCGGACCGGCGACCGGACCGGCCAGGAGCGTGCGGGCGAGCAGGCGCCACATCGTCGGGCTAGGTGTTGGGGCAGGCGTAATGCAGTGCGTGATCGCCCACCTGCTCGCCCCAATGCAGGAAGTTGTCGAGGCGCTTCTCGGCAACCTCGTCCAGCGTGATGAGGTAGGACTCCATGGCCCACCTGCCAAGATTGTCGCAGTGCGCTCCGAGCGCCGCGCGTTCGCGGGCGACCGCCTCTCTTCGCAGGTCCTCCGTCAGGCGGATGCCTTGCCGGGTCAGCCCGTCGACATAGGTCGCGGCACCGCAGCTCACCTGGTTGTCGAGGCAGAGCGAGTTGGGATCGTCCTGCCACTGCCGCTCGATCTCGATCGCGAGGCCCGCGGGCAGCGGTGTCGCCAACTGTGGCCCGACGATGCGCGGCGGCCGGCGCGTGATGACGTTGCTCGGCGGCCGGTTCTGCGAAGGCGGTGGCGGCGGCGGGCCATATTGCGGAACGTACTCGCCATATGCCCGCCAGTGGCTCCAGCTCCCCACATGGCTCCGATTGGCGCAAGCGTCGACAGCGGTACCGCGAAACTCCAGGCTGAACCGGCGACGTTCGCCGCCCGGATACAGGTCCAGATTGAGGCCAGGCGCGTCGTAACCCAGGTAGATGCACCCGTACTGCCGCAGCGGCTCGAACCTGTCGTACTGACCGTTGATGCCCAGCGCCCCGGTCGATTGATAGCGATGCCCGTAGAACGCGTTGATGCCGCCGACTTCCCTGCCGTCTTCCTGGAACATCGTTGCGTGCAAGGTGGTGCCATCGGTCCGGATAGGGTGCGGGGTGTGGTGCCACATCGTGCCGTCGTAGACTTCGAACATGCCGCGGACTTCCTGCAGGTACTCGCCGCAATAGCAGGCACAGCCCTCCTGTTCAGAGTCACGGAAGGTCAGTTCCATGTTGAATGGCGCGTCGAGGACCCACCGCGTGCCGTTGTGGCGCGGAGTCGTTGCGTGGAAGACCTGGCCATCAGGCAGGTTCACGCCGCCGGCGGCGAGGCACGCGTGATCGGGCGGCGGCTCCTCGGGCTTGTCGTCGGGCCCGTCGTCGCCGCCATCGCCATCGCCGAGGGCGCACCGTATCGGGTGTCGCAGACAGCGCGCGATGCGGCGGACACCATCCAGGATGCCGCCGAGACCGCCGATGATCCCGGCCAGGAGGCCGCTCAAAAGGCCGCCCAGGATGCCGAGACCCTCGAACACCAGCGCACCGAGGCCGGCTACCACGCCCAGGCATATGGCGAAGTGCAGCGGGCTGATCAGACAGAAGAACGGCTCGGTCTCCGGCGGATCGGGCACCGGCGTATGCGTCGGGTCCGGCACTGGCTTGGGGACCGGCAAGGTCCAGTTGATCGTGCCGGGCCAGATTTGCAGATCGACGCGGCGGTTGCGTGCGCGTCCATCCTCCGTCGCGTTGCTGGCGATCGGCTCTCCCGCACCGCGGCCCCGCCGCGTCACGGCCGTGCCTACCCGCAGACCGATCGCCTCGGCGATCCTGTCCGCCCGGCGGTCGGAGAGGCCGCGATTGTACACCTCGGTGCCGGTCGAGTCGGTGTGCCCGATCGCCTCGAGCGTTACCGCACCCGCCGGCAGGGCCCGCAGCAGATGAGAGAGCGGATCGACCCTGTCCCAGTGCTCGCCGGTCAGGATGGACTTGTCGAATGCGAACCGGTCGAAGATGGCATGCAGCGGCCAGCGCCCGCCCCCGCTTACGCCTGCCGTCGCCGAACGACCCGGCCCCGCCGTGCGGCCCGGTCCTGGCGCGGTTCGCGAGTGGCTGGCCGATCCGGCCCACGGATCGTTCGCCGGCACGGGCACCGTGTTGCCGATGCCGCCACAGCTCTTGCATGACGCTGAACCGCAGCCGCACGCGGAGCGGCTACCAGCGGGGTCACGAACGCGATGCTGGAGGTAGGCCGGCACGCCATAATGCCCGCCGATCGCGGCGGTGCGCGCCGTGCCCGGCGCCACCATCCGGGTTCTGGCCGCCTCCGGCGCTCTTGGTTTGGCTGCGACTGCAAGCATGTTCCGACTCTGGCGCGCACCGGCAGATTACAGGCGGCCGGGCACCGGCGGAACAAAAATAGCCGTGGCTATCGGACGTGGCAGTCAGTGGGCCGCACGCGCGTCCGTTGCACCAGTGGCACCTTGCAGTCGTCCACGCGCTGCTCGTCCGAACCCTTGTTCCCGAGGCGCTCCTTGCCGGTTCTCACAGCGGCCGTGGCCGGCCGGTCTTCCTCCCCCGCCGACAGCGCCGGGCTGCACGCGAGGACAACGAGAACGATCGCCAGAACGATGGGACGCATCGGCTTCCGCTTCAGGGACGAGCGGAGCGTCGCACGCTCCGGAGACGACCGGAACACCGCTTCTTGCTCTGGCAGCAGCCGACGGGCTTAGGCGGTCAGGTCCCGCCGCTTGGCTTCATATTCGAATTTGTCGATCGCCCCGCTGGCGTACCGTTCGTCCAGGATGTCGCGGGCCGTCTTGCCGGGTTCTCCCGAGAACCTGCGCCAAGGCGGCTGCATGCCCATCATCATGGACATCACCGCCACGCAGATGACGACCATGACGATCATCATCAAAATCGGAAGGAACGGCATTCCCGCGAACCACGAGGGGCCCCACCACCACATCTGCTGATCCTCCGTAACCGATATCATTCTAACGACCGCAGCCGACCCGGCATTGATATGGATCAAGTATCCACGACGGCGAACGACGAACACTCCCTCCGCGCAGCAGGGGAGGGGACCCGATTGCCCGGAGCTAAATCCGCGAAGTCCTTGAGCGCAGCGCATGGCCGGGGCAGAGTCCGCACCGGCCGGCCGGTCCGGCCCGTCGATCCGACGATTCGTACCGGTGGGAGCCCTGGTTCATGCGGCGCATCGCCTTCACCTGCCTGTGCCTGTCGCTGTCCGGCTGCGGCTACAACACCTGGTGGAACCCGCCCTTCACCTCCGGCTCCAATCCAAACTTCCCGGGTGGCGACAGCGAGAACATGCGCCGCGTCGCCGGCGAAGATGTCGACGCGTCCCCACTCACACCGGAGCCGGGTGACATCTGGCCCGGTCCCCTGCCGAAGGAGCCCACCCTTCAGGAGCTCGAGCAACAGGGCCAGCCCAGCGGGCCGGAACGGCCGGTTCCGGGGTCGCCGGATTTCCGCAGCCAACAGCCATACGTGCCGCCGCCGCCGGCCACGCGCGGCAGTTCGACGCCGCCCGGCACCGGCCAGCCGGGCGCACCGTTGCCGTCGGCGCCGATCGGCCCCCGCCCCACCGACACGACGCCGCCCGCGCGCAATCCGGCGGGGCAGGTCTATACCACCCCGCAGGGTCCGGCGGTCACCGGCGGAGGCACCAGCGGCTACCAGACCATCACACCACCCGGTGGCGGATCGGCGATCGTCGTGCCCAATGGCAATGGCACCAGCACGGTCATACATTCGGATGGCAGGATAGAGACAGTCCCCACACCACGCTGAACCGCCATGGCCGATGCCGCAACGCCGTTGACCATCCTCTACTTCGCCTGGCTGCGCGAGCGGACCGGCACGTCACAGGAATGCGTGACGCTGCCTGCCGATGTGCGCACCGTCGGGGCGCTCATCGCCTGGCTGGCCGAGCGCAGCCCCGGCCACGCCAGTGCCTTCGCCAACCGCCGCACCGTGCGCTGTGCGGTGAACCAGGACTTCGCCGATCCCGCCACGCCCGTCGGTCCTGGCGACGAGGTGGCGTTCTTCCCGCCGGTGACGGGAGGGTAAATCTGAATCCCTGGCAATGAGACGATTTGAGCATATTAGTACTTGCTAACTCGTTGCATGCTGCTATGCTCGCTTCCGTCTAGACGTGCCTACGCGTTGACTATTTGACTGTATACTCCGGGACGCCGAGCCGCCGCATCCCCTTGAGACTCAGTCCTCAGAGCCTCATGCGACGGCTCGGCTTTCGAGCGAAGCACTGGACATTTTCGGTGTCGCTACCTCGCATGATGCCTGACTGGAATTAGGCTGCTTGTCGTATCATCGCTTCAAGATTGCGCAGACCGTCATATCGCTTACGCCTGACATGCAGCCGGACAACTTCGTGGTTGTCCGGCTGCTGCCCCTGGTCGGCGGCGAGCCCGCTATCGGGTCGTGAGCGCTATCGACGGACATCAAACGACGATGCTGGAGTCCCAGATCAAGTCGATATCGGAGGCGACGACGGCATCCGCTCGTCTCTTGCTCTCCATGCACACAGGTGACGACACCGCCGCGCGTGCGTGAGAAACGCAACGAACCGGCGTAACGCCTCCGCGTTTCCAGTGTATCGGCGTGCGAAGTGAGGAGGCCAAAGATGCACCTGATTACCACAACGGCGCTCTGCGTCCTGGTTGCCGCTCCGCTGGTGTCGCTGAGTGCTCCGGCCCGAGCCGACAATGACTTCCTTGGGCAGGCTCAGCGTTTCTTCAATAACAAAAGCGATGACCGGGATGCGTACGAGCGCGGCCGTCAGGACGAATGGCGCCACGACCAGGCCCAGCAGGAGAGAAGGTGGCGTCATCACGACGACGATTGGAGCCGGAACGAGGATCGCCGTCGGGACGACGATTACCGCCGGCCGGAATACGGTACTCGGTGAGCCTCCGATCCATCCGCGATCCAGATCTCGTCTGGCGGGTCAGCGCCGCACAGCCCATAATCAGCTTTGGCCGGTGACGGGAGGCTGGCGGCATGGCCCGGATCAGCGTGCAGACCGAGGATTTCGACATCGGTGCGGAATTCGCCGCGCTGACCGCCGGCCGCACGGATATCGGCGGCATCGGCTGCTTCGTCGGCACAGTGCGGGCGAGCGCGCAGGACCGCGTCGCAGCGATGACGCTGGAGCACTACCCGGCGATGACCGAGCGCGCCATCGCGCGCATCGTCGAGGAAGCCGAACGGCGCTGGGAGTTGCTCGGCTGCACGGTGATCCATCGGGTCGGTCGCCTCACCGCCGGCGAGAACATCGTGCTGGTGCTGGCTGCCGCGTCGCACCGCCAGCCGGCGCTGGACGCCACCGCCTTCCTGATCGACTGGCTGAAAACCAAGGCACCGTTCTGGAAGAAGGAGGAGTTCGCCGACGGAGCCGCCACCTGGGTGGAGGCGCGCGCCGCAGACGATGCGGCCGCCGCACGCTGGTGACGCCGCGGCGAGCAGTCACTGTTCCCCGGCCGCGTCCACCCTTCGCCAGGTGAAGCCGCGCGGCGCGGCGGGAAGCTCTTCGCCCTCGGCGACGGTGACGCGGACTCCGGTGGGCGAGCCCAGGACGCTGCGCTGTTCATAGACGCCGGCCGACGGGGCGCGCATTCCTGGCGGATATTCCCGCACCGTCATCGGTTCCCGTTCCGGCTGCTGAAGCGTGCAAGGACTCTCACTGGCCCAGTTCTGTCGCGGCAGCGGTGGCACGGCTATTGGGAATAGTACTGATGCGGGCCGCCGGCTCGCTGGCGGCCGGTCAATCCGCCGCGAGGATGTCGGCGAGGATCGGCGCCACCGCCCGGCGGACATCGTGCATCGCGGTGCGCGCGACGCCGGACGCGCGGCAACTCGACAGCACCACGGTTGCCAGCTCGCTGACGGCGATCTCGATCCGCTCCAGCGCCAGTTGCTGCCGACGGTTGGGTTCGACGCAATCGGCCGGGCGATGGATCAGCGTTTTGCCGGTACCCGTCATGTCACGGATGATGCCACGCAGGCGTTACGAACCGGTGTACGCGATCACACCGGCAGGGTCAGCGTGGCTTTCACGCCGCCCATGGGCCGGTTGGCCAGCACCACGTCGCCGCCGTGGGCGCGCAGGATGTTGCGGGCGATCGGCAGCCCCAGCCCCACGCCGCCGGTCTCGCGGTTGCGCGATGGCTCGCCGCGGTGGAACGGCTCGAACACGCGTTCCAGCTCACTCGGCGCGATGCCCGGGCCGTCATCCTCCACCGTGATCACCACGACGCCGTCCGTCGGTGGGATCAGCGTCACGCGCGCACAGCCGCCATAGGTCACCGCGTTGCTGACCAGATTGGCCAATGCACGCTTCAACGCCAGCGACCTGGCGCGCACCGTCAGGTGCGGCGGCCCCTGGTAGCCGAGCTTCGCCGCCGCGTCGGGCCAGGCATCGCCGGTCTCGTCGAGTACTGTGCGCAGCAGCTCGGCGAGATCGAGCGAGACCACCGGCTCGGTGGTGCGCGCGTCGCGGCCGAACGCCAGGGTGGCCGAGACCATCGCCTCCAGCTCCTCGAGGTCCGCCAGCATCTTGCCCCGCTGCTCCTCGTCCTCGACGAACTCCGCGCGCAGCTTGAGCCGGGTGATCGGGGTCCGCAGGTCGGGGCCGATCGCGGTCAACAACTCGGTGCGGTCCTCGACGAAGCGGCGGATCCGCGCCGCCATGGTGTTGAACGCCGCCGCCGCGGTGGCGACCTCCGAAGGACCGCCCTCGGGCAGTGGCGGCGCGTTCACGTCGCGACCCAGCGCCTCCGCGGCGGCGGCGAGCGTGCGCACGGGAGCGGTCAGCCGCCGCACCGCCCACAGCGTCAGCCCGGCGGCGGTGACGGTCATCAGCACGAAGGCAACGAGGAATTGCGGCGAGTGCCAGGGTCGCAGCGGTTCCATCGGCACCGACAGGTTGAGCCAGTCGCCGTCCGGGATGTGCATGCCGATGAACAACAGGTGCCGGCTGTGATCGGTCACGACGCGCAGCCCGTGCCAGCGCGGCACGCCCATCAGCGGCATGAGGTTCAGGTTGACCCGCAGCAGCCGCTGTCCGAACGGCCATTCGTCATCGGATCCGGCGGCCGGAGGGTCTTTCGCAAGTTCGGCGGTGAGACCCGGCGCGCGGCGCAACTCCTCGAGCACCGCCGCGCGTCGTTCCGGTGCGGTCATCATCACTGTGCGATAGGTGCCGATCACCCGCACCGCGATTTCGCGTGCCTGCGCCAGACGCAGGGCATCGAGCCGGTCGAGCGCATGGATGCCGAGGCCCGCGATCTGCACGACGACGAGGCCACGAGCAGCACGACGGCAGTACGCGCGGCGAGGCTGCGCGGCCAGAGGCGCAGCGTCACGCGCGCTCGACCGTCGCCGCCAGGACGTAGCCCCCGCCACGAACCGTCTTGATGAGTTGGGCGTTGCGCCCGTCATCCTCCAGCTTGCGCCGCAACCGGCTGATCGCGACATCGATCGCCCGGTCGAACGGTCCCGCCTGGCGGCCGCGCAGCAGGTCCAGCAGCATGTCCCGTGTCAGCACCCGGTTGGCCCGCTCGACGAGCGCCACCAGCAGGTCGTACTCGCCGCCGGTCAGCGCGACCTCGACGCCCTCGGGGTTGAGCAGCCGCCGGCGCGCCGGCACCAGCATCCAGCCGGCGAAACGCAGGCTCCGCGCCGAGGTCTCGGTGCGCCGCTCCTGCGGGTCGCCGGCGCGGCGCAGCACGGCACGGATGCGCGCCAGCAATTCGCGCGGATTGAACGGCTTGGGCATGTAGTCGTCGGCGCCGAGCTCCAGACCGATGATGCGGTCGGTTTCCTCGCCCATCGCGGTCAGCATGACGATCGGCACGTCGGACTGGGTGCGCAGCCAGCGGGCAAAGTCCAACCCGCCCTCGCCCGGCAGCATCAGGTCGAGCACCACCAGGTGGTAGTGGCCGTTGCCGAAGGCGCGGCGCGCCTCCCTGGCGTCGCGCACCGCGGTGACGCGCATGTGGTGCTTCTCTTCCAGGAAGCGGGCGAGCAGGTCGCGGATCTCGCGATCATCGTCCACCACCAGGATGTGCGGCGTCTGCTCCATGACGCTGTAACATATGGCGGCTCGCGGCGCCGCGGCAGGGCCGTTTGCATTCCGTCGCAATTCGTCGCGACGGCGACACACAGGGGTAACCAGGAAGGGCCATATTGTGTCCTGCCGCGAGACGCGGACCATTGTCTGGGAGAGTATTATGCGGAAGACCATTCTGACCACGCTGGTTGTGCTGGCCATCGGCGGCACTGCCGCGGGGGTGGTGATTGCCAATGCCCAGCCGGCGCAGCCGCCAGGGATGGACCGGCCAGAGGGCCGGCCGCCGTGGATGGGCTGGATGCGCGGCGGCCAGGACGGCCCGCGTGGCGACCGGATGCAGCGGCTTCGCACCTTCGCGTTGATCTATCCGCAGGAGGATCGCAAGCTGACTCCGCCGGATGTCCAGAAGATCGCCGAAGCGTTCCTGCTGTGGCGCGGCAATCATAGCTGGAAGGTGGTGGAGGTGGCACCGACCGCCGACGGCGCCATCGGCTTCGCGCTGGCCACCCAGGAAGGCTCAGTCATCGCCCGCTTCACCATGGACCCGCACACCGCCCGGGTGACCCGCACCGGCTGATTGCGCCCGCTGATTTCGTACTGCGGCGGGCGACGCGTTCCCCCCAACCGCCCGCCGCTGCCCGCGCTGCGCTCGATCGCCTGATCGTGGTGACCCCGACCTGACAGGCGTCGCAGCGCGCGCGGGCTCTTTTCCTGACGCAACGCCGGCGGCGCGTCGCGATGCCGTAGGGCTGACGCGGGCCTAGCGGTAGGTCACCAGCCAAGCTCGCTGTGTGAACCGAGCCGCACAAGCTCAAGGCTGGTAGCGTCCGGCTTGCGGTAGATGAGCACCAGTTCGGGGCGGATGTGGCAGTCGCGATGATCGCTCCATTCGCCGGTCAACGGATGATCGAAGTTGCGGCGTGGCAGGGGCTTATCCGCAGCCAGCATGTCCACGACTTCCATCAAGGTCTTGTCCAGCGGTCTCCCGCCGCGCTGTCCCGATTTCTCGCGCCGGTAATCCCGTTTGAAGCAGTTGGTATATTTAACAATCCGCGGTCAGACTCGCTAGAAAATTCGACGGCTCGCCGGTGGTGACAACATCACCGCGACGCGCGGCCTTCATTGCTTCCACGGTTTCCGCATTCGGCACCAGTGGCTCAAAGGGCAGCGCCTTCTCGGCGGCAACCCGCAGCGATCCCGCCTAACCGGCCAGGATCCCGCCATCGACAGCCATCGCGTGACCCACCATGAAGCTTGCCGCCGGACTGCAAAGCCAAACCACGGCAGCGGCGATCTCTTCCGGCTCACCGAAGCGCCCGATGGGTTCTTGGGCCACCATCCGCCTTACGATCTCCGGGTCGTAATTCTTCGTGACGAAGACGGCCATCGGCGTCTTCACCATTCCCGGGCAGACAGCGTTGATGCGAATGCCCGTGGCGGCATAGTCGAGCGCGGCACTCCGCGTCAGACCGATCACCGCGTGCTTGCTCGCGGAGTAAGCGCTGCGCCCTCGGGAACCTTTCAAGCCGCCGATCGAGGAACAGTTGACGATCGCGCCACTGCCCTGCGCCATCATCTGCTGAAGCTCGCCCTTCATGCAGTTCCACACGCCGCGCAGGTTGACGTTCATCACGCGCTCGAACTCGTCGTCGCTGGTGTCCAGAAACGCGGCAGCATCGGAATTCACGCCGGCATTGTTGAAGGCCGCGTCGAGCCGACCATAGGTGCGGACGGCGCGCTCGATCATCGCCTCGACCTGGACGGCATCCGTCACATCACAGGTGACACCAATCGCGTTGTGACCCGCCGCGCGCAGGCCCTCAGCCGCCTTGCCGATCGCCTTTTCGTCGCAATCAGCAAGAATGACGGAAGCTCCGGCGTTGGCGAAGGCCTCTGCCGTCGCCAAGCCGATGCCACCGCCCGCTCCGGTGACGAGTGCCACTTTTCCTTCGAAAGATCCGGTCATGTTGCCGTCCTCAACTTGGTCCAGTCACCAGTTCACACCACCTTGGATACCCGCATGAAGCAATGAACGGCCTCCCTGCGGTAAGCCTTGGGTGCCGCCGCGATGTCAGCCTCGTAGGCAGCGTAGAAGCGGTCGATGATCGCCTGCCGCTCCGTCTGCGGCCGTCCCGGCTCGAGCGCGTCCAGGAAAGTGCTTTCGCTGAACGCACGGAGGCTCGATACGCAAATGCGCGCGTATGCCGCCGCATCCTGGCCCTCGGTAAACTGTTCGAGGGGCGTAAGCACACTGGAGCAGTGCTCCAACACCAGCCCGGCACGGCTGACGGCGGAGGCGGGATCATCGAACGGGGAGCGGAACTCCGCGATCGTGCGGTAGTACTGCACGAAAGTGGCCCTGTGGAGTTCGTCGGACGTGATGGTGCCGTCCTCGTGCAAGGCGCGCCATAGCCGTGCCAGCGTCTGAAACAAGTTGCGTTCGCCGGTGGCTCCCGAATAGCGGCCCACCTCATCGATGCAGAAGTTCGCAAACACCAGTTGGCCGCCCGGCACCAGTTCACGCGCCCGGTGCAGCAATATCGTCTCCCAATCCGCCGCTGCCTGTGCCGCGAAGGCGTCACGCACCGCACCGCTGGCGGTGACGGCGTGGACGTGGTCCTCCAGTGTCGCAGGCAGACGACTCAACCAGTGCATGGCGGAGGCAGAGAAGCCGAGCGAGAGCGTGGCGTCCGGAAAGATCTGGTGATGGAAGCTGGTCCCACTGGCAAAGCTGAATACGCCGCGGAGATCCTGTAACCCCTCGTGCTCGCGTCCCGGCAGCAATCCGTGCACCAGCCGGAACAAGGCCGAGAAGTCGTTGTACGGCAGGTCAGTATGGGTAAGCGTGATCGGCCGGTCCGGAGCGCGAGCGCGCAGTTCGCTCAGCAGCGTGCGGAGCAGACCGATTGACGTGCCGCCGTCGGCAGCACCGAAATCAGCGATGGCGAACAGTGTGCCGGACGACGCGGGATCGAGTGCATCGAGCGCCTGCAGGATCAGCGGTAGCGCGCGGTCGATTACCAGTCCCTGGCTGGAGCAGTGAGTACTGTAATAGCCGTCGCCACGCATGCGGATTTCAGTCATCACGGTCCCTCTCAGGAGTCATGCACCAACGATAGCGGAATCCTCGCCCTGGCCCAGCTCCATCTATTCGCACGCCGCAAAGGTGATTGCTGGATCTCCGGCTGCCTGGCTATCCTTCGATTGCCGGGCGGAGGAAGGCCGCGTCACCCCGCTTGGCGATGAAGCAGAGGAGAGCAGGCCTTATGCGAGCGTCATATACGCGCCTGTTCCCCGACCAAGATGGGACGTCCCACTTCGAAGACGTTGAGATGGAACTGCTGCCGGGGTTCGCAGCGCCACCTGCCGAGCCACTTCACTTCGCCGATTTCGTGCGTCTTGGCCAAAGTCGCTGGGTAGGAGTGAGCCCTGGTTGGAGGGGAGATGCCCCTCACCCGACTCCACGCCGAATGCTGGTGATTCCGCTACAAGGCGAGTTCGAAGTCACTGCCGGAGATGGCACCAAGCGTAGGTTCAAGCCCGGTGATGTGATGATCGCCGAGGATACATGGGGATCAGGACATTCCACGCAGGTGATAAGTGACGTGGACTCGATTGGTCTGTTTATCGAACTGGTCGATGCCGTTCAGGATCAGGATCGCTGATCAGCTCCTTCGGCGGCCCCGGACGCGCGCGAAGGGGGATTCCGGGCTTTAATCGCCGCTTAAGCCAATCCGGTTACATACAGCCTGCCGGCGAGCGATTGCGCCGGAACGCGATCGCGACATAGCCAGGCGCATGATCGAGGACAGCCTGCCGTGGCCATGGAGGTTCGCTACATCATCTTCACCGCGGATGAGGTGCGGAGCGCGGTTGTATCGTTCGTTCAGAAACAGGGACAGGCGGCCGCCCCTGGCGACGTGGCGACGGTGGAGGTCATCGGCCCCACCGAGTCCCCGACCGCACTGGTGCGACTTCAGGCCTCACCCGCAGCCGAGCCGGTCAGGCTGAGCGACCAGTATCTCGTGGCGGCATTGCTGCTCTACTGCATCGATCGGCGCATCCCGATCCCCAAGCAAGCCGCCAAGAAGGTGGAACTCACGGTCAACGGCCTCACCATGACGCTGACCAGCGACCGGACCCAGGGCGCACCCTCGGTGGCAAGCCACCAGGTCAGCTACGGCGAGATCGCCAATCGGGCAACCCAGAAGATCGGCACCGTGCAGGAAGAACTGACGCGTGCGCTCGCGCGCGCGGACTATGCAGAAAAACAGATCGCGCAGGCCGAGGAAACGGCACGCAAGGCAGAGGCGGCGCGTCGCCGCTCGTCCGCGATGCTGACCGCCGTCGCCCTGGTACCGGGTCTCCGCGGACGCCTCGGCCGCTGGCTCGTCAAATTGAAATTCCCGTTCGCGGAGGACAGCGTCTGACAGGCGGCGCGGCGACGCCTCAATGCGGCGTCACGATCTCCTCGCCGCGGTAGCCCTGGGCGAACAGCAGCGCGCGCAAATCCGCATGGTCCACGCGCGCCCGCGCCTCCGTCGCCACGATCGGCTTGGCGTGGAACGCAACGCCCAGCCCGGCAGCGCGCAGCATGTCGAGGTCGTTGGCACCGTCACCGACCGCGAGCGTCGCTGACGGCTCCAGTCCGCGTTCGCCGGCGAGCCCGGTCAGCGTCGCCAGCTTGGTGTCGCGGTCGAGGATCGGTTCAGCGACAAGTCCGGTCAGCGCGGCGCCGTCATCCAGCAGCATGTTGGACCGATGCATGTCGAACCCGCACAGCACGGCGACCCGGCTCGTGAAGAAGCTGAACCCGCCCGACACCAGCGCCGTGTAGGCGTCGTGCGCCCGCATCGTCGCCACCAGTTCGCGCGCGCCCGGGGTAAGGCGCACGCGCTGCCAGGTGCGCTCCAGCGCATCGACCGGCAGCCCCTTCAGCATCGCCACCCGTTCGCGCAGCGCCGCCTTGAAGTCGAGTTCGCCATTCATCGCGCGCGCGGTGATCGCGGCGATGCGGTCCTTCAGGCCGGCGAAGTCGGCGAGTTCGTCGAGCGTCTCGCCGGTGACGATGGTGCTGTCCATGTCGGCGATCAGCAGGCGCTTGCGGCGGCAAGCGGCCGGCGTGGCGATGGCGTCGATCGCGGCGCCGTCCAGTGCGGCGCGCACCGACGCCATGTCCGGTGCGACGGGAAGCGCGATGTCGGCGGCCTCGCCTTGTGCCAGGATCTCCGGCACGCCGCCCGCCACGGCATCGCGGACGCGGGCGATGACGCCGGGCGCGAGGGACGTGGCGGTGCGGTCGGCGACGAGGGTGAGGACGTGGCGCATCGCGTATCAGTGTGGCGCCCGCTCCAGCGCGGCACGATCCCAATGGCCGAGGTCGGCTGCCGCCGCATAGGTGCTGTCGAGGTAGTCGATCAGCGCGGCGTCCGGTGACGGCGCCTGGCGCACCGCGTCGTACGGCAGGATGAACTGGCCGAGATCCCCATCGTAATAGGTCGCGTCGGGACGCGTCGGCGCCGCGGCGAAGCCCTCCGGCTCGGGATAGGCATAGCTGAAGAACGCCGCGCGGCCGAAACCGCCATTGCCTGGCCAGAAGCCGCAACTGCTGACCTCGTGCGAGTAGGCTTCCTGCATGACCCAGGCGCCCAGATGCGGCGTGTTGCTGGTCAGTCCGGGCGCGGTGCGTCCGGAGAATCGCGTGACCGCCAGATCGAAGCTGCCCCAGAAGAAGTGCACCGGGCTCACCTTGCCGAGGAACCGCGCCCGGAACTGGGTGAACACCCGATCCACCTGTACCAGGGCGCGCCAGAACCGGTTGACGTGGTCCGGGTCGTACGAATGGTGCTCGGTATCCTGATCGAACGGTATGGCGTCGGCGATCTCGACCGGCATCGTCCAGATGCGGGTCTCCAGCCCGAGCTCGCGCAGCCGGCCCATCACCTCGGCGTAGAACTCCGCCACCGAACGCGGGCCCAGCTTGATGGTCGCCACGCCGCCTGTGCTTGTCTGGATCTTCAGGCAGTGGTCGATGAAGTCGAAGTCGATCTGGAAACTCGTGCCCGCATAGGGGATCGGCGATGTCGTAAGGCCGCGGGAGGTCACGTACAACGGCACCTGCCACCAGTGATTGATCATTGGCGCATGCGCCAATCGGATCTTGCCGACCACCTGCGTCCAGAGATGCAGTGTCGCGCAGGTCTCCGCCCAGTCGTCGAGCGGAAGATCTGGCCAATCGCCTGCCATTGCCG
Source organism: Acetobacteraceae bacterium (assembly GCA_025452005.1). Classification (GTDB taxonomy): domain Bacteria; phylum Pseudomonadota; class Alphaproteobacteria; order Acetobacterales; family Acetobacteraceae; genus JAMXLO01. The sequence continues at coordinate 5,572 of JANWJK010000297.1, read as the reverse complement.
GTTCCTCGCGGTTCGCTTGCGGATGCCACGCTCGCAACGCCTATGATGCGCGCGCAGGGGCATCGGCTTCAACACCCAGGGCAATTCGGGTAGTCCGGTCATTGCGAGGAGCGCAGCGACGCGGCAATCCCCATGCGGATTGCTTCGCTTCGCTCGCAATGACAGCGAGAACCGCGGCGACGAGATCGCACTGCTTCAACTCCGGTGGGCATTCATGATACTGCTGCGATCGACCGCAATCGGGAGGCAAACGGGTTGGGCGCCCGGCACTGACGGACCGCGACAGCTACGCGGTCAAACCCTATCCGCCCCCGGTCGGATTCCGGGCTCGTTTGCTGCTGGGCCTGCATCGCGCGCTCGAAGGCGGTCTGCACGTCGAGCGCCGGCTCGAACCGTGGTTTCGCGGCGCACTCAACCGAGCGTTCCGCGAGCCGCTGGCCGAGCTGCTGCAATATCTCATCAACCGCAGGCGCAGCAACGAGGGGCTCGGCCTGGCCGAGGAACGCATCGACCCCGACGAACCGCAAAGCCTTGCCGCGATCACCGAGGCGTTCGGCAGCTACATGCAACGCGCCTATTCCCCCGGCAGCTTCGAACGCGGCGGCAACACCAAGACGCACGGCATCGTGCGCGCCGACGTGATCATCCGTGAGGGACTGCCCGCGCACCTTCGCCATGGCGTGTTCGCCAGGCCGCGTTCATTCCGGGCCTATGTCCGCTTCTCGGGCCCCGGTCCCAACCTGCCGCCCGACATCAAGGACGTGGGCTTCGGCAGCATGACCATCAAGCTGATGGATGTGCCGGGTCCGAAGCTGATGGACGACGAACGATTCACCCAGGACTTCCTGACGGTCTCCACGCCGACCTTCGTCACGCCGAACACGCGCGAGAACGCCAAGCTGCAGTGGTGGAGCTTCCGTGCGATGCCGGTGTTCTATTTCCTTGACCCGTTCGACACGCACCTGCTGGATTTCGTCATGCAGGGCCTGTGGAACGAGACGCTGTCCAATCCGCTCGGGACGCGTTATTGGAGCTGCACGCCTTACCTGCTCGGCGAGGGGCAGGCAATGATGTACTCGTTCGCCCCCCGCTCCAACGTGATCAGCCATATTCCCGGTGCGCCGTTCGGGCGGATACCGCCGAACTATCTGCGCGACAACATGGCGACGACGCTGGCACAACAGGATGTGGAATTCGACTTCCTTGTCCAGGTACAGACCGACCCGCATCTGATGCCGATCGAGAACGCGTCGGTACGCTGGCCGGAGAAGCTGTCGCCGTTCGTTTCAGTTGCAACCATCCGGATACCGCGGCAGAGGATCGACACGCCAGCCCATACCGCGCTCGGAAGGGTGCTGTCGCTCAATCCGTGGCACTGCCTGCCGGAGCACCGCCCACTCGGCAATCAGAATCGTGCGCGGCGGCAGATGTATTACGAGCTGTCGCGGCTGCGTCAGGACAGGAACCGGACGCCGCATATCGAACCCACGGGGCACGAGCTGGACGTGTAGCGGAGGCCAGCCGCCGCTACGATTTCGCGGTCCCGGTCATCCTGGCGAACACCATGCGATCCTTGTTGTCGCGCATGAGCATGGTGAAGCCTGGAATGGTCTCGAGGCCAAGGCCCAGCGGCAGCGACGTATCGGGATCGGGCTGGACCTTGGCGTAGCTCTGGCCGGAGACCTTCTCCCACTTGCCGGCAGGCTTCTTCACTTCGAGGTTCACCACCGTTTCCTTGAGCACCATCCGGACGATCGCCTCCTTCGGCGAGGACGGTTTGGTCAGGCTGGGGTGGCCCGAGATCATCTGCCAGCCGTTCGCCAGCGCCCAACGGGTCAGTTCGTCCTTGTCCATGGTGTTCCCTGCGTTCCTGTCCCTACCGGCGCAGTATCGCCGCGATGACGGCGCGGCTTCAACCACCCTGCGGCGCGTCGCGCTTGCGGCTGGCCTCGTAGGCCGCCACGTGGCAGCGGGCGAGATCAAGGATCGGCGTCGCGATACTGAAGCCGCGGGCGCGCTCGGCCAGGTCGCCAAGCACGTGCTCGCCTTCGGTCGGTGCGCCACGTTCGATGTCGCGCAGCATCGAGGCCTTCAGCGGCGATCCCGCCGTGCCGAGCATGGTCAGGCACATCTCAACGAACGGCGGCCGCGGCGGGAAACCGGCCGCATCGGCGACGGCGCCGCACTCGCGGAACAGCCGCAGCGCCGCGTCGTGCCCGCCGGGTGCCGCGATGATATCGCCCAGGCTGGCACGCATGAGGCAGGTGATCCCGGCGGTAGTGGCGAGACCCGCCCATTTCTCCCACATGTCCTGCATCATGACGTCGCTGACGCGCAGGTCGAAGCCGGCGCCTCCAAGAACATCCGCCAGCGCGCGGCCGCGATCGCCGATGCCGCCGGCGAGATCGCCGAACACGAGATGGTGCGCCGGCATAAGCTGAACGACGTGGCCGTCGGCGTTCAGCGTCGCACTGATCATCGCCGTGCCGCCAAGCACCCGGTCGGCGCCGAAGCGTGCGGACAGCTTCTCGATATGCGACATGCCGTTGATCACCGGCAGGATCGCGGTCGCCGGACCGACCGCGGGGGCGAACTGTTCCATTGCCTCTTCGAGCGAATAGGACTTCACCGCCAGCAGAATGAGGTCGAAGGGTTCGCCGATGCCGTCCGCCCGGATGGTGCGTGCCGGCAGGGCAAAATTGCCATGCGGGCTGTCGATGCGCAGGCCGTCGCGCGCCAGTTGAGCGGCGCGGCGTGGCCGCACCAGGAACGTGACGTCGCGTCCGGCACGCTGCAGGCAGCCGCCGAAATATCCACCCAGCGCGCCCGCGCCGATCACCAGTATGCGCATCAGGACCTCTCCGAGGCAGGGTTCCAGGATGGAGTGCATGTCCCTGTAGCACAACGATGATCCTTCCGCAGGTGCATCTGCGGTTCCCATCCAGTACATTCCCACTGTCATTGCGAGCGCAGCGAAGCAATCCCCCGTTTGCATTGGTACGATCTCCCCGCGAGATCGCTTCACTTCGCTCGCAATGACAGCATTGGCCGGGTCTGAACCGTCAGAATCACAACACTAAAAGCGGACTTTCAGCACCCTTCGATGTCCGGCCGGCCCGGGTCAGCCGATCCCGCCGGATAGGACGGTTCCGAACGGAACATAGCGCTCGCCGTCGAAGCGCCTCATCTGCGCTTGCTTGATCGGCGCGAAGTCGGTGGGGCTGGTGTTGATCACGATGCCAGGCAGCAACATCGGCAGTTCGAGACCGTGCAGGTTGGCTGACTGCTGCATTACGTTCTCGCGCGTCAGATCGTCGCCACACCGCTTCAGCACCTGTACCGTCGTCTCGGCGATCGAATAACCGTAAACGGTTTGTTGATCGGTCTTGTCGCCATTCGGGTAATACTTTTCCATGAACGAGAGCCACTGTTTGTAGCCCGCATCATTGAGCCATTGGGGATCGGTGGGGTCTTTGAAGGAATTGTCGCTGATGATCCCCTTCGCGTTTTCGAGACCGGCCGGCTTCAGGGTCGCTCCGACGGACGAGGCGATGCCATTCAGGATGTGCAGCGGCTGCCATTTGATTTCAGCCATCTTCCTGATCGCCAGGGAGCCGAACTTGGGGATCGCGACCGTGATGAGGACATCGCAGCCCGACGCTTGCAACTCGATAATCTGCGAGTCGACGGTAGGATCCGTGGTCTCGTAGGACGTCCTGGCCTTGATCATCGATGCCGCCCTGGCGCCGAGTCCGTCGACCACCCCCTTCAAATAGTCCTTGCCGAAATCGTCGTTCTGATAGAGCACGGCGATCTTGGCATCAGGTTTGTTCTTCAGGATGTACGCCGCGTAGATGTGTCCCTCGGACTGGTAGCTGATGAAGAAGGCCATGGTCCATGGGTGCCCCTTGGGGTCGTTCCACTTGGTGGCGCCTGTGCTGGGGAACAGTTGCGGCACCTTCTTTTCGTTCAGATATCGCCAAACCGCGGTGTTGGTCGGGGTCCCAACCGAGCCGGACATAAGAAGGATATTGTCCTCTTCCACCAGCTTCCGTGTCATCTCGACCGTCTTCGGCGGCGAGTAGCCATCATCGTAGGAAATCCAGGTGATCTTGCGCCCGTTCACGCCACCCTGGGCGTTGATCATCTCGAAATAGGCTTTCATCGACAGCGGGATTGGACTGGCGTTCGCGAGCGGCCCGCTATAGGGGCCGGTGTTGCCGATCTTGATCTCGGTGTCGGTAACACCCGGCCCATATTTCTCGGTGGCACGGGCAGGCAGCACGGCAGCGGCAAACGCGCTCGGTCCGGCGGCAAGGATCGTGCGGCGGGTCAGATGGGTCATTGGAGGCTCCCTGTTTGTATACCTAACGTCTGTTGTCCAGATCGGCGGCTTGTTGCTCCCGACCACGCATGGCGCAGTCAGGGCGGGCGCAGCATGATCTCGCAATACGTGCTTGCCAAGCGACTACTTACTCCGGCGGCAATCTCGCAGCAGGATCGCACGCGATCCGCCGCGATTGACCTGCAACGGCACGAGCGCATCATTCGTCCCTCCGCCGCCTCGCGCCGCCCCGCCAAGGAACAGCACGATGAACGCAGCCGACGTGATGACGCCGCATGTGATTTCCGCGACTCCGGATGCACCGCTGCTCGAACTCGTCCGCCTGATGCTGGACAACCAGGTCAGCGCGCTGCCCATCGTCGAGAACGGTACTGTCGTGGGCATCGTCAGCGAAGGCGACCTGATGCGCCGCGCCGAGACCGGCACCGAGCCGCGTCCGTCGCGCTGGCTGGAGCTGGTGACCTCCACCGACCGCCTCGCCGCCGACTACACCAGGACACACGGCCGCAAGGCCAGCGAGATCATGACGCACGGCGTGATCACGGTGACCGACGCCACGCCGATCGCCGAGGTCGCGCAACTGCTCGAGACGCACCGGATCAAGCGCGTGCCGGTCACGCGCGATGGCGCGCTGGTCGGCATCGTCAGCCGGCGCAACCTGTTGCAGGCGCTTGCCACGAGGCTGACATCCCCGCCCGCCGCTGCGGACGACCGCACTATTCGCGACACATTCTATGCCGAGTTGCGCCGGCAGCCCTGGGCAGTCGGCCCCGGCGCGATCAATGCCGTGGTGGCGGAGGGCGTCGTGCATCTCTGGGGCATCGCGCCGGACGAAACACTGCGCGGCGCGATCGTGGTGGTGGCGGAGAACATTCCCGGCGTGCGGGCGGTCGAGGACCACATGGACCACCCGCGCGTGGCCGATCCGCTCGACCGTCCCAACTGGCCGAGCCCGGCACGGCCTTAGACTAGCCTTCAGCCGCGGCGCAGGAAGGCCCGCGCCTTCTGCTTCGTCATTGGCGCCGTCACCCGGTCGCCCTGATCCGAGCGGCCGGGAAACTCGCCGAGGTTCTCCAGCAGTTCGGCCTCCTCGACCGGCTGTTCGGTCACGCCGGGTTGCGGGTGGGCCACCATCGGGTTCGGCAGCAGCGCGGCAGCCGGGTGCTCGACGAACGCCTGAAGCTCGCGGGCGCGCTCCAGATATTCGTCTTCACGCCCCTTTGGGCT
>JANWJK010000296.1 GCA_025452005.1 Acetobacteraceae bacterium | reverse complement strand
GGAATTCATGAACCCGACGCAGGTCGAATATTTTCGCCGACGGTTGGAGCAGTTGCGGGCGGACCTGCGACAGGAGCTCAACGCGATCCCGCCACCGGAGGCTCACGATATCACCCAGGAGGGAGACCAGACCGACCATGCCAGTGCCGCCTTGGAACGAGAATTTGCGCTCCAGAACCGCGAACGGATCCAGAGATTGTTGCGGCAAGCAGAACGAGCGCATTCAAAGCTTGAGGATGGTACATACGGCTACTGCGAAGACACCGGCGAACCGATCGATCTGAAACGCCTCATGGCTCAACCGGCCACATCCTTATCGCTCGCGGCCCAACAGGCCCGCGAAGGCCGAGCCCGCTAGTCTAAAGAGCCTCTATGGTCGTGTCGCGCGACATTCTTCCTTCGATCCAGCCTACTGCGACGCGCGGCTCCGGCGGCAGCGTGTTTTATTTCGCATTGCCGACGGTTTGATCCAGATCATGGCGGGCAATCGAACTCCACCGTAGGTGAGGACGATCGATGGAGAACGACGTTGCCGCGGCATCCGGACGAGCAGGACCTGGAATTGTAGGCACTGGCCGAGGCGACCGAGCGGGTGGCTGAGACCACGACTGACCGCTTGGTCGCGGCCCGGCTGCACACAATCGCCTACGAGGTACGCAGCATGGCACGATGCGGCGGCGGTCTGCCGGTGATGTGCTGCCTACGGGTGTGAACACAGCGCCCGGTAGCGCGCCTCCACATCGGCCCGCCTTAGCCTCGCCGTGCCGGCGCACGCGATGGCGGCCGCGCCGGCCGCAGTTCCCCAATCCAGAGCGTTCGCCGGAGTGCCCCCGCACGCCAGGGCGAGGGTCGCGGCGGCCAGAAATGCGTCGCCCGCGCCGACCGAGCTGTGCATCGCCTCGTCCATCGCCGGCACCCGCAGCACACCGCCCTCCGTTGCCAGCAGTGCGCCGTCAGCCCCGAGGGTGACCGCCACCATCCTGGCGGCACCCTGCCGCACCAGCGCCATGGCCTCTCTGTTCTGTTCCCGCGGATCCTTCAGCTCGCGGCCCACCAGATGCTCCAACTCGCCAAGGCTAGGCTTGACCAGCTCGCATCCCCCCTGCGCGAGCGCCACGGCCAACGCGGCCCCTGACGTGTCCACGACAAAGCGCTGCCCCTTGCGCGCTGCAATCCGCGCCACCTTTGCATAGGCGTCGTCCGGCACGCCATGCGGCAGGCTACCGCTGGCGATCAGCCACTCGCCCGGCTCCATGTCGACCGCGGCCAGGCATGCCTCGAACTCGGCGAAAGTCAGCGTCGGGCCTTGCGGCACGAAGCGGTATTCCAGTCCCCGCTTGAGATCCTGCACGTTCAGGCTGACGCGGGTCTGGCCAGTGACCGGCACGCTGCGGCGCCGCACCCGCGCTTCGTCCAGCATCTCCTCGAACACGCGCCCGGTGGCGCCGCCGGTCGCGACAATCGCAATCACGTCGCCACCCAACTCTTGCAGCACCCGCGCCACGTTCACGCCGCCACCACCAGGATCGGCATGCTCGTGGTGCATGCGGATCTTGTGGGTCGGCACCACTTCGTCGGCCTCGGCGGCAAGATCAAGCGCCGGATTCAGCGTCAGTGTGATAATACGAGGCGGCATGGGCACCGAGACTAACGGATTGGCGACGGACACTGGTTGATCCACGTCAATGCTTTGCTAACGGTCGGGTAGGCAAATGCCGCACATGGACGAAACCCGAAGAACCACGGCGCGGCCGGCGCACGACCTCACACCGGTGGTGGACTTGACACTGCCCCACGGTGCGGGGCCATTCCGCACGCGCCTGCCCCATTATGTCTCACTGCTGCCGCCCTGCAATCATGCATGTCCGGCCGGCGAGAACATCCAGGCCTGGCTGGCGCTGGCGCAGGCCGGCGATTACCGCCAGGCGTGGCAAACGCTGATGGCGGACAACCCGCTGCCGGCGACCCATGGCCGGGTCTGCTATCACCCGTGCGAATCGGCCTGCAACCGGGCGGAGCTCGACTCCGCGGTGTCGATCCATGCAGTCGAACGCTTTCTCGGGGATATGGCGACAGCGGAAAACTGGAGCGTTCCCGTAGCGCCTGGCACCGGCAGGCGCATCCTCGTGGTCGGCGCCGGTCCGAGCGGGCTGTCGGCCGCCTATCACCTGGCCAGGCTCGGCCACCAGGTCGAGATCCGCGAGGCCGGTCCGCTGCCGGGCGGCATGTTGCATTTCGGCATCCCGGCCTACCGCCTGCCGCGCGCCGATCTGCTGGCGGAGATTGCCCGCATCGAGCGCATGGGCGTGCGCATCGTGCTCAACCACAAGGTCACCGACCTGTTGGCCGAACGAAATGCCGGTCGGTTCGACGCGGTGTTCGTGGCGATCGGCGCGCATGTCGGCAAGCACGCCGACATCCCGGCACGCGACGCGGTGCGGGTATTGGATGCAGTGGCGCTGCTGCGCGAGACCAGTACCGGGACCAAGCCGATGCTGGGACGTCGCGTGGTGGTGTATGGCGGCGGCAACACCGCTATGGACGCTGCGCGCAGCCTCCGTCGGCTGGGCGCCGATGAGGCACTCATCGTCTATCGCCGCGACCGCGCGCACATGCCGGCACATGAATTCGAGGCCGACGAGGCGCTCGCCGAAGGCGTCAAGATCAGGTGGCTGACCACGATCAAGGAGATCGTCGGGCCAACGCTGACGATCGAGCGGATGGTGCTGGACGACAAGGGACGCCCGCAGCCGACCGGCGAGCTGGAAACGCTGGAGGCGGATGCTGTCGTCCTGGCATTGGGCCAGGACAGCGACAGCGACTTCCTGCGCAAAGTCCCGGGCGTCGAGTTCAAGTGGGACACCGTCGTGGTCGACCGGCAGATGATGACCGGCCATCCGGGTGTGTTCGCCGGCGGCGACATGGTGCCTGCGGAGCGCACGGTCACGGTCGCCGTCGGACATGGCAAGAAAGCTGCGCGCTGCATCGACGCCTGGCTGCGCGGATCCACCTACGACAAACCTGCCTCATCGTCGCTGGTCTCGTTCGATATGCTGCACCTGCCGGTGTTCAGTGACGTCGATCCCGCTGTGCAGCACCATCTGGCGGACAAGGACCGGATATCCGGCTTCGAGGAGGTGCTGGCGGGCCTCAGCGCATCCGAGGCGCGACACGAGGCACAGCGCTGTCTGTCCTGCGGCAACTGCTTCGAGTGCGACAACTGCTACGCGGCGTGTCCCGAGCAGGCTATCGACAAGCTCGGGCCTGGTCTGGGCTACAGCGTTGACGCCGCAAAGTGCACCGGGTGCGGCACGTGCTTCGAGCAGTGCCCCTGTCACGCGATCGAGATGGTCGCGGAACCATAAGTTCCTTCTCCCCTCCCCTTGCGGGAGGGGCTGGGGGAGGGGGCGGTTGCCGGTCCGAGGCCCCCTCCCCCAACCCCTCCCGCAAGGGAAGGGGGAAGACTCGTTGAGTAATCTAACCGGAGACTCGCCAATGCCGGACCCCCGCGCCGTGATGGACGGCAACACCGCGGTAGCGCATGTCGCCTACCGGGTGAACGAGGTGTGCGCGATTTTTCCGATCACGCCATCCTCCACCATGGCCGAACTGGCCGATGAGTGGTCGGCCAAGGGCATCCCAAACATTTGGGGCAATGTCCCGGTGGTTCAGGAAATGCAGAGCGAGGGCGGCGCGGCCGGTGCCGTGCACGGGGCCTTACAGTCCGGCGCGCTCACCACGACGTTCACAGCGTCGCAGGGGCTGCTGCTGATGCTGCCCAACATGTTCAAGATCGCCGGCGAACTCACGCCGACAGTGTTCCATATCGCGGCGCGGGCCTTGGCAACGCAGGCGCTGTCGATCTTCGGCGACCACTCCGACGTGATGGCCGCGCGCACCACCGGGTTCGCCCTGCTGTCCTCGGCCTCGGTACAGGAGGCGCACGACGCGGCGCTGATCGCGCAGGCGGCGACTCTCGCCTCGCGCATCCCGTTCCTGCACTTCTTCGACGGGTTCCGCACCTCGCACGAGATCGCCACCATCACGCTGCTGAGCGATGCGCAGATCCGCGCCATGATCGACGACAACCTGGTGCGGGCGCATCGGGCGCGCGCGCTTTCGCCGGAGCGGCCGGTGGTGCGCGGCACGGCGCACAACGCCGATACATTTTTCCAGGCGCGCGAAACCGCCAATCCGTACTACGCCCGCGTCCCCGCGATCGTACAGCAGCAGATGGACCGCTTCGCCGATCTGACCGGCCGGCAATATCACCTGTTCGACTATTACGGCGCACCGGATGCCGACCGAGTCGCGGTGCTGATGGGTTCAGGTGTCGAAACGGCCCAAGCCACCGCGACCGCATTGAATGCGCTCGGCGAAAAGGTCGGCGTGCTCCAGGTTCGGCTGTACCGGCCGTTCGCTGCCGAGGCGTTCCTGGCAGCCCTGCCGCGCAGCGTGCGTGCCGTCGCCGTGTTGGAACAGACGAAAGAGTCCGGTGCGCCGGGCGAGCCGCTGTATCTCGACGTGGTCAACACGCTGGCCCAGGCAACATCACTCGGCCGGCGACGCTCGATGCCGCTGGTGATCGGCGGCCGCTATGGTCTGTCGTCCAAGGACTTCAATCCATCGATGGCCAAGGCGGTGTTCGACGAGCTGCGCAAACCCGAGCCGCGAGACAGCTTCACGGTCGGCATCATCGACGACGTGACGCATACCAGCCTGGTGCCGGATGCTGGTTTCCGCATCGAGCCGAACGATTTGGTGCAGGCGGTGTTCTACGGTCTTGGCGCCGATGGCACGGTGGGCGCCAACAAGAACAGCGTGAAGATCATCGCCGAGGATGCCGGGCTGCATGCGCAGGGCTACTTCGTGTACGATTCGCACAAGTCCGGCGCACAGACCATTTCGCATCTCCGCTTCGGACCGCGGCCGATCCATGCACCCTACCTGATCCAGCAGGCGGGTTTCGTCGGCTGCCATCAGTTCCAGTTCGTGGCGCGGCACGACGTGCTGCGGCTGGCGGCGCCCGGCGCCACGGTACTGTTGAACGCACCGTATGGGCCCGGCGAGGTTTGGGACCACCTGCCGCGGGCGATGCAACTCCGCATCATCGAGCTGGGATTGCGGCTGTTCGTCATCGACGCCTCGCGTGTCGCGCTCGACGTCGGATTGCGCGGCCGTACCAACACGGTGCTGCAGACCTGCTTCTTCGCGCTCTCGGGCGTGCTACCGCGCGAACGGGCGATCGGCCACATCAAGGAGGCGATCCGCAAGAGCTACGGCAGTAAGGGCGAAGCTGTGGTGCAGGCGAACTACCGCGCTGTCGACGACACGCTCGAGCGGCTGTTCGAGGTCTCGGTGCCTGAGGCGGCCACCAGCCGCCTCGACCGCACGGCATCTGTGCCGGACCACGCACCGGCCTTCGTGCGCACCGTTACCGCCGCCATGCTGGAAGGTCGCGGTGACGAGATCACGGTCAGTCAGATGCCGGTGGACGGTACCTGGCCGTCCGGCACCGCCGTCTGGGAGAAGCGCAACATCGCCGACGCCGTCCCGGTGTGGGATGCCGGTACCTGCATTCAGTGCGGGCAGTGCAGCTTCGTCTGTCCGCATGGCGTGATCCAGGCGAGGTATTTCGACCGGACGCGGCTGAGCGATGCGCCGGAAAGCTTCCGCTCCGCGCCGATCAATGTGCGCGGCTTTCCCGATGTGCAGTTCGCCCTCGACTTCGCAATCGAGGACTGCACCGGGTGCGCGCTCTGCGTGGAGGCCTGCCCCGTGGTGCCGCAGAAGTCGCTCGCCATGCAGGACAAGGACCTGCTGCTGATGGCCGCGCACGCCGACAACGCATTCTTCGCCGCGCTGCCGGTGAACGACCGCGCCCGCGTGGACTTCGCCAATGTTCGCGGCGTGCAGTTCCTCGAGCCGCTGTTCACTTACTCGGGCGCCTGCGCCGGCTGCGGCGAGACACCGTATCTCAAACTGCTGTCACAACTGTTCGGCGACCGCTTGCAGATCGCCAATGCCACCGGCTGCTCGTCGATCTACGGCGGCAACCTGCCGGTGACGCCGTGGTCGAAGAACGCGGAAGGTCGCGGGCCGGCATGGTCGAATTCGCTGTTCGAGGACAATGCCGAATTCGGTCTGGGCTATCGGCTGGCAGCCGACAAACACCTTGAGATGGCGGAGCAGATGGCCCGGGACCTGGCGCCCGCACTGGGCACCGATCTCGTCGACGCCACACTGACGGCGCCACAAGTGCAGGAATCGGAGATCCGGACGCAACGCGGGCGCGTCGGCGAACTGATGCGGCGCCTGCGCGCGCTCGACGATCCGCGCGCCGCCGATCTGCTGTCCGTCGTGGAGCACCTGGTCCGCCGCAGCATCTGGATCGTCGGCGGCGATGGGTGGGCGTACGACATCGGTTACGGCGGGCTGGATCACGTGCTGGCCAGCGCGCGCGACGTCAACGTGCTGGTGCTGGACACCGAGGTCTATTCCAACACGGGTGGCCAGGCGTCGAAGGCGACGCCGCTCGGGGCCATCGCCAAGTTTGCTTCCGCCGGCAAGCGGGTGGCGCGCAAGGACCTGGCATTGCAGGCGATCGCCTATGGCAACGTGTACGTGGCGCAGGTGGCGATGGGCGCCAATCCGCAGCAGACCCTACAGGCATTCCGCGAGGCTGAAGCATATCCGGGGCCGACGCTGATCCTTGCCTACTGCCACTGCATCGCGCACGGCATCGACATGCGGCAAGGGATGAAGCAGCAGGACCTGGCGGTGGCGTGCGGCTACTGGCCGCTGTTCCGCTACAACCCGGCGCTGCGCGACATTGGCCAGAACCCGTTCGTGCTGGACAGCCCGCGTCCCTCGATCAGGTTCGAGGACTACGCCTACAACGAGGCGCGGTATCGCGCGCTGGCTCAGAGTCGGCCGGAAGATGCCAAGTCGTTGATGGCAGCGGCGCAGGCGGCGTTGGACGAAAAGTACCGCAGCTACGAAGAGATGGCCGGCTGGTCGCCCACCCGCTTCCATCCGGCGGGGCTGCGCAACAGCGGTATCGCGGCGCTCGCCGGAGAGCGCGTTGAGGCAGAGGCTGAGTAGCCCCACACGCCTGATGAACTCACCATGGATCGTATCGTGGCGGGCGCTGTGCGTGGTCGCATTGTTTGATGTGCCATGCGTCCAGCGGGCTCATTGGGTCCCAGCGGCGAAGCACAGTCAGCAGTGAAGCCTTCTTTATCGAGCGGTTCACCTTGGCAAACGAGGCCGGGTACGAGCGTTTGCGCCAGGCATCGGTCTTCCGCCGTGTTTGCTTGTAGCGGGAGCGCGCGGGCCATACGCACTCGCGGTGCCGTCCTTCGGAAGATGCACAG
>JANWJK010000295.1 GCA_025452005.1 Acetobacteraceae bacterium | reverse complement strand
CTTCCTCGTCGTGAACCCGCCGGTCGGGATCTCCTCGTTGAAGCAGCGCTGGTAGTACTCGGCCACCGTCGCGCGCTCGGCCTCGTCGCACTTGTTGAGGAACGTCACCCGGAACGCGAAACCCACCTCGCCGAAGATGCGCGCATTCTCCGCCCACGTGATCACCGTGCGCGGCGACATCACCGTGGAGATGTCGCCGTTGATGAACCCCGCGCGCGTCAGGTCCGCCAGCGCCACCATCGCCTCGATGCGCTTCTTCACCGCCGCGTCCTTTGCATCCGCGCCCAGCTTCGCGATCACGATCGACGTCTCCATCGCGTGCGGCAGATAGTTCAGCGTGGCGACGATGTTCCAGCGGTCCATCTGGCCCTGGTTGATCTGCTGCGTGCCGTGGTACAGCCCAGTCGTGTCGCCCAGCCCCACCGTGTTCGCGGTGGAGAACAGCCGGAACGATGGATGCGGCCGGATCACCCGGTTCTGGTCGAGCAACGTCAGCTTGCCCTCGACCTCCAGCACGCGCTGGATCACGAACATCACGTCGGGCCGGCCGGCATCGTATTCGTCGAACACCAGCGCGCAGGCGTGCTGCAGGCACCACGGCAGGATGCCCTCGCGGAACTCGGTGACCTGCTTGCCATCCTTCAGCACGATGGCGTCCTTGCCGATCAGGTCGATACGGCTGATGTGGCTGTCGAGGTTGACGCGGATGCACGGCCAGTTCAGCCGCGCCGCCACCTGCTCGATGTGCGTGGACTTGCCGGTGCCATGATAGCCCTGGATCATGGTGCGCCGGTTGTACGCGAACCCCGCAAGGATCGCCAACGTCGTCTCGCGATCGAACTTGTAGGCCGTGTCCACGTCGGGCACGTGCTCGGTGCGCACCGAGAAGGCCGGCACGACCATGTCGGTCTCGATCTCGAAGGCCTCGCGCGCCGACACCGTCGTATCGGGCAGGTCGATCGCGGAGGTCGGGCGAATTTCGGCCAGTGTGGCAACCTTGTTCATCGGCTGGGCGGTTCCTGTGTGGTCAATGAAAGTGTAACCCCGGCTTACGTTGGCGCAAAGAGCGGCAGGATCACCCCGCGGCCGCCACGCTGGGCGCGGGCATCAGGCGCGTGCGCAGTGCCGCATAGGCCAGGTTGATCGTCTTCAGTCGTTCCTCGGCGGCACGGTCGCCGCCGTTGGCATCCGGATGGTGGCGCTTGGCCAACTCCTTGTAGCGCGTCTTCACCGCGTCCAGCGTGGTCGGCCAGGACAGCCCGAGCGTCGCCAGCGGCTCGCGCAACTCGGCCGGCGTGTGGTGCGGCGCACCCGCGGGTCCGCGCTTCACCCGCCCCGCGGCGAGCAGATGCAGCGGATCGCGTACCAGCTCCTCATCCATGACCGCCGCCTTGCCCAGCCTGCCGAGAGGCCAGGAAGGGCGCTGCCAGGCAGTGTCCGCGCGGAGCTGCGCCTCGATCTCCCCCGGCGACATACCCTTGTAGTAATCCCAGGTGGAATTGTAGGCGCGCACGTGCTCGAGGCAGAACCACCAGTAGTCGCTCAGATTGCGCCGCGACTTGGGGGCACGATATTCGCCCATCGCCTCGCACCCGGGCATGTCGCAGCACCGGCCCGGCGCGGCGGGGTCCGGTGCATAGGCCCTGGTCTTGGAGACACGTCGGCTCATGATGCCGTTATGGGCAGCTTGACGGGCGCTTGGCAACTGGCTCTTGGTGCTGCTGGGGGAACCGCCGATATGTCGTCAATGCAGTCGCGCACCGCAAGGCTGGAAGCCGCGCTGACCGAGGCATTTTCGCCCTCTCTGCTGCGTGTGGTGGACGACAGCGCGCGCCATGCCGGACATGCCGGCGCACAGCCGGGCGGCGAGACCCATTACAACGTGCTCCTCGTGTCGGCGGCGTTTCGCGGCATGGCACGGGTGGCGCGGTCGCGGGCGGTGCACGCAGCATTGGCGGCCGAGTTCGCCGGAGGGCTGCATGCGCTGTCGCTGGTACTGCGGACGCCGGAGGAAGCCGGCTGATCGCTATCGCGAAAATCTTTCTGTACCGCCCCCGCAGGCGCCCTGGCGCGGGGGATTCCTGCTATGAGCGGCGGCACCGATAGGGACAGTGCCTGATGGCCGCTGAGAAGGACATGGACCGGGTGGACCGTGAGATTCTGCGCCTGCTTGCGGCGGACGCCTCACTGTCGCTCGCCGATATCGCCGAACGCGTCGGCCTTACGTCCACGCCGTGCTGGAAGCGCATCCGGCGCATGGAGCAGGATGGGGTGATCCGCGGTCGCGTGGCCACGATCGACCCGGCGAAGGTCGGGCTGCCAGTGTCGGTGTTCGTCGCGGTCGAGACCTCGGACCATTCCAGCGACTGGCTGAGGCGCTTCGCCGAGGTGGTCCAGACGATGCCGGAGATCGTCGACGCCTGGCGGATGAGCGGCGACGTCGATTACCTGATGCACGTGGTGGTGCCGGATATCGCCGCCTACGACGATTTCTACCGCCGGCTGATCGGCGCGGTGCCGCTGCGCAACGTAACCAGCCGGTTCTCGATGGAACGGTTGAAGGCCGCCCCGCTGCCGATCTGAGCGACAACCTTTTCTTAGCATGGCTGTGTTTTCCTCCCCGAGGATCAGACAGGGGGGCAGCCGTGCCAAGCAGTCGATTGGTCAATCGGAACGTCGTGGCGGGGCGCGGCCGCACCAGTATGCGTCTGGAACCCGAGCTGTGGGACGCGCTTGCCGAGATCGGCGCGCGCGAGCGGCAGGACATCAACCGGCTGGTCCGCCAGATCGAGGCGTCCGGCCACAGCGGCGGCCGCACCAGCGCGGTGCGCGTCTTCGTGCTGCAATATTTCCGCGAGGCGGCCAGTGCGGCGGGCCATGAGGCGGCCAATCACGGCCCACTGGAGCGGGCCCCGTACGGCCACTACCCGCGCCACGCCGCTTAATCGCCCGGGGAAGTGGCCGCCGGCCCGGTATAGAGCTGCGGCCAGCGCCGCTGCACCACCGGACTGTCCGTGCCGTAGGCGATGCAGGTGTTCAGGATCGCCGGCGCGCCGCCCATCTTGGCGGCGATGCGCGTGTCGAGCCGGTCGCTGCCCGGAACGTCGGCCTCGCCGGCCGCATCCGCCTCGCGCTTGGCCCTGGCAGGATCGATCGTCTGATAGGCGGTGGTCGCCATCTGTTGCAGCAGCTCGCGCAGGTGCGTGCAGCCGAGCGTGCCGCCGACCCGTCTGGCCGCCTCCTTGAGGAACCCAGGCTTGATCTGAAGGCCGGCCAGCCGGGCAAAATTCGGCGCGGCGGCCGGGCAGACCGTATAGGGGGTGTGGTCGCTCGCCGCCTCGCAGGCGACAATGCGGCGCTGGTCGTCGACCGTCAGGCGCAGCCACATCCCGTGGATCGGCTCGCCGGCCGCGACGTAGCCGCGATCACGGTTGGCGAAGCCGTAGCTTTTGGTGTCGGTGAGCTGCGCCTCGATGTCGTAGTTGCCGTCGGCCCGGCGATAGCCGCGCAAAACGATATCGCGCGAGTGGAGCAGTTCGCGCTCCTGCGGCGGGCTCAGCGGCATTGCGGGCTCCTGGCTGTTGTGCGGCGCAGCACGGTGGATACGGTATTCCATGCGCGTCATGCAATCGCGCCAGCCGGTCCGGTAGGCCCCTCCCCCGCGTAGCGCGGGGAAGGGAGTATCCACCGCTCGCACCGATCGCCCCCGGTCTACTTGTCCGCTCACCTATCGCGATGCAACATGGCGATCATGCACCGCATCGCAGCGACTATCCTCGGCGCCGCACTGCTCACCTCCACAGCGGCGTCGGCGGAGGTCGCCCAGGTGCAGCTCAGCTACGACACCTATGCCGCCGGGATCGAAGTGATGCAGATGCGGGCGTTCTTCGGCCTCGGACCGTGGAATTATCACATCGATCTTAACTACCACACCACGGGCCTCGTCGGCGTGTTCTACAGCGGGCGACAGACCAACACCGCGCGCGGCGCGTGGCAGGATGGCCAGGCAATGCCGCTGGAGTTCTTCGGCGAGGGCGTCTGGCGCGGGCATGCACGCCGCACCCTGATCAGCTACGACCATGGCCTCCCTCAGATAAAAGAACTTCAGCCACCACAGGAGTCTGAACGCGAGGCTGTGCCGTCGGAGCTACAGCTCCACACCATGGACACGCTGAGCGCCCTGGCCCAGCTCATGCGCCGGGTGGAGCACGATCATGCGTGCGAGACCGAAGTGCACACCTACGACGGCCGCCGCCTGCTGGATGTCGTTGCGCGCACCGGCGGCACGGAGACGCTTGATCCAACCAGCCGCTCCGCGTTCACCGGGCCGACCCTGCGCTGCGATTTCGAAGGGCGCGAGCTGGCGGGCTTCCTGACCGGCGAGGACGATGCCGAGCATCGCAGGCCGCTGCACGGATCCGCCTGGCTGGCGCCATTGCTGCCGGACGCCCCTCCGCTGCCGGTCCGCATCGCATTCCAGACGCGCTGGTTCGGCTGGGCCACGATGTATCTGACCAGCGCCGAGCATGGCGCGCCCGCCACCAATCCTTCGCACGCGACGCAGAATTAGCGGATCTCAGGCGAGCAGCCGCCGCGCGATCGCGGCCATCTCGGCGAAATCCCGCGCGATGGCGACCGCACCGGCTGCCATCGCCGGCGGCCCGTAACCCCAGGCGGCAAAGATGCACGGCAGCCCGGCCCCTCGGGCAGCGGCGATATCGTTGGCATGGTCGCCGCCCATGACCGCCCGCTCGGCAACCCCGCCGGCGGCTGCCAACGTTGCCAGCAGATGGCGTGGGTCGGGTTTGCGCGTCGGGAAACTGTCGCCACCACCGATTGCGGCGAGGTATGGCGCCAGCCCGAGTGCCGAAAGCAGCGACCGCGCGGCGACCTCCGGCTTGTTGGTGCATACCGCAAGCCGCCAGCCCTCGTGCGCCAGAGCGCGCAGCTCCTCGGCGACGCCCGGATAGACACTGCTGTCCACCGCGGCGTGCGCGCCATAGTCAGTGGAGAACCCGGCCACCGCGCCGGCATCGGGAACCAGATTGCGTGCCGCGAACGCCCGTTCCACCAGCTTCGCCACGCCGTCGCCCACCATCAGCGCGGTCTCCGGCTGGGTGAAGCCCGCCAACCCGCGCGCCTGCATCAGCCGGTTCAGCGCCGCGGCCAGGTCGGGCACCGAATGCACCAGCGTGCCGTCCAGGTCGAGCAGCAGGGTGCGGATCAAGGCGTTGCACTCCGAAACCGGAATTGAAGCGTGAAGATAGCGACAGGCTTTGACACGGCGTAGCCTCCGCCGCCACAAACGGCAGAGCAACAAGGAAGAGCGATGGAACGCACCGCCGTGATCCTGGCGGCCGGTCTCGGCACGCGCATGAAGTCGGTGCTGCCCAAGACGCTGCACAAGATCGCCGGCCGCTCCATGCTGCGCCATCTGCTGGCAAGCTGCGAACAGGTATTCGACCGAATTGTCGTGGTGATCGGGCCGGACATGGACGCGGTGCGCCAGGAGGCAGCGCCGCACCCGTGCGTCGTGCAGCACGAGCGCCGCGGCACCGCCCACGCGGCCCTGGTCGCCGCCGCGCATTTCGGCGACGGCGAGGTGGCGGTGCTGTATGCCGACAACCCACTGATCCGGCTCGGGACGCTGCGCCACCTGCTGGAACGCCGCACCGCCGGAGATGCGGCACTGGCGCTGCTCGCCTTCCGCCCGGCCGATCCCGGGCGCTACGGCCGCGTCCTCATGCGCGACGGCTACGTCGAGCGGGTGGTGGAATGGATCGACGCGGCCGACGCGGAACGCGCCGCGACGCTGTGCAATGCCGGTGTCCTGTGTGCCGCCGCCACCGACATGGCGCGCTGGCTGAACCAGGTGCGCGCCGACAATGCGAAAGGCGAATACTACCTCACCGATGTCGTCGCTCTGGCGCGTGCCGATGGCGGACGCGTCGCCGCGGTCGAGGCGCCAGCCGAGGAAGTCGCGGGTATCAACTCGCGCAGCGAGCTCGCGGCCGCCGAGGCCGTGGTGCAGTCCTGGTTGCGCGGCGCCGCGATGGACGCCGGCGTGACCATGACTGACCCGTCATCGGTGTTCCTGTGCGCCGACACGGAACTCGCGCCCGACGTGACGATCGAGCCCAACGTGGTGTTCGGCCCGGGCGTGAAGGTCGCATCCGGCGCGCAGATCCGAGCCTTCACTCACCTTGAAGGCTGTATCGTCGGCGCTGACTGCATCGTGGGTCCGCATGCCAGGCTGCGGCCCGGCGCCGAACTCGGCGAGCATGTGCATATCGGCAACTTCGTCGAGGTGAAGGCGACGAAACTCGGCGCCGGCGCCAAGGCGAACCATCTGTCCTATCTCGGCGATGCCGATATCGGCGCCGAGACGAATATCGGCGCCGGAACGATCACCTGCAACTACGACGGCTACAACAAGCATCGCACCACGATCGGCGCGCGCGCGTTCATCGGCTCCGACACCGCGCTGGTGGCGCCGGTGACCGTCGGCGATGGCGCCATCGTCGCCGCCGGCAGCGTGATCACCGAGGACGTGCCACCGGACGCGCTGGCGCTCGCGCGCGGCAAGCAAGCGAACAAACCGGGCCGCGCCGTGGCGATCCGCGGGAAACTGCAAGGGAAACAGCGCTAGATGTGCGGCATCGTTGGCGTCATCGGCTCGCGGCAGGCGGCACCGCTGATCCTGGACTCGCTGCGCCGGCTGGAATATCGCGGCTATGACAGCGCCGGGATCGCCACGCTGGTGAACGGCCATATCGAGCGCCGCCGCGCGGAAGGGAAACTCGGCAACCTCGCCGCCGCGTTGGAGCGTCTGCCGCTGACCGGCACCACCGGCATCGGCCATACGCGTTGGGCGACCCATGGCGCGCCGACCGAGAGCAATGCGCATCCGCACGGCACGTCGCGCGTCTCCGTCGTGCACAACGGCATCATCGAGAACCACGCCGAGCTGCGCACCGAACTCGAGGCGGCGGGCCAGGAGTTCACCACCGAAACCGACACCGAGACGGTGGCACAGCTCGTCGATCTGAACCTCCAGCGCGGCATGACGCCGATAGAGGCGGCGGGCGCCGCATTCCGCCGGCTGGAAGGCGCCTATGCGCTGGCGATGATCTTCTCCGGCCATCCGGAACTCATCGTCGGCGCGCAGCACGGCGCACCGCTGGCGGTGGGTTTCGGCGAAGACGAGATGTTCGTCGGCTCCGACGGCCTGGCGCTGGCACCGCTGACCCAGCGTATCGCGTATCTGAGCGATGGTGACTGGACGGTGGTCGATCGCCACGGCGCCCGCTTCTTCGGCGCCGACGGGGCGGAAGTTCAGCGCGAGATCAAGTTGACGCGGTTGACCGGCTCGGCGATCGGCAAGGGCAACTTCCGCCACTTCATGGAAAAGGAGCTGCACGAACACCCCGCGGTGATCGGCGACACGCTGCACCGCATGGTCAATCCGGCGACGCGCGCAGTGGCGCTGCCCGACCTGCCGTTCGACTTCGCAACGTTGCCGCGGATAACCGTCAGCGCCTGCGGCAGCGCGTTCTACGCCGGACTGGTCGGGCGCTGGTGGTTCGAGGCGATCGCGCGCATCCAGACCGATGCCGATGTCGCCAGCGAATTCCGCTATCGCACGCCGCCATTGGCGCAGGGCGGGCTCGGCATCCTGGTCAGTCAGTCGGGCGAGACCGCCGATACCATGGCGGCACTGCGCTACATGCGCGAACAGGGTCAGCACGTGCTGTCGATCGTGAACGTGCCCGAGAGCAGCATGGCGCGCGCATCGGATGCCGTGCTGGAGACGGTGGCAGGCCCGGAGGTCAGCGTGGCCAGCACCAAGGCGTTCACCGTGCAGCTCTCGGTGCTGGCGTGCCTGGCGATCGCCGCGGGACGCGCGCGCGGTGCGATCTCCGCGGCCGATGAGGCAGCGATGACGGCCGCGCTGCTGGAGGTGCCGAGCCGCGCCGCCGAAGTGCTGGATCGTCATGACGAGATCAAGGCGCTGGCGCACCGCGTCGCGCAGGCGCGCGACGTGCTGTATCTCGGCCGCGGCAATTGCTTCCCGATCGCGATGGAAGGCGCCCTGAAGCTGAAGGAGATCAGCTACATCCATGCGGAGGGCTACGCCGCCGGCGAGATGAAGCACGGGCCGATCGCGCTGATCGACAAGGATGTGCCGGTGATCGCCATCGTGCCGTCGGGTCCGCTGTTCGAGAAGACTGCCTCGAACCTTCAGGAGGCCGCGGCGCGCGGCGGCCAGGTGGTGGTGTTCAGCGATGCGGTGGGTGCGGCGAAGCTGCGCGGCATCGCGACGGAGACCATCGTGCTGCCGGCGGTGGATCCATTCGTGGCGCCGATCCTGTATGCGATCCCGGTGCAGTTGCTGGCCTACCATGTGGCGGTGCTGAAGGGCACCGACGTGGATCAGCCACGCAACCTGGCGAAGTCGGTGACGGTGGAGTAGGGCGGCGCTTGCGCCACATGACCCGCATGGCCAAGACAGTCACCCTGCGCGACGCTAACCAGCAATTCGCCCACTGCATTCGCGAGGTGGAGGCCGGGGAAGTATTTGTCATCACCCGCAACGGTATCCCCGTTGCGCGTTTGTCACCCATCGCCAGTCGACTCGTTCCGAGTGAACGGCAGCTCGCTGCCCTGGAACGAATTCGCGAAGCCATGCGCGAAGGCTTGCCTATCGGGGCGGGGAAGCTCGACCGGGACGCACTCCATGAACGGTGAGCGGTTCGCGCTTGACACCAGATCAGACGTTATAGTTCCACGCTGCCGCGAAGCACGTTGACGCAGCTTCCTTCCACCGTTGCCAGCACCGGCCCTTCCGCCGTCTTGCGCGCCGAGGCGATGATCTGGCTGGGACGCCCCATCTCGACGCCTTGCAGGATTTCGTAGGAAAGATCGGCATTCTCGCCCGGCGCCAGCGACGTCAGCAGCGCGGCCAGCGCGGCGTTGGCGCTGCCGGTCGCCGGATCCTCCAGGATACCGCCGAGTGGCGCGAACATGCGCGCGGCAAGCTGCGTCGCATCCCCGCCACGGCGCGCATAGAGGTGCAACGAAAACCGCGTCGCGACCTCGGGGAAACGTTCGGCGGCGTCACGGAATGCGGCGATATCGGGACTGGCGCGCGACAACGCCGCCACGCTGGCGACCTCGGCAATGACGAACGGCGTCCCAACCGACGCGACCAGCGGAGCATGCGCCATGGTGGCGATGTCTTCCTCTGACAGGCCGGCGCACGCCGCGACGATGTCCGTGGGAATGCCGACGTCGATCGACAACGCGCGCGGCGCCGAGATGCGCGCGCCGCTCACCGCATCGGCCTCGTGCAGGATATGCACGCGCACGAGACCGGCGAGTTCCTCGAATACATAATGCTCGGGCGGATCGTCGTCGCGCTGCGCCAGCACGTAACCGGTGCCGACATTCGGGTGACCGGCGAACGGCAGTTCGGCACGCGGCGTAAAGATGCGCACCTTCGCGTGGTGCTGCGGATCGTCCGGTGGCAGGACGAACGTCGTCTCCGACAGGTTGAACTCCATCGCCAGCGCCTGCATCTGGTCGTCGCTCAGCCCGCGCGCATCGGGAAACACCGCGAGCGGATTGCCGCCGAAGCGCCGGTCGGTGAACACATCGACGGTGACAAACTCATAGGCCGCCATGATGGACCTCACTCTTCCTCGTCATCGACATCGATGCGCCGCGGATCGAGCGCGCGCCAGTCACGATCTTCGGAACCCGCGGGATTGTCGACGAAATCGCCGAGCTCGGTCGCGCTGCGCCAGCCGGCCTCCGCGGCGTCGATCACCTCGGCATCCTCGCCGAAGGCGAACCACGCCTCCAGCACCTCCTTCGCGGTCGCACCCGGAACGCGACACCGTTCCACCGAATCACGCACATAGCGGCGCGCAAAGGCATTCGCCTGCATCAGCGTCTCGAAGCCTGCCACCTCCTCGACGATATTGTCCTGCGCGCCGCCCGAGAGGTCGAGGATGCGCACACGCCAGCCGCCGTCCGGGGCGAAGAGATCGCTCATGCGCGCAAGCTAGGCACGCGGTGCCGTGGAATCAACGCCGAGGTCAGGCCTTGACGCCGCCGGACGTCAGCCCCGCAACGTAATGCTCGACGAAGAACGAATAGATGATCGCGACCGGGATCGATCCCAGCAACGCCGCCGCCATGAGCTGGCCCCAGTAGAACACGTCGCCGCGCACCAGCTCGGCGATCGCGCCGACCGGCACCGTGCGAACGTCGGTCTTGGTGAGGAAGATCAGCGCGTACAGGAACTCGTTCTGCGCCAGCGTGAAGGCGAAGATGCCGGCGGAAATGAAGCCCGGTATGCACAGCGGCAGGAAGACCCGGAACATGGTCTGCAACCGCGTGGCACCATCGATGCGCGCGGCGTCCTCCAGCTCGTGCGGCACTGACTTGAAGTAGCCCATCAGCAACCAGGCGCAGAACGGCACCAGCAATGTCGGATAGGTCAGGATCACCGAGGTCAGCGTATCGCCGAGCCCCAGGCGATTGATGATATCGGCGAGCGGGATGAACAGCAGCGGCTGCGGCACCAGATAGGTCGCCGCCACAGCGAACGACACCAGCGCCGCCCCGGCAAAGCGCATGCGCGCCAGCGGATAGGCGAGCATCACACCGAACACCAGCGAGATCCCCGTGGAGACCACCGCGACCAGCATCGTGTTGTAGGTCCAGGTGAGGAAGCTGGTCTCCGTCAGCAGGTTGACGAAGTGCTCGAGCGTCGGATGGTAGACGATCAGCGGCATGATCTTGCGGCTGTACAGCTCGCTGTTCGGCTTCAGCGAGGTGATCGCCATCCAGTAGAACGGGAACAGCGTGAACACCAGGAAGAAGCCGAGAGGGAGCCACAGTTTGAGCCCCCTCACCCGCCAGCCGCGACGTTCGACGATCATTGTTTTTCGCCCCGCATGTACCACGCCATGCCGGCGATCAGCAGCGCCAACGGCGGCAGCATCGACAGCGCGATCGAGGCGCCGAGGCCGAACTGTCCGGCACCCATCGCCACGTCGAAGGCGTACGTGGCGAACAGATGCGTCGCATTGGCCGGTCCGCCCCGCGTCAGTACGTAGACGAGCTGGAAGTCGGAGAAGGTGAAGATCACCGAGAACATGGTGACGATGAAGATCACCGGCTTGAGCAGCGGCAGCGTGACGTAGCGGAAACGGGCCAATGCGGTGGCGCCGTCGATGGTCGCGGCTTCATACAGCTCGGGCGAGATGGTCTGCAGACCGGCGAGCAGGGTGATGGCGTAGAACGGCAGGCCGCGCCAGGTGTTCACCATGATCAGCGAGAACATCGCCAGACTCGGATTGCCCAGCCAGGATGGCCCGGGGTTGGCGATGCCCCAGCGGATCAGGAACCAGTTCACCACGCTGAAAGACGGATCGAGGATCCACATCCAGGCAATGGTGGACAGCACGGTCGGCACGATGAACGGCAGCAGCATGATCGCGCGGATCGAGTTCTTGAACCGGAAGTCCTGGTTCATCACCAGCGCCAGGGCCAGGCCACCGGCCATCTTCAGCGCGGTTGCCGCGAACGTATAGACGAACGTGTTCTGTGCCACCTGCCAGAACACCGGATCGTGGAAGTTGGCGACAAAGTTGCCGATGCCGATGAACTCGCCGGCCCTGGCGACGGGCCGGTTCTCCAGGCTGAGCCAGATGCCGTAGACGAACGGGTATCCCACCAGCGCGACCAGGAACAGGACCGGCGGGATCACCATCAGCCAACTGAACACGCCCTCCCGCTCGGTCCAGCGGCGCAGGCTCGGCTTCGCCCGCGGGCGGATCGCCGGACGTGTCAGGGTCTCGGTATGCGCCGACATCAGGCCGTCTTGAAGATCTGCTTGAGCTGCGCGTTGGCGTCGGCGATCACCTCCTTGGTGGACTTGCCGGCGCACGCCTTGGCGAACATGTCCACCACGACGTACTTGGCCACACTCTCCGATTGCGGCCGCCCGATCGGCGCCGGCCAGCCCGGCAGATGCGAGGTCTTGAGCGAATCGCGATACGGCAGGTTGCGCGGCTCGACATGCCACAGCGGCGCGTCGTCATAGGCATGCAGGAATGGCGCGTAATAGCTGTCGGCCGAGGCGTACCAGCGCTCAACCTGCTTCGGGTCCATGAGCCAGACCAGGAAGTCCTTCGCCGCCTGCTGGTTCTGCGAGAAGTTGTAGATCGAATGATTCCACGGCCCGAGGATGTGGAAGCGCCCCTTCGGCCCTTGCGGATTGAGCGACTGTTCGGTCACCTTGGCGATTTCGGGGAACTGCTTCTTGGCGAACCACAGGATGCTCTCTGCGTTGTTGGTGCAGGAGATCTGCTCGCTCATCCAGGCCTTGTTGTTGCTCACGTCGGTCCAGCCGAGACAGTCCTCCAGCGTGGTCGCCAGGAAGAACTTGCGGCAGAAATCGATTGCGCGGGCGGTCTCATCGGAATCGATCGCGACGGTCTTGCCATCAGGCTCCACCTCGCGCGCGCCGTACGACCACAGCAGCGGATACAGCCACCCATGGTTGTCGCCGAACCCGTGTCCTAGCTCGAAACCAAATGGATGGCCGGCCTTCTTCAACTTGACCCCTGCCTCCAGCAGCTCGTCCCAGGTATCGGGGAAGTCCTTTACACCCACCTCGGCAAACCAATCGGTGCGCCAGTTCATGATCTGGCCGACGTTGCCGAACGGGATCGCCTTCCACTTACCGTTGACGATCACCGCCTCTTTGATGGAATCGTACCAGCCGCCGTTCTTCTTGCCGATCGTCTCGGCGATATCGCTGAGATCGACCAGCTTCTCGTCGAACAGGAACGGCCAACTGAAGTATATGCAGGTCACGTCGGGGCCGTTGCCGGTCTCGGCGGCGGTGGCGATGCGCGTTTGCAGGCTGCCGACGCTGACCAATTGGTAATCCACGTCGATGCCGGTGGCCTTCTGGTATTCCGGGACCAGCGTCTTCTTGAGGAAATCGTCATAGGCCGGGATGAACGAGCTCTCATGCATGAAGCTGAGCTTGCCCGCGGCGTGCGCATGTCCGGCGCCCAGCATGGCGCCAGCCGTTGTCAGCCCACCGAGTTTCAGCACGTCGCGGCGCGACGCCGCGCGGACGATATTGGCCATCCCGATCTCCCTTACGCGAAGCCGGGACTTGTGATTGATCCCGCTACCCCGACCTTCGGACGTTATGGGGGGGAAACTGCCGAAGTCAACGGTGCGCCCGTCCTGCTCCTGCGCAGCAGGAACTCGCGCCCCAGCTTGACCATCGGCACCCCGTCGTACTCGACGATGTCGGCTGTCGCGTAGGTTTCGTGCCAGGCGTCGGGAAGGAAACTCCCCGTCCCGACCACGTCGATCGGCGCCTTGGCGTCCGCCATCACGCGGCACTTGTCCACCCCGAAACCGGATGAGGCGACGATGCGCACGGCCTTGTGGCCGGCAGCGTCCAGTGCCTCACGCATCCGCCAGATGGCCGCAGCGGAGACGCCGGTGCCGACCAGGTAGCGCAGCTCCGTCTCGCTGCGGTAGCGCCTGATCGCGCCGGGCGCGTTGCGTTCCAGCACCGCGTAGCTCTCCGCCGGATCGAGCGCTTCCATGAAACGCCCGCCATGCGTGTCGAGCCGAAACGACAGCCGCCCCTCGCCGGCGAGCTCAGGAAAGCGCGCGCACACCGCCAGTGCGTCGGTAATCTCGCGGCCGAAATAGTCCGCCAGGACGGTCATCGGCTCATCGGGAAACGTCTCGCGGAACATCTCCGCGGCGCGCAGCGTCGAACCGGCATAGCCGATCAGCGAATGCGGCATCGTGCCCAAGCCACGCGGCGTGCCGAACCAGTGCGCGGTGCCGTCATTGGCATTGCCGATGAAGCCTTTGGCCCCTTCCCGCTTCGCCGCCTCGCTGCCGACCGAGGCGGCATAGGACATCATGTCCTGCATCTCGGCGCCGGCGCAGTGGCGCGCCTCCATCGCCAGGAACGCCACGTGCGGCAGCGCGAGACACATCTGATAGGCATTGTGGGCGGCGACCGACGCAGGACCGATCTTCTGCAACAGGATGTTCTCGAGGTCGGACAGGTGCACGAGGCTGCCGGCGATGTAGGCAAGCGGCTCGCCCGCGCCGACCCAGGCGCCTTCAGGGTAGGTCAGCTCGATGTCGAAGCGCGAGCCGCGCGAGGCGGCCGCGGTCTCCAGCCATTCGACCATCAGCCGGGGCGCAGCCACCACCGGGCGGCGCATGAACACTGCATAGGTCACGCGCTTGTCGCCGAACCGCCCGACGATGCGGCGTGTGCGGTTGAAGTAGGTGTCGGTCCGAGCCGCGATGTCGGCGGCAAACGCGTCGACTGTCATGGTCAGGCTTGGGACAGCACGAACATACTCCCCCTCCCCTTGCGGGAGGGGGTTGGGGGGAGGGGGCGGCGG
>JANWJK010000294.1 GCA_025452005.1 Acetobacteraceae bacterium | reverse complement strand
GTCACGATCGGCATATCGGCCGAGGAAGCCGGCGCATGGAAGTTCAATCGAGACGAGCTCTACGAGCGCGATTGAGCATGCGCTTCTCGGTAGACACCAACGTCCTGGTCTATGCCGCGGTCCGGCAGAGCGGACCGAGACATCTCATGGCGATCGATGTGATGCGGCGCGCCTCCGGGCGGGACTGCGTGGTCACGCTACAGGCACTCGGCGAGCTGTTCCGCGCCTTGACGGGCAAATTCAAAGTGCCCGCTGGAGAGGCAATCGCCCGGGTGGATGAATGGCGCTCCGCGATTCCTGTGGTGGCAGCCGACGAGAGCTGCCTGATCGATGCCATGGACGCGGTCGCCGGGCACGGCTGGTCATTTTGGGACGCGATGATGTGGGCGACCGCCAGGCGCGCCGGCTGCCGCCTGTTGCTGAGCGAGGACGGTGACGATGGCCGAACGCTCGGCGGCGTGACGCTGGTCAATCCGTTCGCATCGCCACGATCGCCGCTGCTGACCCAGGCGCTGGGCGCTGTGCCGGCAAGATCCCGCCGACCACGTGGAGGAGCACGATGAACGAACTGTATGACACCGGCACCGCCGTGGCTCGAATGACAGGAGATTCAGGCTTGTTTCAGGCGGCATTCTTGCTGGCGCTGATCGCGCTGCCCCTGCTCGGCTGCGTGCCGCACGTGCAGCCCCGCGACAGCGCTGCGCATCCCCTGACGCTGGACACCCGATGGTCCACTGATCCAGAACGTGCACAGCACGGCTTTTCCCAGCTTCCCCGATGAGCCGCGATGACCGTTCCGACCATCGGGTTCAAGCTTCCGTACGGGTTGGTCATCCTGCGTCCGGAGCGGCGACGGCTCGTCTGGACCAATGTGACCGCAAATCCTGTCGGCACACGCGATGATCTACGGTCATTTCCGGCCGCGGCGCCATCTCATGACGGCAGCCGGTTATCGCCGCGTCCGCGCGAAAGCCTTCCGAACTTGGCGCGAGGAAACCTGCGTCCATCGAGCTGCGTGATGGCTCGCTATCGCCCTCCGATTGCCCGCACACGTCTTCGCAGCGGTTAACTTGGCAATGCCCCTGCAGAGGTAGCTAAACCACCGTGACCGAGCCCGGAAAGTGGCAGGCCACGAAGTGCCCTGGCGCCGCCTGGGTCAGCGACGGCGTTTCCTCGGCGCACCGCGTGGCCGCGGCGGGACAGCGGGTGCGGAATCGGCAGCCCGAGGGCGGGTCGACCGCGTTCGGCACCTCGCCCTGCAATGCGATACGCCGTCGGCGACGTGCCAGGTGCGGATCCGGCACCGGCACCGCCGAGATCAGCGAGTTGGTGTACGGATGCAGCGGCCGCGCGAACAACTCCTGCGACGGCGCGGTCTCCACCACGCGGCCGAGATACAGCACCACGATCCGGTCGGAGATATGCCGCACCACCGCCAGATCGTGCGCGATGAACAGATAGGTCAGCCCCAGCCGCTCCTGCAGTCCGATCATCAAATTTATGATCTGCGCCTGGATGTTGACGTCGAGCGCCGAGATCGGTTCGTCGCCGATGATGAACCCGGGCTCCACAGCCAACGCACGTGCGATCGAGATGCGCTGGCGCTGCCCGCCGGAGAATTCATGCGGGAAGCGCGCGGCCGCGGCCGGCGGCAGCCCGACCAGGTCGAGCAACTCCCGCACCCGTTCGCGCGCGCCACCGGCTGGCACCAGCCCATGCAGGCGCAGCGGGCCGCTGAGGATCTCGCCCACCATCATGCGCGGATTGAGCGATCCGTAAGGGTCCTGGAAGATCATCTGCATGCGCCGGCGCAGCGGACGGATCGCCGCCTGGCTCATATGCGTGATGTCCTGGCCGTCGAACACGATGCGCCCTTCGGTCGGTTCGGTCAGGCGCATCACCACGCGCGCCAGCGTTGACTTGCCGCAGCCGGATTCGCCGACCAGGCCGACGGTCTCGCCCGGGAACACATCGAAATCGACGCCATCGACCGCGCGCAGGATGCGGTGTGGCTCGAGGAAGCTGTCGCGCGGCAACTCGAAATGCTTGGCCAGCGCGCGCACCTCCAGCAAAGGCTGCACACCGGTGGCCGTGCGTGCTTCGCCGACGGCGCGGGCGTGGGTCGGCGGCCGCAGTGTCGCGCCGTCCTGCGTGACCCAGCAGCGCGCGGCACGATCCTCGCCGATCGGCAGCAGGTCGGGATGCTCGACGCACTTCGCCACGGCGAACGGACAGCGCGCACGGAAGCGGCAGCCGGCAGGCCAGTCACGCGCATCGGGCGGCTGGCCCTCGATGGTGGTCAGGCGCCGGTCGCCGTCGTTCGCCTGATCGAGCCGCGGAGCGGCGTGCAACAGCGCCCAGGTGTAGGGATGGCGCGGATCGCTCAGCAGGTCCTCGGGAGCGCCTTCCTCCACCACCTCGCCGGCGTACATCACCAGCACGCGCGAGCAGACATCGGCGATCACCCCGAGATCGTGGCTGATCAGGATCACCGCGGTTCCTAGGTCGGCGTTCAGTTCGCGCAGCAGGTCGAGGATCTGTGCCTGGATCGTTACGTCCAGTGCGGTGGTTGGTTCGTCGGCGATCAGCAGCGTCGGCTCGTTGGCAAATCCCATCGCCAGCATCACGCGCTGGCGCATGCCGCCGGAGAACCGGTGCGGCCAGCCGTTCATCGCGCGCTCGGGCGTCGCCATGCCCATGCGCCGCAGCAGCGTCACGCCGCGCTCGCGCGCTGCCTTCGCGCCGAACCGGCGATGCGCTGTCATGGTCTCGACCAGTTGCCGCCCGATGCGCAGCACCGGATTGAGCGACGTCATCGGGTCCTGGAACACCATGGCGATCTCGGCGCCGCGGATCTCGCGCAGCGCCTCGTCGCTCAGGTGCACCATGTCGCGGCCACGAAAGCTGATCGTGCCTTCCACGATGCGCGCGGGCTCATCGAGCAGGCGGATGATCGACTTCGCGGTGACGCTCTTGCCGGAGCCGGATTCACCGACGATGCCCAGCGTCTCGCCGGGATGCAGGGTGAAGCTGACCCCGTCGACGGCGCGCACCACGCCTCCGTCGGTGAAGAACCAGGTGTGCAGGTTCTCGACGCGAAGGATCGGCTCAGCGGCGTCGTGCATGCGGATCGAGCCAGTCGCGGATTCCGTCGCCCACGAAGTTGAAGCCGATCACCACGGAGAGGATGGCGAGGCCGGGGAATGTCGCGACCCACCACTGGTTCACCAGCTCGCGCCCTTCCGAGACCATCGATCCCCATTCCGCGGTCGGCGGCACGACGCCGAGACCGAGGAACGATAGTCCGGCGAACACCAGGATGGCGTTGCCGAGATCCAGTGTGACCAGCACGACCAGCGGGCCGACCGCATTGGGTATGATCTGGCGGAACAGGATGTGCGAAGGGCCGAAGCCGATCGCCTGCGCCGCGGCGACGTATTCGGCGGAGCGCTGGCCGATCACCAGGCTGCGCGCGAGGCGGGCGAATTTCGGCCACCACACCACCAGCATGGCGATCACCGTGTTGCGTGTGCCGATGCCGAGGGCCGCGGCGATCGCCATCGCCAGGATGATCGGGGGAAAGCAGAACACCAGGTCGGTGGCGCGCATCAGCGCCTCTTCGGCCCAGCCGCGTATATACGCGGCGATCGCGCCGAGCAGCGTGCCGAACAGTGCGCCCAGCAGCACGACGATGAAGCCGACCGCGAGCGAAGTGCGCGCGCCGTACAGCACGCGGGTGAACACGTCGCGCCCGAGCACGTCGGTGCCCAGCCAGTGCAGGTCACTCGGCGGCAACAGACGGCCGGCGACGTTCACCACGTCGGGCGGATAGGGTGCGATCCACGGTGCCAGGATGGCGGCGATCGCCCAAATCGCGATCACCACGCCGCCGAGTGCGGCAAGGCCGTAGCGGCGCAGCCAGCGCCGTCGGCGCGCACCCGTGCCGGATTCCACCGTGGCGGCGAGCAACGCGGTTTCGACGCCGCTCATCGCCGCGACACCCGCGGGTCGAGCGCGGCATAGGACAGATCGACCAGCAGGTTCACCAGCACGTAGATCGCGGCAACGACCAGCGTAATTCCCATGATGGCGGGAAAGTCGAGCCGCACGGCGCTCTGGAACGTGTAGCGTCCGAGGCCTGGCCAGGAAAAGATCGATTCGGTCAGCACAGTGCCGGTGAGAAGCTGCGCATAGGCCAGGCCGCCCAACGTCACCACCGGCAGCAGCGCGTTGGGCAACGCGTGCCCGAGCATGATCGATCGGCGCACCAGACCCTTGGCACGCGCGACGCGGATATAGTCCTGCGACAGCGCCTCCAGCATCGCGGCGCGCGTGGTCCGGGTGATCAGGCCGAGAGTGCTGGCAGCCAGCACGATCGACGGCAGCACCAGATGCGCCGCGGCATCCCAGAACGTGTCCCAGTCGCCGGCGAGCGGCGCATCGATCAGCATGATGCCGGTGATCGTCGGCGGCGGGAACGTGCTGGCGCTGATCTGGCCGGGGCCGGGCGCCCATTCCAGCGCGCCGTAGAACACCGCGAGCATGACGAATGCGAGCCAGAATGTCGGTGCGGATACGCCGACCAGCGAAATGCTGCGCGCCAGGTGGTCGATCCAGGTATCGCGCTTCATTGCCGCGACCACGCCGAGCGGCAGGCCGACGATCAATGCGAGCAGGAAGGCGATGGTGGAGAGTTCCACCGTGGCCGGCGCGTATTGCGCGATGTCCTCCAGCACCGGCCGCTGCGAGCCGATCGAGATTCCGAGATCGCCATGGAACAGGCCGGTGAGGAAGATCCAGTAGCGATCCCATAGCGGCAGATCGAGGCCCCATCTGTGGCGGAACGCGGCGACCATGTCCGGATTGTTCGCGGCGATGTCGCCCAACTGGGTCAGCACCGGATCACCCGGCACCATGTTGGCGATCAAAAAGATCACCAGTGTGGCCAACAGGACCATCAGCACGGCGATGCACAGACGAGAGGCGAGGTAGCGCAGCATGCGGCGACTATTGCTGATCGGATTGCACCAGCCAAGGAGACCGCTACGATGGCCTGCCATTGCAGAACAAATGCGGGAGGACAATTTGCGCGATATCGGATGGATCGGCCGGCGGGATGTGATGCGCCTGCTCGGCGTTGGCGGCGCGGCATTGGCGGCGGGTCTCCCGGCGCGCGTTCACGCGGCGGCGGCGAAGAACACGCTGGTGCTGGGTCTCGACATCAGCGACTCGATCACATTCGATCCGGCACGCGAGGCGCAGTACACGCCGCCGCTCACCCTCACGGCCGCGTACGAATCGCTGATCACCATGACGCCGGGCGACTATCTCAACGTGAAGCCGACGCTCGCCAGCGCGTGGGCACGCACACCGGACGGCAAGGGCTGGCGCTTCACCATGCGACCGGGGACGAAGTTCAACAGCGGCAACCCGGTCACCGTCGACGACGTGAAGTGGAGCTTCGAGCGTGTGATCAACGTCAAGGACCAGCCGTCGCAATATGTGGCACTGGTCGATCACGTGACGATCGTCGATGACAAGACGATCGACGTGATCATGAAGGATCCGGCGGCGCCGCTGCTGACCGTGCTGTGCGGTCCGAATTTCGGCGTGATGGAACGCAAGGTGGTCGAGGCGCATGGCGGCACTGCGGCGGCGAATGCCAATACCGAGGACAAGGCCACCCAGTGGCTGAACCAGAACTCCGCCGGCGCCGGGCCGTTCACGCTGGCGGGGTGGACGCGGAACGCACAGATCCTGCTGACGCGCAATCCGCACTACTGGCGCGGGCCGGCGCATTTCGAGCACGTGGTGCTGCGCCACATGGGCGACAGCGCGACGCAGTTGCTGGCGATCAAGCGCGGCGACATCGATGCGGCCTTCAACCTGATCCCCGAGCAGGTGGCAACGCTGAAAGGCGATGCCAATGTACGGGTGGAGGGTCTGGAGAGCCTCGACTTCGTCTACATGGCGCTGACCTGCGAGCCGGACTTCAACAAGGCGCTGGCGGTGAAGGAGGCACGCCAGGCGGTCTGGAACGCGATCGACTACGACGGGATCATCAACAGCATGCTGGGCGGGCAGGCGATCCGCTGCGCGAGCTTCATCCCGATCGGGCTGTACGGCTCGACGCGCGAGACGACGAAGCAGTTCGGCTATCACCAGGACCTCGACCGCGCGAAACAGTTGCTGCAGAAGGCCGGTTTTCCGGACGGGTTCGAATTCAAGCTGAGTTACGGGGACGCCGCGGTGTCCGGGCTGTCCTACGCGGTGCTGGCGCAGAAGCTGCAATCCGATCTGGCGCGGGTCGGCATCAAGGTGAACCTCGATCCGATGGACCAGGTGAACCTGCGCACCCAGTACACCACCGGCAAGTCGACCGCGGTGCTGACGTTCTGGAACCCATCCGGTGTCGAGACGGACGGCTGGGCGTCGGCGACGGTGCAGCGCGTTGCCAAGCGGGTACACTGGACGCCGCCGGACGATCTCGTGAGGCTGGTGTCGCAGGCGGCGGCAGAGACCGATGCGCAGAAGCGGTCGGCGTTGTATCTCGAGTACGAGAAGGCGATGATCGATCAGGCGAACCTGATCGTGCTGTTCCAGCCGATCTACCAGTTCGCGGTGCGCGATGCGATCAAGAAGTTCCCGCTGACCGCCGCGGGATGGGAAGTCGAGCTGTTCGAGGCAAGTGCGTAGATGGCATATCGACCATTCGATCTGACCGGCAAGGTCGCCCTGGTGACCGGCGGCAACCGCGGCATCGGTTTCGGTATCGCGCAGGCGGTGGCCGAGGCCGGGGCGGATGTCGCGATCTGGGGCACCAACGCGGCGAAGAATGCCGAGGCGAAAGCGGAGCTGGCGAAGACCGGCCGCAAGGTTGTGGCGCTGCAATGCGACGTCGGCGACGAAGCGGCGGTGGACGCGGCATTCGCGCGGACGCTGGAGGCGTTGGGACGGATGGATGGCTGCTTCGCCAATGCCGGCATCGGCGGCGGTGGCGCGAAGTCATTTCTCGAGATGAGCAGCGAGCTGTGGCATCGCGTGCTGCGCGTCAATCTCGACGGCGCGTTCTATACGTTCCGTGCCGCGGCGCGGCACATGGTGGAGCGAGGTGGAGGTGGCGTGCTGGTCGGCACCGCGTCGTTGGCGGCGGTCGAGGGTTCGCCGCGCAGCGAGCACTATGCGGCGACCAAGGGCGGCCTGATCTCCATGGTGCGGTCGCTGGCGGTGGAGTTCGCGCGGCACAATGTGCGCGCACATGCGATCCTGCCCGGATGGATCGAAACGGATATGACGCACCGGCTCACCACGAACGAGACGTTCCACAGCAAGGTCATGCCGCGGATTCCGATGCGGCGGTGGGGGAAGGGCGACGATTTCGGCGGCATCGCGGTGTATCTGATGAGCTCGGCGGCGCGGTATCATACGGGCGACACGTTCGTTATCGATGGCGGATACTCGTTGTTCTGATCAGCGGATTCAGAGTCCGAGCCAGTCCCTTACCTGCCCGTACACGACGCGCGCCTTCACCGCCGACCGCCATAGCGCGTGGAACGGGATCTGTTTCATCGTGGTGATCGGCATGTCGATCGCGGCACTGCTGCCGCCGATCACGCGGCGTGCCAGTTGCGGCCCCATCGCCGTGCTCATCGCCACGCCGCGCCCGTTGTAGCCGAGACAAACCAGCACCGATTCATGCGGCTCGTGCACATGGGGATAGTGATCCGGGGTGATCGCAAGCTGCCCGCTCCACCCATGCGTCCAGCGCGCACCGCGCACCTCCGGCCATAGACGTTCGGCGTAGGAGATCAGGTAGCGCAGCTCGGCTGGATCGGCGATGTCCCGCTGAACGCTGCGCCCACCCATCAGCAGACGGTTGGCGCGATCGAACCGGTAGTAGACCGTGACGCGGCCCAGCTCATAAAGCACCGACTGCATCGGCACGCGCGGCAGTGGTTCGCTCGCCACGATCGCGCTGAACACCGGCACCACGCTGCGGCGCAGTCCCGGCCATACGTCGCCGGTGTAGCCGTTGGTCGCCAGCACCAGCTTGTCGGCAAGCACCGTGCCGGTCGGGGTGCGCACATGCCACAGGCCGTTGCGCCGCACGTCCAGCGCCGGTGTCGCGCCATGCACCGCCGCGCCGGCCTGCATAGCCGCCTGCGCGAGGCCACGCGCATAACCGAGCGGGTTCACCTGTCCGCCGCGCCGATCCAGCATCGCGCAGGCATAGCGGTCGGTGCCGGTGGCCGCGCGTGCCGCGTCGCTCTCCAGCAACGCGACCGGCGCATCGCGCCGCATCCACTGTTCGGCCGAAGCGCGAACCGAAGCCGCATCGCGCGCGGCGAACGCGGCGCGCAGCGTCCCGGACTGCAACGCGTCGCATTCGATCTGATGCCGCTCGATCAGCCGGAACACCACGTTCGGCGCATCGCCCGACAGCGCCACCATGCGCCTGCCAAGATCGGCGCCGAAATCCGCCTCCACCTGGTCGGGATCGTGCTTCAGGCCCGGATTGACCTGCCCGCCGTTGCGCCCCGATGCGCCCCAGCCCGGTTCGTGCGCCTCCAGCACCGCGACCT
Source organism: Acetobacteraceae bacterium (assembly GCA_025452005.1). Taxonomy (GTDB): domain Bacteria; phylum Pseudomonadota; class Alphaproteobacteria; order Acetobacterales; family Acetobacteraceae; genus JAMXLO01. The sequence continues at coordinate 3,313 of JANWJK010000294.1, read as the reverse complement.
CAACACCCTGCTGCGCGAGATGCAGCGCCGCCGACAGGCCGGTGAATCCCCCGCCGATCACGCAGACATCGACGCGCCGGCCGCCATCGAGCGGCGGTGTGGCGACAGCAGGTCGCGCCGTCTCGGCGTAGAGGCTGCGCGGCAGCGGGCGCCGCCGCATCATGTCGCGATCTCGTCCAGCGCCGGTCGATGTCGTGGCACCCATCCGCGTCCCGGCTTTCCGGTGGCTGATGCCGATGCTAGCACGGCCCGATGACCAGCATCGAGACACGCACCTCCTGGGTCGTCGCCTTCACCGCACTTGTCGTCATGTCGATCGCCTATGGAGCGCCATTCGTATCGGTGGTCGCGCTGAAGCAGATCGCCGCGGAACTGGGCAGCGCGCGGTCGGTCCCGGCGCTGGCCTATTCGCTCGCCTGGCTCGGCTCGGCATTCGGCGGTGTTGCCATGGGACGCATCGCCGACCGTATCGGCGTGAAGTGGACCGTGGCATTCGGCGCGCTGATGATCGGTGTCGGCCTCGTGGTCTCGACCGGCGACAGCGCATGGCGGCTCTGGGTCGGCCACGGCGTGTTCATGGGCCTGCTCGGCAACGCCGGCATCAACGCACCCTGCTACGTCTATGTCAGCCGCTGGTTCGATCGCCACCGCGGCAGCGCATTGGCCTTGATCACCAGCGGGCAGTATGTCGCCGGTGCCATCTGGCCGCCGGTCTTCGAGCGCGGCATCGCGATGTTCGGCTGGCGCCAGACGATGCTGGTGTTCGCTCTCGTTGTGGCGCTGTCCGTGGTGCCGCTTGCGCTGCTGATCCTGCGCGCGCCACCCGAAGCGTCGCGGCCTGCATTGGCCAGCGGTGAGCGTCGCGGCAGCGTGCTCGGTCTTCCGGCGAACCTGGTCATGGCCCTGCTCGCGGCCGCGGGGTTCATGTGCTGCGTGCCGATGGCGATGCCGCAGGGCCACCTCGTCGCGTTCTGCACCGACCTCGGCTTCGCACCGTCGCACGGCGCGGCCATGCTGTCGGTGCTGCTCGGCTGTGCATTTGTCAGCCGGCAGTTCTGGGGGTGGGTGTCCGACAGGATCGGCGGGCTGCGCACCGTGCTGGCAGGTTCGATCTGCCAGATCGTCGCGATGATCGGCTTCCTGTTCACGCGCAGCGAAATCGGGCTGTTCGTGGTCGCAACGTTCTTCGGCCTGGGCTTCAGCGGCATGGTTCCCGCTTACGTGCTCGCGATACGGGAACTGTTTCCCGCGGCCGAAGCGGCGTGGCGCGTACCGACGCTGCTGCTGTTCAGTGGCTCGGGGATGGCCGCGGGTGGTTGGCTCGCCGGCCTGCTGTACGACCGGTTCGGTTTCTACGGCGCAGCTTTCCTGGTCGGCCTGGCGTTCAATGTGGCCAATCTCTGCGTGGTCGGCGGCCTTGTGCTGCGGCGGCAACGGACCCGGCGCCCGGCGCTGGCCGGTGACGCCCGACCTGCGTGAGGCTCACGGGCCTTCGACCTCACTGCAATCGTGAAGACAACCCTGTGCCGCCGGTTCCGTTGAACAGGTGACGGGCTCGCCCGTCGCACTATTCGACAAGGAGAAACTGCAAATGGCGGAACAGCGACACACCGGCAATCCGGGCAATTTCGCGGAAGATCGTGAGAAGGCTTCGCGTGCCGGCCAGCTTGGCGGGCAGCACAGTTCCGGGAATTTCGCGAATGACCGCGAGCGTGCGGCAGAAGCCGGACGCAAGGGCGGTGAGAACAGCCATGGCGGCGGTGGTGCCGAGCGGAATCCGGGCAACTTCGCCCAGGATCGCGAGCGCACGTCCGAGGCCGGCCGCAAGGGCGGCCAACACTGATCGCGGCGGGCCACCCGGTCTCTCGGGCCGGGTGGCCACCGCCCCGCGGAGGTAGGTCATGTCGGAAGCCATGCAGAAGCCGGGTCCCACGATCGGCGCGCTGCACGAGGTGCGCGCCAGGTTCGCCGACCCCGCGCAGATGCAGAACGCTGTCGATCGGCTGGAATTGTCCGGCTTCGACCGTGCTGATCTAAGCCTTCCGGAGGCGATGCCGCCGGCGGAGCGCGACACGCCGGATGCGGGTGCCAAGCCGGTGGACACCGAGGCGGACGCACGGCAGACGCGTACGCTCCACACCGGTGGCGCCGCCGCTGCCGTGGGTATGGCTGCCGCCGGCGTGGTGATCGCCACCGGCGGCGCAGCAGCGCCGGCGGTTGCGGCAGCGGTGGTCGGTGGCGGCCTCGCCGGCGGCGTTGCCTACGCGCTCAGCAGCATGGCCAATGAGGACGAGCAGATCGACCGTGACTGCAAGGCGGCGCGCGGCGAGCTCATCCTGTCGGTGCGCGCGCCGAATGTCGAGAAGCGCGCCGAGGCGTTGGCGATTCTGCGCGCAGCCGGTGGAATGGAACTGGAGGTGCAGTGATGCCGACGCGCAAGGAGGACGCCAAGCAGGACCAGGCGGTCGAGGACAGCTTTCCCGCCAGTGATCCGCCTGCCATCGGCGGGATCGTCGGACCGCAAGCCACGCCGACGCACGACCCGAAGCCTCGCGAGCCGGAGCGCGACAAGCCGCCGCGGCGGGGATAGATTGTTCCACCCGGTTCTCGGTGTCATTGCGAGCGAAGCGAAGCAATCTCGGGCCAGTTGCGCCACTACTATGGAGATTGCCGCGTCGCTTCGCTCCTCGCAATGACAGGACAACGCCCACGTGATAAGGCGCGCGGAGGCGAGTATCCTAGGGGCATGCGATGTCTGCGCCTGCTCGCCGATGACCTGACCGGTGCTCTGGACAGTGCGGCCAGGTTCGTGCCGGTCACCGGTCCGGTTGCCGTCACGTGGCAGCGCGTCGCACCGGAAGGATCCGTAGCGATCGACAGCGGCACGCGCGATCTGCCGGCGGAAGCAGCGCGCCAGCGGATCGAACGTTTCGTGCCGCTGCTGGACGGCGGCGAACCAGCATTCAAAAAGATCGACAGCCTGTTGCGCGGCCATGTCGCGCTGGAACTCGCAGCATGCATGCGGCGGTTCGATCATTGTGTCTTGGCCCCTGCCTTCCCCTTCCAGGGCCGCATTACCCGCAAGGGCAGGCAGCTTGTCCGCAGCGGCGATGGGTGGCGCGATACCGGCGTCGATCTGCCGGCCGCGTGGCGCGAGCATGGCGTTGCGGCAGTTGTGCGCGATGCGGAGACCGATGCCGACCTGGACGCCGTCGTGGCCGAGGGGCGCCGCCTCCCCGGTCGTGTGTTGTGGTGCGGCACCGGCGGACTCGCTGGCGCGCTCGCCGGCCGCAAGGTGGTGCCTCGTCCGGTT
>JANWJK010000293.1 GCA_025452005.1 Acetobacteraceae bacterium | reverse complement strand
GGTGACAGACTGCGGCATGGACATGCGCGGTTCCACCTCTCGGCGGAGGGTGGCATCCTCTCGTGACGACAGGCAAGGACACTGCGGTGGCGATCCCGATCATCCTCGACTGCGATCCCGGCACCGACGACGCGTTCGCTGTTCTGCTCGCGCTCGCCTCGCCGGAGATCGAGGTGCTGGCGATCACCGTCGCCGGCGGCAATGTCGGACTGGAGTGCACGTTGCCCAATGTGCTGGCGCTGGTCGCGCTGGCCGGCGCCGACGTCCCGGTCTACGCGGGCGCCGATCGGCCGCTGCTCGGTGCGTTCGTCAACGAGACGCGCGTACACGGCGTCGATGGCCTCGGCGGCGTGGCACTCCCGGCAGGCGGCGAACCGGCTGACGGCGTCGCCGCGGATGTCATCCGGCGCGTATTGCGCGAGGCGCGACGGAACGTAACGCTGGTCGGCATCGCGCCGGCGACCAACCTGGCGCTGGCGCTGATCACCGAGCCGGCGCTGGCCGAAAAGGTCGAGCGGATCGTGCTGATGACCGGCGCGTGGGCCGAAGGCAATGCCACGCCAGCCGCCGAGTTCAACGCGTTCAACGACCCCGAGGCGCTTGCCGTGCTGTTCGCCTGCGGCCGTCCGGTCGTGCTGGCGACACTGGAACTGACCGCGCAGGCGCTGTGCACGCCGGCGCACCTGGCGCGCTTTCGCGCCGCCGGCACGGGACGCTGCATGCGCGCGCTGTGCGATATCCAGGCGACGGTGCCGCTCGGTCCGCGCTTCGCCGGCGCCGGATCGGCGCTGCACGATCCCTGCGCCATCGCGTGGCTGATCCGGCCCGAGTTGTTCACCACGCGCGACTGCACCGTGACGATGGATCTTGGGCCAGGGCCGAGCCGCGGGCGCACGGTGATCGATCGCTGGCGACGCACCGGCGCGCCGTTCAACGCCACCGTGCTGGAGACGCTCGACCCGGACGGCTTCTTTTCGCTGCTCGGCGAACGCCTCGCACGCCTGCCGTAGCGTGGCGTCGGCAGCGCCCGCATGGCACCTTGCGCGGTGGTGGGCGAGGAGACCATGCCGTTGCTGACCGAGGTCGATCGGCTCGAAGTCCAGGTCCTGGTGGACAACGTGACGGATTCGCTGTCCAGCACACCGCCATTCGTTACGCGCGAATGGCCGGCGCTGGTGCGCCAGGGCATGCGTCGCGTCGCCGGCGCCAGCCTGTGCTGCGCCAACCACGGCCTGTCCCTGGTGCTCCGCGCCACTGCGGGCGGCCATGAGCGTGTGGTGTTGTTCGACGCCGGCCCGGTCGATTACGCGGTGGAGCACAACGGCACGCGTCTCGGCATCGACTTCGGCGCCATCGAGGCGGTGGTGCTGTCGCACGGCCACTGGGATCATGGCGGCGGCCTGCTCAAGGCGTTCGAACTGATCCGCGCCGCGGCGCCGCAGCAAAGCACCCCGGTCTATCTGCATCCCGGCATGTTCGCCGAGCGCGGCCAGCGCCAGCCGGATGGCGGCGTCCTGCCCTCGGCACTGCTGCCGACACCGGACGAACTGACGCACGCGGGTGCCGCACCGAATGTCACCGACAAGCCGCAACTCCTGCTCGACGGGACATTCTATCTGAGCGGCGAGATACCGCGCGTGACGACATACGAGACGGGGCTGCGCAACCAGGTCCGCCGCAACGCGAGCGGCGACTGGGAACCCGATCCGCTGATCATGGACGAGCGCTTCCTCGCAGTCGCGGTAAAGCACAAGGGCATCGTCGTGTTCACCGCGTGCTCGCACGCCGGCGTGGTGAACGTCCTGCTGCACGCACGTGAGCGCTTCCCCGACCAGCGGCTGTACGCCGTGATGGGCGGCTTTCATCTGTCCGGCGAAACCGAGCGATGCATCCCGGAAACCGTGCGCGATATCGCGGGCTTCGGGCTGAACGTGATCGCTCCCGGCCACTGCACCGGCTGGCGCGCGCTGAACGCGCTGGCGCAGACCTGTGGCGAGGACGTCGTGGCACCGCTCGCCGTGGGCAAGATCTTCGCTTTCTGACCGAGGGGGACTGTCGCGTGAATCCTGCCGAGCTGCCGTTCGACGCCGATGCGATGCTGGAGGGCCTGCGTACCTGGATCGAATGCGAAAGTCCGACCTATGACGCGGCGTCGGTGAACCGCATGATGGACATCGCCTCGCGCGAGCTGGTGATCGCCGGCGCGCGGGTCGAGCGCGTGTCCGGCCGCATGGGCTTCGGCGACTGCGTGCGTGCCAGCTTCCCGCATGCCATGCCGAACGTGCCGGGCATCCTGGTGATGGGACATCTCGATACCGTGCATCCCATCGGCACCTTGGCGAAACTGCCGTTCCGGCGTGACGGCGCGCGCGCCTGGGGGCCAGGCATCCAGGACATGAAGGGCGGCAACTACATGGCGCTGGAGGCCATCCGCCAACTCGCGCGCGCCCATGTGCCGACCAAGCTGCCGATCACATATCTGCTGACCAGCGACGAAGAGGTCGGCAGCCCATCGACGCGCGACCTGATCGAGGCGGAGGCGTCGCGGCATCGCTACGTGCTGGTGCCGGAGCCGGCGCGTGCCGACGGCGGCGTCGTGACCGGCCGCTACGCCATTGCGCGGTTCAACCTGGAGGCGACCGGCCGCCCCAGTCATGCCGGTTCCCGGCTTGCCGACGGCCGCTCGGCGATCCGCGAGATGGCCCGCAAGCTGATCGAGATCGAGGACATGACAACCGATGACTGCACCTTCTCGGTCGGCGTCATCCATGGCGGACAGTGGGTGAACTGCGTCACCACCACCTGCACCGGCGAGACGCTGTCGATGGCCAAGCGGCAAGAGGACCTCGATCGAGGCGTGGCGCGGATGCTGGCGCTGTCGGCCTCGTCCAACGACGTGCAGTTCAAGGTGACCCGCGGCGTGACGCGACCGGTGTGGGAGCCGGACGGCAAGGTGATGGCGCTGTACGACACGGCGCGCGGCATCGCGCAGGGCCTTGGCTACGACATCAGCTCGCAGAGTTCCGGCGGCGGCTCGGACGGCAATTTCACCGGTGCGATGGGCATCGCGACACTCGATGGGCTCGGTGTACAGGGCGCCGGGGCGCACACGCTCGACGAGCACATCGTGGTGGAGAGCCTGGCCTATCGCGGCAGGCTGATGGCGGGGCTGCTCGCAGCACTCGGCTGAACGTGGCGGTACGCGAACATGGCATGTTGCTGTGGTCGTGGCGGGTGGTGCGCGGCCGGCCACGGCTGTTCATCGGCATGCTGTGCGGGCTCCTCGCCGCGCCGCTGCTGCCTGGCGACATCAGCGGCACGACGCGCGCCATCCTCGCCTGGGATATTGGCGTGATCGTCTTCCTGGCCGGGGCCGCCTTCCTGTTCACCACCGAACGGCTGAACCACATGGCGGCCGATGCCGAGGCACAGGAGGAAGGCGAATGGACGGTGTTCTGGCTGACAGTGGCGGCGGTGACGTTCAGCTTCGTTGCGGTCATCGAAGAGTTTTCCGGCACCAAGGAGCTGCCGGCGGCACAGCGCAACCTGCATGTCATTCTGGTGGCGGTGACGCTGCTCGTGTCGTGGCTGATGACGCACACCACCTTCGCGTTCCGCTACGCGCATGAGTACTACGAGATCGATTCGGGCGGCGTCGGCATCGTCGGCGGCCTGGAGTTCCCCGGCGAGAAGCGGCCGGATTATCTGGATTTTCTCTACTTCGCGCTGGTTCTGGGGATGACGTTCCAGGTGTCCGACGTGCAGATCACCGCACGCAAGTTCCGCCGTCTGGCAGCAGCCCACGGGCTGCTCAGCTTTCTCTACAACACGATCATCGTGGCGCTGACGGTGAACATCGCCGCCGGGATGTTATAGGCCTGGTGTGAAGCGGAAACCTTCATCTCTCACTGTCATTGCGAGGAGCGTAGCGACGAAGCAATCTCCATGGTGACGGGCTCAAAGGATAGGGCCACGGCCTGCCGCCCAGCTATTCAGGCTTCGGATCCCCACTGGAACGAGATTGCTTCGTCGCTACGCTCCTCGCAATGACAAGTCACGCCGATGGCCTTCAGTTGCATCGGCAGCTAGTCCGCCGTCCAGCCACCGTCGATCAGCAGGCTCTGGCCCGTCATGTAGGCCGATGCATCCGACGCCAGGAACACCGCCGCACCGACCATGTCGCCGGCGGTGGCGAAGCGGCCCATCGGCGTGTGATCGAGCAGCCGCCTGCCGTGCACGTCATGCTCCAGCAGCCCGTGCGTCAGGTCGGTGTCCACCCAGCCCGGCGCCAGCGTGTTCACCCGCACACCGCGCTTCGCCCAGTCGAGCGCCAGCGCGCGGGTCAGCATCTCCACGCCGCCCTTGGACGCGCAGTACGGCACCGAGCGCAGCAGCCCGACATGTCCCGCCACCGAACTTATATTGATGATGGAACCCTTGCCCTGCCCCACCATCGCCTCGCCCAGATGCTTGCAGCACAGGAAGGTGCCGGTGAGGTTGATGTCGATGATGCTTTGCCACTCTTCCAGGCTGGTCCGCTCGATGCCGCGGAAGATCGGGTTGATGCCGGCGTTGTTCACCAGCACGTCGATCCTGCCGAACCGCGCCACCACCGCGTCGCGCAGCGCCAGCACATCGGCCTCGCGCGCCACGTCCGCGACCTGGATGCCCGCCCGCTCGCCGATCGCCGACGCGGCGTCGGTCAGCGTCGCCTCGGTGCGCCCCGCCAGCACCAGCGTCCCGCCATGCCGCGCCAGGCCTTCGGCGATGGCACGGCCGATGCCCCGCCCCCCGCCGGTGACGATGCAGACCCTGCCGGTGAGGTCGAAATCCCCTCTCCCGCGCAGCACGCCCTCCCTGCCCTCCCCCGCTGCGCGGGAGAGGGGGCTGCCGGGCCGCTTCACCAGTTCGGGCCTTGCCGCGCGATGCGCTGCGCCAGTGACCAGCGATGCACCTCGGACGGTCCGTCGTAAATGCGGAACGCGCGCACCTCGCGGAAGATCCGCTCCACCAACGTCTCGCCGGTGACGCCCTGGCCGCCCAGCACCTGCACGCAGCGATCGACCACACGCCAGATCGCCTCGGAGCAGAACACCTTGGCGATCGACGATTCCGTGGTGCCGCGCGCGCCTTGATCAAGCAGCCAGGCGGTGTGCCAGATCGCCAGCCGGCTCATGCGGATGTCGATCTCGTTGTCGGCGAGCATGAAACCCACGCCTTCGTGGTTCACCAGCTTCGCGCCGAACACCTCGCGCCGGCCGGCATACTCCGCGGCGATGTCGTGGGCGCGCCGCGCGGCACCGAGCCAGCGCATGCAATGCGTCAGCCGGGCCGGCGCGAGCCGCACCTGCGCGTAGCGGAACCCCTTGCCCGGCTCGCCCAGGATGTCGGAGGCGGGCACACGCAGATCGTTGAACCGCAGCACCGCATGGCCGCCCGCGAATGCCTGGTCCAGGCTGTGCATCGTCCGCACGATCTCGATGCCGGGTCGGTCCATGTCGGCGAGGAACATGGTCGCCGAGCCGTCCTCGCCCTTCGCCATGATGATGGCGAAGCCGGCACCCTCAGCGCCGGTGATGAACCATTTCTCCCCGTTGATCACCCAGTGGTTGCCGTCCTGCACCGCCGTCGTCTTCAGCGCCGACGGATCGGATCCGGCACCCGGCGCCGGCTCGGTCATGCAGAAACAGGAACGGATGTCGCCGTGCGCCAGAGGACGCAGCCAGCGTTCCTTCTGCTCCGGCGTCGCGACCTGTTCCAGCAGATGGATGTTGGCCTCGTCGGGGGCGAAGATGTGCATCGCGACGGAGCCCAGCAGCGAATAGCCGGCCTCCTCGAACACCACCGCCTTGCCGACATTGTTCAGTCCCAGCCCGCCGAACTCCGCCGAGGCGTGTGGCGCCAGCAGTCCGGCCTCGCGCCCGAGCGCCACAAGTTCGCGGCGGAACTCCTCGGTCGGGCCATGCGCGGTCTGCCGCGGATCGCCTTCGCGCGGGATGATCCGCTCGCGAATGAAGCCCCGGGTGCGCTGCTGCAGTTCCAGCAGTTCGGGTGTGAGGGAAAAATCCATCAGAATGCGCGTCCCCGGGCGATCTCGTGGGCGAACTCGACGATGCCGGTGCCGATCGCGGTGAGGCCGGCATAGCGCGGCTCGGTGGTGGCGCCGCTGCGCCAGCGAAGCCCGAGCTGCAGGAAGATGACGCCCAGCTTGTACATCGCCAGCACCCGGTGGAACAGGAAGTCCGACATATCGCGCCGGCTCAGCGCCGCGTAATCCGCCACCGCCTGCTCGCGTGGGAAAAAACCGCCTTCGTCGGCCGGCATCTGCGCCATGTCGTGCAGCGCCGGCGGGTCGTCCTCGTGCACCCAGTAACTCAGCAGGGTGGCGAAATCGAACAGCGGATCGCCGCGCGTGCCCTGGTCCCAGTCCACCACCGCGACTGGCGAGAGATCGCGCGGGTCGAGGATCACGTTGTTCAGCTTGAAGTCGTTGTGCAGCAGCGCCGGCGCGCCGTCGGGCACCAGGTGCCGCTCCAGCCAGTCGCCCAGTTCGGCGTGCAGCGCCTCGCTGCCCTCCTCCAGTGCGGCGAGCCCGCGCCTGCGCCAGCCGCTCACCCCGCGCGCGAGGAACCCTGCCGGCCGCCCGAGATCCTCCAGGCCCACCGCTTCGGCATCCACCGCGTGGATCGCCGCCAGCGTCTCCAGCAGCACCTGCGACAGTCGCGCACCGACCTCCGGACGGCCGGCCAGTTCCGGCGGGATGTGCTCGCGGATCACCAGGCCTGGGCGATACTCGATGATCTGGAACTGCACGCCGATGACACTCGCATCGGCTCCCAGGAACAGCCCGCGCGGCACGAAAGGCAGCGCATCGGGCAGCCGGCTCAGGATGCGGAACTCGCGCGCCATGTCGTAGGCGCCGGCTGGAAGCTCGCCGAGCGGCGGTCGGCGCAGCACGGCGGGCCGGCCGTCCAGATGGATCAGGTAGTTGAGGTTCGCCAATCCCCCGGCGAACTGCCGCGGCGGCGGATCGTCGTCGAGCCGCAGCCCGTTCCGCGCCAGGTACGCGCGCACGGCGGCCCAATCGAGCGGAACGCTCTGGTCCGCCGAACGCACATCGGCCGGCTGTTGCGGCACCGTCGCTCCGAGTGCCGCGCTAGCGGGTGAACGGGTTCTTCGATTCGACCCGGCCGAACATGCGGCTCCAGGCTGCCTCGCGCAGCAGCCGGTTCGAGTTCCCGGTATCCGATGTCTGCGGATATTCCCGGGTCGCGCGGCGTTGCGGCGCTGCGGCCGGTGCCTTCGCCTTGCTTGGTGCTGCCGTGGATCTTGTTTTGCGTGGTGCCATGCCCCCCTCCAGACCGATGCTGACGCGCTAGGTTATCACCATCGCACGGATCAACCAGCGTTTCGGCGTGATTCGCATCCAACTGCAAGTGCTGCGTGCCCAGGCCGCCACGCGATTCGCCACCGTGGCATCGGCATCGCCACGCCGGCGCGGCGCGACTGCCGATGCCGTAGCCGGGCGCGGCGCACGGGTCACCGCGTCGATGCTCTGGCGAATGCGGCCTCGCGCACGGTGCAGCAGCACCCGCTGGTTCTCGGCGGTGATGCCGAGCAGCGAGCAGGCCTCCTCGGCCTCGCACCCCTCGATATCGCGCAGGACGAGCACCGCGCGCTGCCCGTTGGGCAGGCGTTCGATCGCCTCCATCACGTGATCCCACAGTTGCCGGCCGGCGACGATGCGCTCCGGGTCGATCTGGTCCCACAGGCGCGGCGCCTCGTTCCAGTGCCCATCGGGCTTGAATTCCGATGCGTCCACTGCCCGCCCGCCAGGCGGCGTGCCCTCCATCAGCGCCGGCAGGCCGACCAGGCGGCCCTCCCGCACGGCCCGGGTGCGCGCACGGTTCAGCACGATGCTGAACACCCAGGTGACGACGCTGGAGCGGCCCTCGAAGCCGCCGATCCCGGAGAACACCGCCAGCCAGCCGTCCTGCACCACCTCCTCGGCCTGGGCCCGGCTGCCGATGATCGACGCGGCGAGGCCGGTCAACGAACCGTGGAAGCGCCGGATCAACGCGCGGTACGCCTGCTCATCGCCACGGCGCAGCCGGGCCAGGAATTCCGGCTCGTCGAACTCGCTCTGACGCATGACGGGCTGCCTCGAACCCTGGCGCTTGCGCGGATGGAAAACGTGCCGGGTTTCTGTAACGTACGCTCCGGCGCCGAGTCCCAGGGAATCATGGTGCTGATGGTGCTGGCATGAGGAGCCCGGCGTGCCGACCTGCCGCGACATGAGCGAACTGGTCACCGACTACCTGGAACGCGCGGTGTCGATCCGCAGGCGCCTGGACATGTGGTGGCATCTGGTCCGATGCGAGGCGTGCCGCCGCTACTACGACCAGATGCGGCGCACGGTGCGCCTGTTGGGCAGCGCTTCGCCCAGTCCGCCCGACAGCGGCACCGAAGAGAGCGTCCTGGCCGCCACCCGCGGGGAGCAGCGGCGCGACCCGTGACGATTGCACAGGCCGCGGGCAGGCGACGCCACGCCGGCCAGCATGCAGCCCAATATTCGCGCGTCTTGCGGGCGCGACTCGATCAGCGCCGGGAAACCATCGCCCGAGTCGGGCGAGGCAGCGACGCCGTGACGGCACGAAACGCCAGATTAACGCGATGTTAGAAATACAGGAGTAGGTTTGGAAAACTCGGCGACAGCCTGCCCATTGGAGCCGCCGGGACTGGAGGTTGCGACCGTGGCGGGGTGTCACAACCATTTCACCACCTGGATTGTGACAGCGATCATAGCGGCGAGGCACGCGGGCGACCAAAGCTGTGGATCAACGCCGCGTGAGCTTTCAGCGATGCCTCACAATATACTGATATTGATGGAAAACCCACAGCGCCTAGATTGGTCGGCGGCGGCCGCGCGCGATGCGGCGGCGGCGTGCGGCGCAGGACCTGGCAGGATTGCCCCGGCTGGCGCGGCGCCACGTCCTTGTGAGTCGCCACAAAGTCACCATGCTTGGTCACTTGGTTTGCGTAACGGCCCGTCGCCCCGACAGGAGACTAAAATGCCTGAAGCAGTTCCCGACACACCGCACATGCAATCTGCACGAGCGCGCAAAAAAACATTCACGCGACACCCGTACGATACGCTACGTTCGCACCCATCTTGCATTAGTGCAGGAGGTGTCCCCCTTACAGACGGAGCGGCCGATGTATCCGGTCGATGATTTGTTCGCCGCGTATGCCAGAGGGTTCGAGGCGAACCGCGAAGCAGAGTTGACGCTTCCCGAGTATCTGGAAGCATGCCGCGACGATCCGATGATGTACGCGACCGCGACCGAGCGTCTGCTCGCCGCGATCGGCGAACCGGAGATGGTCGATACCGCGAAGGACGCGCGACTCGGCCGCATCTTCATGAACCGTACGATCCGGGTCTATCCGGCGTTCTCCGAATTCTACGGCATGGAAGAGACGATCGAGCGCATCGTCGGATTCCTGCGTCATGCTGCGCAGGGTCTCGAAGAGCGCAAACAGATAATGTATCTTCTTGGCCCCGTCGGCGGCGGCAAGTCCTCGCTCGCGGAACGCCTGAAGGCATTGATGGAGACGCATCCCATCTATGTGCTGAAGGCAGGGAACGAGTTGAGCCCGGTCTTCGAAAGCCCGCTCGGCCTGTTCAATCCCGAACGCATGGGAGCAATGCTGGAGGATCGCTACGGCATCCCGCAGCGGCGTCTCACCGGGCTGATGAGTCCGTGGTGCATCAAGCGACTCGATGCATTCGAAGGCGACATCTCGCGCTTCCGGGTCGCCAAGATGCTGCCCTCGCGGCTGCGGCAGATCGCCGTCGCCAAGACCGAGCCTGGCGACGAGAACAACCAGGACATTTCCTCGCTGGTCGGCAAGGTGGATATCCGCAAGCTGGAGTTGCATGCCCAGAACGATCCGGATGCCTACAGCTACTCCGGCGGTCTCAATCGCGCCAACCAGGGACTGCTCGAATTCGTCGAGATGTTCAAGGCGCCGATCAAGATGCTCCACCCGTTGCTGACCGCGACGCAGGAGAGCAACTACATCGGCACCGAGAACATCGGCGCCATTCCGTTCAGCGGCATCATCCTCGCCCACTCCAACGAGGCGGAGTGGCAGACCTTCAAGAACAACCGCAACAACGAAGCCTTCATCGACCGCATCTACGTGATCAAGGTGCCGTATTGCCTGCGGGTGAACGAAGAGCAGAAGATCTACGACAAGCTGGTGCGCAGCTCCGAACTCGCCGCCTCGCCCTGCGCGCCGGCGACGCTCGAGATGCTGGCGCGCTTCTCGGTGCTGACGCGGCTGCGGCGGCACGAGAACTCGACGCTGTTCGCCAAGATGCGGGTCTACGATGGTGAAAGCCTGAAGGAGACCGATCCGCGCGCCCGTTCGCTCCAGGAATACAAGGACGCGGCCGGCGTCGAGGAAGGCATGGACGGCGCGTCCACCCGCTTCGCCTTCAAGGTGCTGGCGGCGACGTTCAACCACGACACGACCGAGGTGGCGGCCGATCCGGTGCACATGATGTATGTGCTGGAGCAGGCCATCCGCCGCGAGCAGCTCCCGTCGGAGACCGAGAAGCGCTACCTGGAGTTCATCAAGGGCGAGCTTGCGCCGCGTTACGCCGAGTTCATCGGCAACGAGATCCAGAAAGCCTATCTCGAGTCGTACCACGACTACGGGCAGAACCTGTTCGACCGCTACGTCTCCTATGCCGATGCCTGGATCGAGGACATCGACTTCAAGGATCCGGACACCGGCCAGCTCATGAACCGGGAACTGCTGAACCAGGAGTTGACGAAAGTCGAGAAGCCTGCCGGAATCGCCAATCCCAAGGACTTCCGGAACGAGGTGGTGAAGTTCAGCCTGCGGGCACGCGCCAACAACAACGGCAAGAACCCGTCCTGGACCAGCTACGAGAAGATCCGCGAAGTCATCGAGCGACGCATGTTCAGCCAGGTGGAGGAGCTTCTGCCGGTGATCAGCTTCGGGTCCAAGAAGGACGGCGAAAGCGAGAAGAAGCACGCGGAGTTCGTCCAGCGTATGGCCGCGCGTGGCTACACCGAGCGGCAGGTCCGCCGCCTGGTCGAGTGGTACATGCGCGTCAAGCAGGCGGGGTGAAGAAGGCCCCGTCGGAACAGGCAACTCCATGCACATCGTCGACCGGCGTCTCAACCCCAGTGGCAAGAACCTCGCCAACCGGCAGCGGTTCATGCGCCGTGCCAAGTCGCTCATCCGCAAGGCGGTGCACGAAAGCTCGGCCAGCCGCAGCATCAAGGACGCCGACCAGGCGGGCGAGGTCGCGCTCCCCGCGCAGGGCGTGCACGAACCGTCGTTCCACCGCAGCGCCTCCGGCGGCATGCGCGACCATCTGCTGCCAGGCAACAAGCAGTACATCGAGGGCGACACCATCCCGCGCCCGCAGGGCGGCGCGGGCGGCGGCGGGTCGGAAGGCAGCCCGGACGGCGATGGGCAGGACGATTTCCGCTTTGCCCTGTCGCGCGACGAGTTCGTCGATCTGTTCCTGGAAGACCTGGAACTGCCGGATCTCGCGAAGCGTCGCGTGGTGGACACCGAGAGCGTAAGCTGGCACCGCGCCGGCTACTCGATCACCGGGTCACCTGCCAACCTCGCGCTGCTCCGAACGGTGCGCAACAGCCTGTCGCGCCGCATCGCGCTGAAGCGGCCGAAGCCCGATGAGCTGCAGCGGCTGCGCGACGAGATCGCCGCACTCAGCCCGGATGGCGAAGACCTGGCACGGCGCGCCGAACTCGAGGAGGAGCTGGAGCGCAAGCTGCGTCGCACCGGCCTGATCCCCTATATCGATCCGCTCGACGTGCGCTACCGCAAGTTCGAGCCGCAGCCGAAGCCGGTGGCGCAGGCGGTCATGTTCTGCCTGATGGACGTGTCCGGCTCGATGACCGAGCACATGAAGGACCTCGCCAAGCGGTTCTATGTGCTGCTCTATATCTTCCTGAAGCGCCGCTACAAGCACGTGGACGTGGTGTTCATCCGCCACACGCATCAGGCGCAGGAAGTCGACGAGGATACCTTCTTCCACTCGCCGGAGACCGGCGGCACGGTGGTGTCCACCGCGCTCGAGGAGATGCAGCGCGTCATCGACGAACGCTACAGCCCCGATTCGTGGAACATCTACGCGGCGCAGGCGTCGGACGGCGACAACACCGCCTCGGACAACGACAAGACCGCTTCGCTGCTGGTCAACGGCATCCTGCCGGTCTGCCAGTACTACGCCTATCTCGAGGTCGGCCGCGATTCCGAGCACTTCCCGCCCGGCTTCATCCGGCGCGACTCGGACCTGTGGCAGACCTACACGGCGATCTGCAAGACCGGCGCGCCGATGGCGATGCGCAAGGTGGGGCACCGGCGCGACATCTATCCGGTATTCCGGGAGCTGTTCGCCAAGAAGCAGGCAACCACGGGAGCCGAGACAGCATGAACGACTTCGGCGGCGGCATCCGGGCCGAGCGCCCGCTGTTCGAGGGCGCGGACTGGGAATTCGGCACCATCCAGCGCGTACACGACGCGATCGAGAAGATCGCCGTCGGCGAGCTCGGGCTGGACGTGTATCCCAACCAGATCGAGATCATCGGCACCGAGCAGATGCTCGATGCGTATTCCTCGATCGGCATGCCGCTGTTCTACAAGCACTGGTCGTTCGGCAAGCACTTCGCCCGCAACGAGGCGATGTATCGCGCCGGCATGCAGGGCCTCGCGTATGAAATCGTGATCAACTCCAATCCATGCATCAGCTACATCATGGAGGAGAACACGGCCACGATGCAGACGCTGGTGATCGCCCACGCTGCATTCGGTCACAATCACTTCTTCAAGAACAACTACGTCTTCAAGCAGTGGACCGATGCCGACGGCATCCTCGACTACCTGGAATTTGCCCGCGGCTACATCGCCCATTGCGAGGAGCGTTATGGCGAGGCGCAGGTGGAACGCCTGCTGGACGCCGCGCACGCGCTGATGAGCCACGGTGTACACCGCTACCCGCGCCGCCGCGTCGCCGATCTGCGCTCCGAGGAGCAGCGCGCCAAGGAGCGGCGTGTGCACGACGAGCAGGTGTTCAACGACCTGTGGCGCACCGTTCCCAGCAAGGGCGCCGAGAAAGAGGACAAGTCCCTCGACGAGCGCCGGCGCGCGCTGCTGCAACTGCCGCAGGAGAACGTGCTCTATTTCCTCGAAAAGACCGCGCCGCGCCTACAGCCCTGGCAGCGCGAGATTCTGCGCATCGTCCGGATGATCGCGCAGTATTTCTATCCGCAGTCGCAGACCAAGCTGATGAACGAAGGCTGCGCCACCTACACGCACTACCGGATCATGAACCGTTTGCACGAGAAGGGTCAGTTGACCGACGGGAACATGGTCGAGTTCCTGCGCTCGCACACCAATGTGGTGTTCCAGCCGGACTTCGACGATCCGCGCTATTCCGGCATCAACCCGTACGCTCTCGGTTACGCCATGATGCGCGACATCGAGCGCATCTGCACCGAACCGACGGCCGAGGACCAGAACTGGTTCCCCGACATCGCCGGCGCCGCCGATCCGATGGCGGTGCTGCGCGAGGTATGGGCGAACTATCGCGACGAAAGCTTCATCCTTCAGTATCTCAGTCCGCGACTGATCCGCGAGTTCGGCCTGTTCCACGTGCTCGACGATGCCAACGAGCCGAACCTGAGCGTCGAGGCGATCCACGATGAGCGCGGCTACCGCAAGATCCAGCGCGCACTGGCGCGGCAGTACGACATCGCCTGGAGCCTGCCGGACATCCAGGTGGTGGACGTGAACCTCGCCGGCGACCGCCGCCTGATCCTGCACCATCGCGCGCTCAACCGGGTGCTGCTGGAGGAGCGCGACGCGCGCTTCGTGTTGCAGCATCTGGCCGATCTCTGGGGCTACGACGTCCTGATGAAGGAGATCGATCCGGGCACCGACTCGGTGCTCAAGGAGCACGCTGCCACGCCGCGCGGCGGCATCCTCCAGCCGGACGGCTCATAGCGCACAAAACAATGGCGGGCTGCGCGAGGCGCAACCCGCCACCATCAATCCATTGCAGCGTCAGCGGCTGTTGGAGCCTGCGCCACCGGACCCGTCGCCCCCCGGCGGAGAGCGGTTCGGATTGGTTGCGTCAGACTGGGTCGAACCGGTCGGCCCGACGACGCCGGGATAAGGATGCCCGCTGGATTGGGCACTCTTCGCGGTCGGCGCTACGGGTTTCGTCGAGTACTGGCCCTGGCGCGTCGTGATGGTATCGTCCGTCGCGGGCCTGCCAATCTGCTGGCTGCCGGTCTGGGTGCCGGTCATTTCCTGGGTCGGGGAGGCACCGCTACTGGCGGCAAACGTCGCGGCCGCCGACCCCGTCGTCAGCAGCGCCGCCAAACTGAGAAGACGCAAGGTTTTCGACATTCAATCGCTCCTGTTCGCAGTGAAATGCGAGCCACAGGAACGCTGTCGCCGATGACGCGATGCGTCAGCTCACGACAATTGGACCGCCGTCGCCGAAAGGCTATTCGGCCGCCTTCGCGCGCAACGGCCAGTCGGCGACATCGATGCGCGGCATGTCGAAGCGGTCGGTCGTACGCGCGTACCAGCCGCGGCCGTGCATGCGCCCTACCAGGTCGAGCTTCGGCGTGTCGATGTAGCACCTGTCCTTGTCCAGCACGTATTCGTCGGCCACGTGGATCGCCACAACCTTGCCCAGTACCACCGCGCGATCGACGCCGACCTCGACGATCACCAGCCGCTCGCACTCGAACGACACCGGACTTTCCGCGATGCGCGGCGGCTTCACGCGCGATGACGCTGCCGTGTGCAGCCCTGCCTCGGCCAGTTCGTTCACCTGCTTGTCGAAGTCGATCGCCGTGATGTTCATCTGCTCGGCCAGCGCGTTGTTGACCAGGTTCACCACGAACTCCCCGGTACGGCGGATGTTGCCGCCGGTGTCCTTCACGTCACCCGGGCCGCGCCCGCCGATGCCGATCGCCACGACCGGCGGATTGCCCGAAACGGCATTGAAGAACGAGAACGGCGCGGCATTCACCGAACCGTCGATGTCCTGCGTTGTCACCCAGGCGATTGGACGCGGCACCACCGTGGAGACCAGCAGCTTGTAGATGTTCTCGTTTGGCGTCTTGTCGAATTCGAACAGCATGACGATCCCTTGTGCTTGGCGTGTGCGGCGAGCGTTACGCGCCCGCCCCGGTGCTGTCCAGTTGCGTCACGGCAACGCCGGTCAGTGCGCCAGTGCCGCCATCCAGCGCGCCAGGCCCGCAAGCTCCGGCGCTCGGTTCGGCGTATCGAGCGGCCCGGTCAGGTGGATCGCGACCTCGGGCGGGCTCGGCAATGCCGGCAGCAGCGCAATCCAGACGTCGAGCATCTGGCTGGCCAGGTTCATGCCGCCGCTGACGCGCGCTTCGCCCGCAATGCCGGTCAGGCTGCCGGCGTCGAGCACCAGATCGCCATGCGCGATGTTGGCGACAATCTCCAGCCGATCGAAACCGGTTACGCCGGAACGCAGCGCCTCGCTGGCCACCGCTTCCACCGATTTCGGATCCGGCTTGTCGATCGCCTGCTTCAGGCGGAACAGGTCGAACCCGGAGACCACGCCGTCGCTCACCGTAAGCGCGAGGCGACCATCCAGGGTCGCCAGCAATGCCGACGGGCTGTAGCCACTCGCGGCAAGCCGCATGCTGGCACTGGCGCGGCCCGACAGCAGGTCGATCGGTGCATCGTCCAACGGGCCGGTGATGACGGCATCGCTCACCGCAGCCTGTATGGAGAGCGAAGGCGGATGCGCCGCCGCATCGAACGCGACGCTGCCCGACACGGTCCCCGCACCAAGTTTCGCGGTGAACCGATCGAGTCGCAGCGCGTCGGGCTTCACGGACACCGCCATGGATGCGTCGCGCAGCGCCGGTCCGGCACCCATGTCCAATTGCCCGATGGCGAGCAGCAGATCGCCCTGCCAACCATGCAGCGCGCCAAGCGGCAGCGGCACGTCCGAACCGCCGTCCGGCAGCCATAGCGTCACTGCATCTGTATTGACATGACCCGACACATGCGGCGCGGCGCCACCTTGGTCGAGTGCCAGATCGCCGCTGACATGCAATGTCCCCGCGGTGAGGTCGAACTTGTCCGCGGCGACCCGCCCCGGCCCACCGGCGAGGTGCGCCACCAGCGCCAGCGAACCATCGCCCAGCCAATCGGGCGGCGCGTGCAGGCCTGCCAGTTCCGGCAAGCCGAGCGTTGCGACCAGCCGACGCGCGCCCGGATGGCGGAGAGTAAGCGTCGTGGTCCATGCGCCCGATCCGAGGTCGATCGTCGGAACGGCCTCCAATCGCGCATCGGCCATCGCCAACTGGACACCTGCGGCCAGCGCCTCGGGCGGTCCGGCGAGCTGCACATCCAGTTTCGCCGGTCCGGTCCACAGCGCGGGGGTCGCTCGCCACCCAGCGGGCAACAGGTCGGCCAGCATTGTCGCGTCGTGTGTCTCGATCGTGAGCCTGCCGTTGCTCAAGGCGCCGCCTTGGCCCAGCAACCCCGAGGCGGCAAAGTGGGCACCGCGCGCCGTGCCCTCGACCCGGCGCAGCAGGATGTTGCCGGCCTCGATTGCCGTTTCCACAGCCAGCCCTTCTATCGTGGAGCCCGCCAGTGCCGCGTGCCGTATGGCGAGCCGCAGCTCGGCGTCGAGGCCGGACACCGGCCTGGACAGATCGGCGAGGCTGGGCAGATGCGATGGCAACCAGGGATCGAGCGCCAGGCGGTCGAGCGAAAGATCGACGGTGAAGACCGGCGGCTCCCCACGCTTGAACCCGAGAGCGCCCGCAACCGACGTGTCATCCAGCAACCCGGCGAGCCGCCGCAATGCGACCTCGCCGCCGCCGGCCATCACATGCGCGGACAGCTGGGCACGTTGCGCCACACTGTCCGGCAGCACCGCCAGCAGGTGTGGCGGCAGCGTCCCCGGCAACGCCTCCTCCAGCCAGCGCAGTGTCGCGCGCAGGACGGGTGCATCCAGCCGCACATCGCCGTCGAAGCGAGGATGCGCCGGATCGTCCCTGGCGATGCGTCCGCTCAGCCGCAGCGTCCCGTTGCCGGGCAACAGCGCGCTGGCTTCGCGCACAACGAGGCTGCCGGCGGTCAGATCGAACGCCGCCCGCACGTGCTGGAGCGTACCGCCGGCCAGCGGCGCGGCCTCCGCGGAGAAGTCGATGCCGATCGGCACGTCGATCCCGGCGATCGTCGCCCCGGCGCGCAACAGCATCGGCAGCCAGGCATCGAGGTCGAGCCGGCTCGCCGCAAGCGCGATGTCCAGCCGCTGGTTTGGCGCGACGCGCAGTGCCACCGCGCCGTTCGCCGGCGAGCCGCCGATCTCCAGCGCCAGATCGTTGACCGCCGCGAGGCCGCTGCCGACGGTCAGCCGCCCATCCGCGCGGAACGGCACCGGCGGCGCCGGCAGCAGCACGGCCAGATTAGGGCCCCGGCTCGCGATCGTCCCGGCAAGCGTGCCGTCGGGCGCCAACTGGCCGGTGAAGCTTGCGCCGAGGCCATTCGCCTTGCCCTGTCCGTCCAGGGTCGCATTCAGTCCGGCGACGCCATCCGAACCCGCCGCGGTGAGCCGCGCGGTGAAGTGCCAGTCGTGGCCACTGAACCGCGCCGTGCCTGACGCCGACAGCGCGCCGGTGTCCAGCGTGGCCAAGGTCGCATCGATGCCGGTGAAGGCAAGCTGCCCGACGGTCAGCCGGCCATTCTCGATCCGTGCGGCAAACGCCGCGAGCCAGGTGGGCGGGCGCGACCGCAGCACGCCGGATTCCGCGGGCCAGGGAATGCGCAGGTCAGGCCCGTGCAGCACCAGCTCACGCGCATCGACATGCCCGCCGATCATCGGCCAGAGCGCGATGCGCAACCGCAGCGCCTCGACACGGATCGAGAGGTCCGCCGCTCCGCTGCCGCCGACATCGACCTTCGCCGCGATCAGCTCCGGCTGCGGCAGCAGCGTGAGCGAGATCGGGCCGCTGATGGTGACCGGCTGGCCGAGCGTGGCCGTGGCCAGCACCTCGATCGTCGCGCGATAGCGTGTCCAGTCGAGCCATTGCGGCACCTGCCAGACCGCGAGCAGCAGCAGCGCCGCGATCGCGGCGGCAGCGGCCAGCAGGATGCGCAGGCGGCTCACGTCAGGCAGCAACCCCGTAGCCGCCGCCGCCTGGCGTCTCGATCACGAAGACATCGCCGGGCATCAGTTCGGCGCTGTCGGTGCCGGTGAGGATCTCGTGCGTGCCGTCGGCGCGTTCGACCCATTGCCGGCCGACCGTGCCGTCCTCGCCGCCCTCCAGGCCGAACGGCGCGACGTTGCGGCGCGACGACACGATCACCGCGGTCATCGGTTCGAGGAAGCGGACGCGGCGGATCGACCCGTCGCCGCCATGCCACTTACCGTCGCCGCCGGAGCCGCGACGGATGGCGAAGCGTTCGAGACGCACCGGATAGCGCAGTTCCAGCACCTCGGGGTCGGTCATGCGCGTGTTGGTCATGTGCGAGTGGATCGCCGAGGTGCCGTCGAAGCCGGGGCCGGCGCCGGTGCCGCCGCAGATGGTCTCGTAGTACTGCCGGTGTGCATCACCGAACAGGAAGTTGTTCATCGTCGCCTGCGAGCAGGCGATCGGCTTCAGCGCGCCGAACAGCGCGTTGCAGGTGGCCTGCGATACTTCGGTGTTGCCAGCCACCACCGCGGCACCCGGCTGCGGCGACAGGAACGTGCCCGCCGGAATGATCAGGCGAAGCGGCTTGAGGCAGCCGTCGTTCAGCGGGATGTCGTCCGCCACCAGCGTGCGGAACACGTACAGCACCGCGGCGCGGGTGACGGCGGGCGGCGAGTTGAAGTTGCCCTCGCTCTGCCGGCCAGTGCCGGAAAAATCCACCACGGCGCTGCGGCTGGCGCGATCGACGCTGACCGTGACGCGCAGCGGCAGGCCGCTGTCCATGGTGTATTCGAACGTGCCGCTGCCAAGCCGGTCGATCACCCGGCGCACCGACTCTTCCGCGTTGTCCATCACGTGGCGCATGTAGGCGCTGACCGTCGGCCAGCCGTACAGCGCAACGACGCGCTGCAGCTCCTGCACGCCCTTCTCGTTCGCGGCGACCTGCGCCTTGATGTCGGCCACGTTCACGTCCGGGCTGCGCGCAGGGTACTTCGCGCCCGCCAGCAAAGCGCGCAGTTCCGGCTCGCGGAAGTGACCGCCATCGACCAGGAGGAAATCGTCGATTACCACGCCTTCCTCCTCCAGGGTGCGCGAGAGGGGCGGTGTGGAGCCCGGCGTGATGCCGCCGATATCGGCGTGATGGCCACGGCTGCCGACGAAGAACATGATCTTTCCGCCGCTTTCGTCGAACACCGGCGTGATGACCGTGACGTCCGGCAGATGCGTGCCGCCGTTGAACGGGTTGTTCAGCGCGACCACGTCGCCGGGTTTCAGCGTGGTGCGGCGATTGTTCAGCACAGTGCGCACACTCTCGCCCATCGCACCGAGATGCACCGGCACGTGCGGTGCGTTGGCTACCAGGAAGCCCTCGGCGTCGAAGATGGCGCAGGAGAAGTCCAGCCGCTCCTTTATGTTGACGCTCATCGAGGTGTTCTGGAGCACCGCGCCGGTCTGTTCTGCCACGTTCATGAACAGGTTGTTGAACAGCTCGAGCAGCACCGGATCGGGCCGGCCGGTGTCGGCCGCCACGCGCGTCGCGAGCCGTTCGGTGCGCCGCAGCGTCATGTGGTCGAGCGCGGTGATCTCAGCTGTCCAGCCTGGCTCCACCACGGTGGTGGCGTTGGCTTCGCGGATCAGCGCGGGGCCCACGATGCGGTCGCCCGCCAGCAGATCGACCCGATCGAACACCGGCGCGGTGCGATCGCTGTCGCCGGTGAAGATGTGGATCGTGTCGATCACCCGCGGCGCACCGCCGCT
>JANWJK010000292.1 GCA_025452005.1 Acetobacteraceae bacterium | reverse complement strand
TCCGCTTTCGCGGTCCAGTGCGCGGGCTTGTGCGTGGCGCGCCGGTGGAGATTCAGGGCGTCCGCATCGGCGAGGTGGTGAGCGTCGATGTGCGCTACGCGGTCGACAGCAACAGCTTCGTCGCTCCAGTCAGAATCGTGCTCCAGGCAAGCCTGTTTCCGGTGGCCGGGGTGCGTCCGCGCACCGCCACGGAGGTCTATGATGCGGCCGATATGCTGGTCCGGCGCGGGTTGCGGGCGCAGGTTTCGGACACGCAATTGCTCGGCGGCGACGCGATCGTCACGCTCGACATTCAGCACAGTGCCACCATACCGGCGACGCTGGACCGGAGCGGGGAAGTGCCGGAACTTCCGGTGGCATCGACGCAGAGGGAGAGAATTGCCCAGCAGCTCCAGCCGCTGATCGACAAGCTCGCCAATGCCCCAATCGAACGGATGTTCGCCGAGCTGCAGGAATCGATGGCCGCGCTGAAACAGCTTGTCGCCGGCCCTGAGCTACGCGGCGCACTGGACGAATTACGTGGCGCATCGGCGGATCTGCGCGGCATGGTCGATCGTCTCGGCGCGCGCTCCGATGCACTGATCGGCCGTGTGAACGAAACGGTGCACTCGACGAACCGGCTGATCGACCAGACAGGCCGAACGCTCGCCACGATCGACCAGCAGGTGGGCGACCGTTCGCCCCTGCTTGCCGACATCCGCAGCCTGGTGCGGCAGATCGACGGGGCAGCCCGTTCGATGCGGCTGATGGCGGAGTATCTCGAACGCAATCCGAGTTCGCTGATCACCGGCAAGTCGGACAACCGGCGATGAGAGTGCACTGGCTGGCGATCGCGGCAACGCTGCTGCTCGTGGCTTGCGGATCGACACCGACGCAGGTGTTCGATCTCTCGACGAGGGTCCCGGATACGCCGGCGGTCGTCGTGCCGCCGCGCAATGGGCCGCTCATCTGGGTCGATAAGCCGTCGATCGCTGGGTATGCCGACCGTACTCAGATGGTTACGCGCGGCCCCGGCAGCCGCATCTCAATCCATGAATTCGAGGTGTGGAGCGATCCGCCCGGCGAGCTTATTCAGCGGGTTGTGGTGGACGAGCTTGCGCAGCGGTTCGGTGCCGACCGGGTGATGACGACGCCCGCTGCGCATTATGCGATGCCAGGTTGGCGAGTGGTCATCGATGTTATCCGTTTTGACGTGGACGAGCGCGGCGACGCGGTGCTGGATGCGCGTTGGACATTGCTCGCGGGCCCCAGCGATCGCCTCGCCGTGAGCCGGCGTGAGTGGATCGAGGTACCATCCGGCGATGCCGCCGATCCGGCCAAGCGTGTAACGGCGCTGCGTGAGGCCGTCGTGAGGTTGGCGAGCCGGATCGGCGACGCGGTGGCGGCGCCCGTTGGGCGGCGTTGATCCCCGCTGGGCTGCCCGCCGCTTGAGTTGCGGTCTGCGATTGGCGGCGCTCGCCATGCTCGCGCTCGCCTTGGCCCGCGGCATGCCTGCGCTCGCGGACGAGCCGGCTGGTTTTGTCGGCGCGCAGGTCTGTGCGGGATGCCACCCGAGGGAGGCCGAGCGCTGGGCGGGATCGCACCACGCGCTGGCGATGCAGCAGGCGACGCCGGCGACGGTGCTGGGTGATTTCTCCGACGCCAGGCTGAACCACTTCGGCGTCGTCACCAGCTTTTCGCGATCAGGCGACGGGTTCCTGGTGCACACCGACGGGCCCGACGGGGCGCTCAACGATTACCAGATCGCCTATACCTTCGGACACTACCCGCTACAGCAGTATCTGATCGCGTTGCCGGGTGGCCGGCTTCAGGCTCTCGGCATCGCCTGGGACGCAAGGCCGAAGGAGCAAGGCGGGCAGCGCTGGTTCCACCTCTACCCTGACCAAAGGTTGCCGGCGGGCGATCGCCTGCACTGGACCGGGCGCGATCAGACGTGGAACTACCAGTGCGCCGGCTGCCACTCCACCGGGCTCGCGAAGAACTTCGATCTTGGCGGCAACAGCTATGCGACCGCCTGGTCCGACGTGGACGTGTCGTGCGAGGCCTGCCACGGGCCAGGCGCGCGTCACGTCGCCTGGGCGCGTTCGCATGCGGGTGCGGCTGTTCCAGCGGACGCGGATCGGCTGGGACTGACCAACTGGCTGAAGCCGACCGACCAAGGTCATTGGGAGATGAACCCGGAGACCGGCATCGCGAAACGCACCGTGCCGCTCGTCTCGGCGGAGGTCGACGTCTGCGCCGCATGCCATGCGCGGCGCAGGGTGATCGTGAAGGACGCTGTGCCCGGCACGCCTTTTCTCGATTCCTATCTTCCAGCGCTGCTCGAGCCGGGCCTCTACCACGCCGACGGCCAGATCGACGGCGAGGTGTTCGAATATGGCTCGTTCCTGCAAAGCCGCATGCATCGTGCGGGCGTCACGTGTTCGGTCTGCCATGACCCGCACAGCCTGAAGCTGCGCGCCGAGGGCAACACGCTGTGCAGCCAGTGCCACACGCCGGAGAAATTCGACACGGCCGCGCACCACCATCACGCATCCGGCGGCGCCGGCGCGGCGTGCGTCAACTGCCACATGCCGACGAAGACCTACATGATCGTGGATCGCCGGCGCGATCACAGCTTCAGGGTACCGCGGCCCGACCTGTCGGCGTCCGTCGGCACGCCGAACGCATGCACCCAGTGCCACGCCGACCGGTCAGCGAATTGGGCAGCGCCGGCGATCGCGACCTGGTATCCGCACGGGCGGCAGACCCAGCCGCATTACGCCGCGGCGCTGAATGCCGGAAGGACCGGGACAGCCGATGCGGAACAGCGGCTCGATGCGCTGATCCTCGATCATGACCAACCCGATATCGCACGGGCCAGTGCCTTGCCGCTGCTGTCGCGTTATCTCACCCCGGCTTCGGAAGCAGCGATCAAGGCAGCCATCGCCGACCCGAGCGCGCTGGTTCGCTCCGCGGCGCCGCGCGCGCTGCCGGCAACGCTGTCGAGCGCGGTGGTTCAGGCGGCCGCGCCATTGCTGAGCGATCCGGTTCGGGCGGTGCGAGTGGAGGCGGCCCGCGCATTGGCAGGCGTCGACCCGAACACCATGACCGCGGAGCAGCGCACCGCGTTCGACAGCGCGTATCGCGAACTGGTCGCCGCGGAGATGGTCGATGCCGATCGTCCGGAGGCGCACCTCAATCTCGGACTGCTGCACCTGCGGCGCCAGTTGCCGGCAGAGGCCGAGGCGGAGTACCGCACGGCGCTGCGGCTGGACCGCGATTTCGTTCCGGCGATGGCGAACCTGGCGGATCTCGACCGGATGCGAGGGCAGGATCAGCAGGGTGCCGAATTGCTGCGCAAGGCGCTGCTGGTCGAGCCGAAGAATGCCGATGTGCACCATTCGCTCGGACTGCTGCTGGTGCGGCAGCACAACTACGCCGAGGCGTTGGGCGAGCTGCGGCAGGCGAGCGAACTCGCGCCCGACAATGCGCGCTATGCCTATGTCTACGCCATCGCGCTGAATTCCGCCGGCGCGGCTGCCGATGCGATGGCGTTGCTGGAACGTGCGCACCGGCAGCATCCGGCGGATGCGGATATTATGGTCGGCCTGGTCTCGATTGCGCGGGACAGGGGGGATATCGCGACGGCGTTGCGCTACGCGCGCGAGCTGTCCGGGCAGCACCCCACCGACACGCAGCTTCGCGCGCTGGTGCTTGGGCTGGAACGCCAGCAGGGACGATGAGGATGACATCGTGAACCAGCGGCGAGGACGACAGGGAACGAGCCACCCCGGCGCGGTTCAGTGCGTTGTTCGCCGATGTGCGGCGTCATTACTCTCGGTGTCATGCAACAGATCGTTCGCGCCTCGGCAGGGTGGAGTTGGACCGCGATCGTCGAACTGATCTCCGTATCCAAACGGCTTCGTGCCTTCGATCAGCGCATCGGTGGCGTGGCGGCGAATGCACGCGCTCAAGCAGCGTCAGCGAACTGATCAGCGCTTTGGGTGGCATACGAAACACCGCCAAAGCCGGGACGCAGGCAGCGCGCGTGTCCATGGCCGCTTTCGAGTGATGAACCATGATGGCTGAGCGACTGCCATGGCCGCCAGGCAATCCGTTCGATGGCATCGGGACCCGGCGATCGCGGAATGAGGAGCCTGTCAAAATGTCCAGGCACCCGTCGAAACCCCACCGTTCAGACGGTCAAGGTCCGTCGGCGAGCAGCTCTTTTCGCTCAGGATGAACGCGATATCGCCGGCCAGGGGTCATCGCCTCATGATGTATGTTCAAGATCCCAAGCGTAGCCCTCTTGGCTTCGTGCCTCGGTCCGAGGAAGCGCAGAGCATCTGCCGCCATCTCGTCGTCTTGAGGCTCGTACCCGCCCTTTAATGTAAGCACTCGATGCTGGTGATAGATCCGGCCATCTGAGGTGTCGTAAACAACACAAGCCTTGATGGAGTGGACCGGGAGGGTTGAGCCAGAACCTGTGAACGACTTCATCGTACCCTCCCTTAGCTCCAAAGCGATACCAGCAACGTCAATGTGCCCTGCTGATCCTGACCCTCGTCGAGCCGAGCAGATACACTCGTCATCAGCGGATCGTATGCCAATGGCGGAAGCCAAGCCGGATTGGATACTTCAAAATTGTGGTCTTGGTCTGGCCCCGTTGGGGTGGCGCGAGATCTGAACTGCGTTATTCCTCCTGCAGTCAGGCCACCCCCGTCTGCTTGAGATAGATAGCATTGAGCCACCGCTTGCGTTGGTGCAAAATTCACCTGCAGGCTCACCGAAGTGCTAGACGCGGCACCCCAATGCCAGGCCATATTCTGAACGGGCATGATGACCTCCGCTTTCCAGTGTCGAAGCTCGCGATGTTCTGATTACTCTGCCGCCGACGAGTAGCCGGGAGTTGTAGCTAGCATCCTGATGAGCCTCCGGGTGTGAACCGCTTCACAGACCGAGTAAAAGTTCATACCATGAAACGATGCGAGCCAACTCACGGCTCATCTTCATCGAGCCTAGCCCGCCTTAAACCACCTGCACAGCAGGGCTTCGCTGGCCGCCCGCCAGCCCTAGACCTTTCCACCGATTGGGGCGCCAGCCAGGCCCTCGGTCGGGGGAACAAGGCGTTCTATTGGGATAACGGGGCGTGCGCGGTACAAGGAAAAGGCTAAGGCGCCGACGAACAGAGCCATGCCCG
Source organism: Acetobacteraceae bacterium (assembly GCA_025452005.1). Lineage (GTDB taxonomy): Bacteria > Pseudomonadota > Alphaproteobacteria > Acetobacterales > Acetobacteraceae > JAMXLO01. The sequence continues at coordinate 269 of JANWJK010000292.1, read as the reverse complement.
GAACCGAGTTCTCCATAGTGATCTCGTAAAGGTACGCCGTGCCGAGCAAGATTACGCAAGCCGCGCCACGCGAGCCCGAATTGGGCCAACAGAGCTTGAGAAGGTAGGCCGCAATGTAAATTGCGGCGAGTGCGTTCAAACTTGAGAGTGCCGAGTTTTCGGCTATTTTTTGGCAGCCCGTGACGTACGCTCATAGTCGTCGAGCCACGGCCCGATGAGCCGGTCAAGTTCCTCGAGCTGGCGTTCGGAGCAGGATTCCGGCGCGCAGC
>JANWJK010000291.1 GCA_025452005.1 Acetobacteraceae bacterium | reverse complement strand
TGCCGCATCGTGAAGGCGTCCAGCAGCGCCTGGGTGGGATGCTCGTGCGTCCCGTCACCAGCGTTGATCACCGCGGCATCGACCTTCTGCGCGAGCAGGTTGGGCGCACCCGACTGGTCGTGCCGCACCACCAGCAGGTCGCAATGCATGGCGTTCAGCGTCGCCGCGGTGTCCAGCAGCGTCTCGCCCTTGTTCACTGAGGAGGTCGAGACCGACATGTTGATCACGTCCGCCCCCAGGCGTTTGCCGGCCAGCTCGAAGCTGGTGCGCGTGCGCGTCGAGTCCTCGAAGAACAGGTTGATCAGCGTGTGCCCACGCAGCAGGTCGCGCTGGGTCTTGCCCGAACGATTGAGCAAGACGTAGCTCTCGGCCAGGTCGAGCATGTGGCCGATCTCGGGCGGATACAGTCCCTCGATCGCCAGCAGGTGCTTCTGTCGGTAGGACACGACGCTAGGTCGCAGAATCCGGCTCGGGCCGTCAATGTTCCCGCCGATACCGGCGGGCGATCGTCAGTTGGTGGCGGCGGCCGCCGCGCGCCAGAAGGCACCGGTCTGCTTGCTGGCCGGCACCCCGTATCCGCCGGCCGCCATGGCCAGGACCTCGATATCTTCCTGGTTGATCAGCAGATCGACGGAAGAGCCGCAATCGGCATTATCGTTGCTGCTGCGCGCGCCGGCGTAGTGCACACGATAGCCGAAGCTGCTGCGTGGCTCGCGTGCCTCGATGATCACGCTGCCGCCGTTGGCGTGGATGACCCGAACGTCCAGAGCACAGGCGACGCCGGGCCGGTCATCGACCGGGATCGCCGGCAGTCGCGCGTGCATGTCGCGCGAGATCGGGTCGAGCGGATCGAACGAGACGATATCGCCGACCTTGGGGCCGAGTTCGCCGACCTGATGGATCAGGCCGATGGTGCCCACCATCCCTGCCAGCATGACCGCGGCGACGCCTAAAAGGACGCTGCCTACGCCGCTGGACTTGCTGTCGTTTGCACGCATATCCGGATCTCGCTCGCTGGCCACGCAAGGCCTCCTCCACCAGGAAACCGACTATCGCCGGTGCCGGTTCATAATTGATGAAGTCAAATGGCAAGGAGAATCCGGAAATGTCCGTACTGACAGAAAAAAATGGCGGCGCCGAAGGCGCCGCCGAGGGTATGGGGAGGAGTCCAAGAGAGAGGCGAGGGCGGGTGGTAACCCGCCGACCTCACGCCAGGAAATATGCCGCAGGCGACCGCCCGAGACATTGATCCAGATCAAAGCCGAGAAGTTTTTTGGGGCCTCACGCGACAGCGGCGAGCCGCGCCAGTGCCTCCTCCTTGCCTAGCGCAGCCAAGGTCACGTCGATGCCTGGGCTGGCGGTGCTGCCGGTCAGCGCTACACGCAGCGGTTGCGCCACCTGGCCGAGCTTTCGCCCGCTCGACTCCGCGAACGCGCGCAGGGTGGCGTCGATCGCCGGCGGGGTGAATTCGGCGGCGGCCAGCGCGCCGGCCACGTCGCGCAACATCAGCCGCGCCTCCGGGGTCAGCAGCGAGGCTGCCTTGGGCTCCATTGGCAGCGGCAGCGGCCGTGCCAGGAATGCTGCGGCGTCGGCCAGATCGACCAGCGTCTTCGCCCGCTCCTTCAGCGCCGGCACCAATGCCCGGATCCGCTTCGCCGCGTTCGCACCAAGTGCGAGGTCGGTGCGGTGCGCCAGGCGCTCCAGCACGTCTCGGGTCAGGCGGTTATCGTCGGCGTGGCGGATATAGATGCCGTTCAGGTTCGTCAGCTTGGCATAGTCCATCCGGCTCGGCGCCCGCCCCACCCCATCGAGGTCGAACAGCCGGATCGCCTCCTCAGAGGAGATCACCTCGGCATCGCCGTGCCCCCAGCCGAGGCGCATCAGGTAATTGCACAGCGCCTCGGGCAGATAGCCTTGTTCGCGGAACTCCAGTGCCGACACCGCCCCGTGCCGCTTCGACAGCTTGGCCCCATCGGCACCGTGGATCAGGGGGATATGCGCGAAGCGCGGCAGGTCCCAGCCCATCGCCTGGTAGATCTGTACCTGGCGGAATGTGTTGGTCAGGTGGTCGTCGCCACGGATGACATGGGTGATTCCCATGTCATGGTCATCCACCACGACCGAATGGTTGTAGGTGGGCGTGCCGTCGCTGCGCAGGATGATCATGTCGTCGAGTTCGGCATTGCCGACACGAACGGTGCCCTGCACCAGGTCCTCGACGACAGTGTCGCCGTCGCGCGGCGCCTTAAGGCGGATCGAAGGGGAAATCCCTAGAGGCGCCTCGGCGGGGTCGCGGTCCCGCCACCGTCCGTCGTAGCGTGGCGACCGCCCTTCGGCGAGCGCCCGCTCGCGCATCTGCCGCAATTCCTCGGCCGTGCAGAAGCACTGATAGGCATGGCCCGCGGCCAGCATCTGCCGCGCCACCTCGGCGTGGCGCGCCATGCGCGTGGATTGGAACACCGGTGGCTGGTCGGGCGTGATGCCGAGCCATCGCAGGCCCTCGATGATCACCTCGGTCGCCGCTGCCGTACTCCGTTCGCGGTCGGTGTCCTCGATGCGGAGCAGGAACTCGCCGCCGTGGTGACGGGCGAACAGGTAATTGAACAGCGCCGTTCTGGCGCTGCCGATGTGAAGCAGGCCGGTCGGGCTGGGCGCGAAGCGGGCTCTAACAGTCATGGCACCCATGTAGCACGCGCATTCACCGGCTGTAGAGGCTGCGTCCTCTAACCTGCCGTGCGTGCAGCAATTGATCGGCGGATGGTTCGAGGCGTGGCAGGCGGCCGAACGCGGGCGCTTCGTGCCGTGGCTGCCGGTGTTCATGGGCACCGGCGTGCTCTGCTATTTCGCGCTGCGCGCCGAGCCGCCGTATTGGCTGGGAATAACGGTTGCACTTCCCGCCGTCGGTGGCGTGCTGCTGCTGCGCCGCTGCGTCGTGCCGCGTGCTGCCGCTTTGGCGTTGGCCGCCGCCGCCATCGGGTTCTCGGCGGCGCAATTCGCCACGGCGCGTGCACTGCCGCAAGCGATGCTGCCGACCCATGCGGCGAACCTGACCGGCACCGTCCGATCCGTGGAGGCGCTCCCCGAGGGTCGCCGGATCACGCTGGAAGCGGTTCTGGTGGACGGCGAGACCCTGCAACGCTGGCTACGGATCAGGCTGAAGAAGGGCGACGAACAGGCGATTGCCACAGGCGACACGGTTCGCCTGCGGGCGCTGGTACGGTCACCGATGCCGCCGGCCTATCCGGGCGCCTGGGATCTCCAGCGCGATGCCTGGTACAGCGGCCAAGGCGGATCAGGCTATGCGCTAGGGCCGGTCGAACGCATCGCCGAAACGCCGCCAAGCGGCCCGCTGCGCGTGGTGCAGCGCCTCCGCGAGTTCATCGCACAGCGCATCTCCATGGTGGTGCCCGGGGCGGCCGGCGCAGTGTCGATCACCCTGCTGACCGGTGTCACCGCCGGTATCCCGGCGTCCGATCATGACGCCTTTCGCGCCTCCGGGCTCGCCCATCTGCTGGCGGTGGCGGGGCTGCATATCGGCATCGTCATGGGCTGGACGCTGGCATTTGCGCGTCTCGTCCTCGCGGCATCCGAGCATGCCAGCCTGCACTGGCCGGCCAAGAAACTGGCAGCGCTGACAGCGCTGCTGGCGGGCGGCGGCTACATGGTGCTGACCGGTATGCACGTGCCGATCGTCCGCGCCTTCGCAATGGCCTGCCTCTACACCTTCGCTGTGCTCGCCGGGCGGCGCGCGATCTCACTGCGCGGCCTCGCGCTGGCGGCGACGGTGCTGATGCTGATCGAGCCGCAGGAGGTGCCCGGCGTATCGTTCCAGATGAGCTTCTCCGCCGTGCTGGCGCTGATCTCGGGCTACGAGGCGCTGCGTCCCGCACTCCGCGAGCTGCACGGCAGTGGCTCCCGGCTGCGGCGCTTCGCATCGCACCTGGCGGCGCTGGCGTTGACCAGCGCGCTCGCCGGCACCGCTTCGGCACCATTCGGCGCGTATCACTTCGGTCGCCTCCAGGTCTATTTCGTGGTTGCGAACATGGTCGCTGTGCCGCTCGCGGCACTTTGGGTGATGCCGGCCGGGCTGATCGCGCTGCTGCTGATGCCGTTCGGACTCGACTGGCTGGCGTTCGTGCCCATGGGGTGGGGCGCCGACGCCATCCTGTACGTCGCGCGCACCACGGCGGCCTTGCCGGCGGCAACGTTCGACGTGCCGCACATGCCGTCCTGGGGACTGGCGGTAACCGGCCTGGGCATCGCCTGGCTCGGCCTGTGGCGGAGCCGGTGGCGCCTGATCGGCGTGCCTGTGCTCGTACTGGGATTGATTTCGCCATTGCTGATGCGACCTGCCGACCTGATGGTGTCGGCCGATGCACGGCTGATTGGCGTCCGCGTGCAGGACACCGTGTACCTGCAATCTGTTTCCGGTGCATCGAAGTTCACGCGCGACGCCTGGCTGCAATACTGGGCGGCGGGGACGCCGCTCCCGATGCCGGTCGACGGGGAGGCTGCGAACGGAGCCGTTGCCTGCCGCAAGGACGCCTGCCTTCTGCGGCCGCTCGCGCATGCGAAGGCGGCGCTCCTGGTACGCGGTGCATCGCATCCGGACGGATGTCGCGAATCATCGGTGATCGTCTCGGCGGAGCCCGCGCGGGGGCTGTGTCCGCGCCCCTGGCCGGCACTGGTCGATCGCTTCACGGTATGGAAGAACGGTGCGACCGCGATATGGCTTGACGGGTGGCGCGCCCGCATCCTGACCGATCGCGCCTTTCGCGGAGACCGGCCTTGGGTCCCGCCGTTGCCGACGCCGCGCGAACGTGTGGCACCACCGTTGCAGCAGGCACCGACCGAATAGCCGGGGCTTCCAGCCAAGCCGGCGCGAAGGTATGCCGGGCGCGGGAGGGCCGACACACGAGCCACGCACTCGAACGTCCCGCGGCGTCGGCGTCGGGCAGTGCCAGCCGGCGACAGCGCGGTGCGCTCAGCGCGTCGCTGCTTGCGCATGGTCTGGCGCTGTTGGCGCTCGTTTGCCTCCTCAAACGGAGTGTTGTGCTGACGCCGCCACCCGAGCCGGGCATCGCCATGGTGTTCGCGTCGGCACCGTCGCCCGAAGCAGCAAGGCCGCCCCCCGCGGAACCACAAGCTGCCGAAGCGCAACCCGAGGAACCGGCGACGCCAACGCCGCCACAGCCCGAGGCAAAGACCGTGGAGCCGGCGCCGCCGATCCCCGAACCGGAGACGCCGGTGGAGCAGGCGGCGCCGTTGCTGCCTCTGCCGGAAGCAAAGACGGAGGCGGCTGTTCCGTCAACCCGTCAGCCCGTCCCGTCGCAGCATCCGCCGCCCCGCCGCGTTGCCGCCGCGCGAGCACCCGCGCTGGACCCGCGTCCTGCCATGACACCGTCGGCGACGCCTGCGGCGGTCGCTGTTGCGCCGCTGCTGCCGGCGCATCCGGTGGCGGGGATGGAGTCAGACCGGCCGCCGGTTTACCCGGAGACGGCACGGCGGCGCGGTCAGCAGGGCCGGGTCCTGTTGCAAGTCAGTGTCTCCGCCGAGGGGCTGCCCGTCACGGTCAGCGTCGCGCAGAGCAGCGGCCACCCGAGCCTCGATGCCGCGGCGCTGACGGCGGTGCAGCAATGGCGTTTCGTGCCCGCCACGCGCGCAGGCGCGCCCGTCGCCGCGACCGCGGAGGTGCCGGTCCGCTTCCGGCTCCTCGAGTAATCAATAGCGCCGCAGCAGCGCCACCAATTTCCCTTGAACCTTCACCCGGTCCGCCGGGAAGATCCGCGTCTCGTGCCGCACGTTGCACGGTTCCAGCGCGATCGAATTGCCGCGCCGGCGCAGCCGCTTCAGCGTCACCTCGGCATCGTCCACCAGGGCAACGACGATCTGGCCGGTGTCCGCCGCGTCGCTCTTGCGAATGACGACGGTATCACCATCGAGGATGCCGGCCTCGACCATCGAATCACCGGCGACCTCGAGAGCATAGTGCTCGCCGCTGCCCAGCATATGCATCGGCATGTCCACGTAGTTCGTGGGGTCGCGCAATGCCTCGATCGGCAGTCCGGCGGCGATGCGGCCGTACAGCGGCAACTGGATCGCTGCCGCATCGCTGGCCGCGCGAACCCCCGGGATTTTCGGCGTGAAATCACCTCGGATCACGGTGGGCGAGAACGCCGGACCGGTCTCTTCGGCGGCGGTCTGCGTTTCGCTGCCGCGCGGCGCAAGATTCTCGGGCAGGCGCAGCACGTCGAGTGCGCGGGCGCGGTGGTGGCGCCGACCCAGGAAGCCTCGCTCCTCCAATGCCGTGATCAGCCGGTGGATGCCGGATTTCGACTTAAGCTTCAGCGCGTCCTTCATCTCCTCGAAGCTCGGCGAGAAGCCGGTCTCCTTGAGATGGCGGTCGATGTACATGAGCAGTTCGTACTGCTTTTTCGTCAGCATGGCGGCAATCTTCCCCTCAGGCGCCGGTTGCTCGCTTGGAACAAATCGGCAACTGAACGACGTTCTATATAGGTTCGCGCCGCGTCGTCAAGATTTCCCGAACCGGGATATGAAAAAACCGCATCAGAGGCCGAGCGAATCGAGGCGAATCACGGTGACCTCGCCGCCCTCGGGCAGCGCTGGCGCGTTCGGTGCGCGCAGGATCAACGCGTCGGCCAGTGCCAGCCGGCGGAGCATCGCCGAATCCTGCACCGGAAACGGCGTCGCCACGATGCGGCCTTCGGGATCGATCCTCACGGTGGCGCGCAGGTGATCGGCGCGATGGTCGTTGGCGCGCAGCGCGGCGCCGGCGATCGCACGGACGGTCGGCGGAGGCGCGGCTGGCAGTCCGCAGAGGCGGCTCAGCGCGGGCAGCAGGAACAGGATCGAGCAGACCATCGCGGAGACGGGATTGCCTGGAAGCCCGAGCACCGGCACCGGTCCGAGCCTGCCGAACAGCAGTGGCTTTCCCGGGCGCATGGCGATCTGCCAGAAGTCGAGCTTCAGGCCACGCGTCTTCAGGCTCTCGATGACCAGGTCGTGGTCGCCGACCGACGCGCCGCCGGTGGTCACCAGCAGGTCCATGCCATGCAGCGCATCGGCGACGGCGGCGACCGCCTCGCGGGTGTCGGCGGCGACCGGGAGCACGACAGGTTCACCTCCGGCGGCGCGCACCAGGGCGGCAAGCGCGTGTGAGTTGGAACTGACGATGCCGCCTGGAGGAATGGGTTCGCCCGGCATGGCGATCTCGTCGCCGGTGGCGAGGATGGCGACACGCGGGCGGCGGTGCGCGGCGAGCCATGGATGGTTGGCGGCGGCGGCCAGCCCGATGTCGCGCGCGGTCAGCCGGCGGCCGGCGGGAACCACGGCGTCGCCGGCGGCGAAATCCTGGCCGGCGCGGCGAATGTGGCGGCCGGCGGTGACGGCCTCGTTCACCGTTACGTCGGTGCCGGCGGCGGTCGCGTCCTCCTGCAACAGGATCGCATCGGCGCCTGTCGGCACGACGCTGCCGGTGAACAGCCGCACCGCCTGCCCCTGGGCAATGGTGCCCTCGAACGGATGGCCGGCGGGCGCCGCGCCTATTACGTGCAGCACGGTGCCCAGGGTGCCGTCGGCCGCGCGCAGAGCGTAACCATCCATCGCCGAGACGTCGGCCGGGGGCTGCGTCAGGCGCGCGGTCACCGGCGCGGCGGTGACACGGCTCCAGGCGTCGGCCAGCGCGACGATCTCCGCCGGCGTCGGCTGGAGGTCGGCCAGGATGCGATCGCGGGCTTCCTCGACGCTGATCATGGTTCAGTTGACCCGGGCAAGTTCCAGCAGGTTGTCGTCGGTCATCGGGCGGCGGCCCTCTTCCACCTCGTGGATCATCGCGACGAGCCTGCGCGTGACGCGGCAATCGATGCCGTGGCGCGCGCCGATCTCGGCGATCGGGGCGATCTGCACATCCACCTCGGTGCGCCGCCTGCGAATGGCAAGGTCGCGCCAGACGCCCGAATGCGTCTTCGCGCTGGTGCTGTTGAACGCCACCATCGCGGCGACGCTCCGACGCGCGGCGTCCTCGCTGGCACC
>JANWJK010000290.1 GCA_025452005.1 Acetobacteraceae bacterium | reverse complement strand
TGTATTGCAGCGGTCAGGTCGGCATCGCGTCCGACGGCAGCATCCCTGAAGACGCTGAAGCACAAGCAGCACTTGCGTGGCGAAATCTACAGGCGCAACTGAGAGCGGCCGGCATGGGCATCGAGAATCTGGTGAAGACCACCACGATCGTTCCCAACCGGGCTGACATCGCCGCGGTGCGTGCCGGCCGTGAGGCGGTGCTGGGCGCCCATAAGCCAGCGAGCACGCTCATCGTCGGTGGCCTCAGCAATCCCGCCTGGAAGGTCGAGGTGGAAGCGATCGCTGTCGCCTGATTCGGCTCCGGATTCAGGCGCCGTCGGCAATGCCGGCATGCCTGCGAAACAGGCAGCGCCGGCATTTGCGGCAATTCCAGGATCTATGACCGGTTGACACCTCGCCGATCCGGTCCGACGATACCCGAGACACCACAAGAGTCCCTCGTGTTGCCCCTCCCCCGGCAGCCGCTGAGCGAGACCCGGCAAGGCGAGACCATCCAACCGCTTGCTGCGCGCAGTACGCACCGACGAGGAGCCCACAATGCACGGACGTGTCCAATATCCTGAAACGATCGAACCGCTGGTCCAGTTCATCGAGCAGACGCCCCCCGCTGAAATCCTGGACCGCACCTTGGACAAACTGCGTGCCGGTGTTGCGCCGCAGACCATGCTGACCGCCTCGGCATTGGCGGTGGTTCGTTCAGCCGATCTCCCCCCTGGCCATCACGGGGGCCCGTTGCACCCGCTCGCGGGTCTGCATGCCATTACCAACCTGGTCGGCCGGCTGGAAGGCGAGGATCGATTCCTCCCCGTGCTTCAGCACGTCGCACTCTCGAACAAGCACATCAACGACCCGGTAACCTCCCCCTACAGCCTGCTGGACTTCGCGCCGCTGGACGTCAGCGGCGCCGATGAAAGCCGGGCGGACGACCTGGCGGCGGACGGCTCGGGCGAGGTGGTCACCTCGCGCGGCGTCGAGGCGAACAAGGAGGCGTTCCTCAAGGCTTGCGGCAGGGGCGAGAGCAACAAGGCGGACCACATCTTCCTGTGGCTGTGGGATCATGTCCCCGCGATCGAGGCGTTCGATCTGCTGCTGAGCGTGGCGCTGCCCAAGAATACCCTCGACGATCACTACTTCCTGTTCCCCGGCTACCTCTGGCGCGGGCTGGAGACGCTCGGGACCGAGCATCTGAAGGTCCTGTTCCGGCCGGCAGTGCGCTACGTTGCGCGCTTCCCAACCCAACGCCTGGTGCCGGAGGTCGATGCGCTGATCGAGGAGCACGGTCTGCTCACCCGCATCCTCCGCCAGCGCAGCGGCGACGACGAGACCGCGAAGATCGGCGAGATCGGCGAAGCCATCCGCGGGTGCAAGGTCTACACCGAGATCCCGGCTCTGCTGGCCAAGGCGCTCGCCGACGGCCTGTCGCTGGAGGGCGCCGGCGAGGCGCTGTCCATCGGCGCAGCCGGCCTGTTCCTGCGCTCGCTGACCGGCAATCCGATGGATGTGCACCTGCACACCAGCGCCAACCTGCGCCGCTACCTGATCCGGCTCGATGGCCTCAGCATGAAGAACAAGCTGCTCGCGCTGCTGCTGTGGCACACGGGCCCGGAGGTGAAGTCCACCCAGTACCGCATGGAGGCAACCATCCAGCCGGACCTGGACGCTGTCGCGGCTCTGCCGGCTCGGTCGCAGGAGGAGCTGCTCGAGGCGATCACCCAGAGTATCTACAACCAGCCGCCGACCGACTGGTCCAAGGTCAGCAATCTCGGCATGATGCGTGCGGTTCCCGAGGTCAAGGCGACGGTGAACCTGGCGCAGCAATACGTGGATCTGCGCTACGACCCGCAGGTGCTGATCCGGCGTCTCGCCGAGATCGTCTGCCACGACAACTTCACCGAGATGCACGCCTTCAAGCACCACCAGGCGGTCATCGAGGAGTTCCACAATACGCGCGAGCCGTGGCGCTGGATGCACCTGGTGTGCGGTTGCCAGGCCGCGGCGGTGTCGTACGGCAAGAACATGACGGTCTACGAGGACGCTCTCGAACTGCTGCACGCCGCGTAGCCTCGTCCATCGCTGAGCGTCGCGGTAGGTTCCTAGTAGATGCCAGGAACCAGCCGCGACGTCCGGCTGCGGTAAGCGTCGTAGTCGGCGCCGAACTCCGAGCGCAGCAGGATTTCCTCCGCTTGGATCCGTGCGATGATCGGCACGATCGTCAGGGCGGTGAGCAACACGCCGGCCATTGACCGGAACGCCAGGGCCCAACCAAGCTCGTTGATCAGCAATCCCAGATAGCTGGGGTGGCGGATGACGGTGTAGACGCCGGTCGTCACCAGCGTGTGTCCGGGCTGGATGGCGACCAGGCCACTGAACCGCCGGCCGAGCACGAAGACCGGCCATAGCCGCAGCACGCCGCCGGCAATGAAGAGAAACACGCCGGTCCAGCGAACCGTGTCTTCTCCGATTGTCCAGATGTCTTTCCGATCCAGGTATGCCGGGAGCCAGGCAGCCAGCACTCCGATCACCGCGAAGGCCACGAGGACCCAGCGGTTGCCGCGATCCTCGCGCTCGCCGGGGCTTATGTTGCCGCTGCTGAACATCCCCACGACGGCCAGAACCAGGGTCGTGAGTGCAACCACGGCCAAGGCCGGGTGCGAGAAGAAGGCCGCAAAACCGCCCCATCCGAGGATCGCAAGACCGAGGAAGGCAAGCGTCGCCAGGATCGAGATCGACGCCAGTTTGAGCGATGGTGTCATGGCTGCCGCTACGCTGGTGTTCGTCCGTACCTGGGAACCGGGCCGGCGAACTCCAGTGGCTCCGCACAACTGCTTGTCGCACGCTCGCGCGACCGCCATTGCCCGAGCGGCGCGGCGGGTGCAGCATCTTGGGTGCAAATTAGAATTTTCGATTGGAGGGCCCGGCGATCATGGACCAGCAGAGCGAAACCATCTCCCGGCTTAGCGGTGTGGCGGCCGATCTGGTCTATCTCGCGCCGATGACGGAGAGGCCGCACAGCTATACCTACGATCCGCCTGCGGGAGTGGCGCGCACCAACACGGCCAACATGCCGCACCGCGTGACGGTGTACGACGCCCGGCCGATTGCCGCCGATCTGTCGCTCGACCGCGAAGGTTTCGAGTTGGTGGAGCAGCGCAGCGCGGTCCGCGACTTCTACGACGAGGACGAACTCCGGCGTGTCTATTACCCCGAGGTCGAGCGGCTGGTCGCGCAATATACCGGTGCGTCGCGCGTCATCATATTCGATCACACGATCCGCCGCCGCCAGTGGGGCGCCGAGGATCGCGCCGCGGGCATGCCGCGCCAGCCAGCGACGCGCGTGCACAACGACTACACCGAACGCTCCGCGCCGCAGCGCATTCGCGACCTGGCGGGCGAAGGGGCGGATGCGCTGCTGGGCAGGCGCTACGAGTTCATCAATGTCTGGCGGCCGATCCGTGGCCCGCTGCGCGACGCGCCGCTGGCGATGTGCGATGCGCGCTCGGTCTCGCCTGGCGATCTGGTGGCCTCCGACCTGATCTATCGCGACCGGAAAGGCGAGATCTATCTGATGCAGCACAATCCGAAGCAGCGCTGGTACTACGTGCCGGAAATGCGCGTGGACGAGGTGCTGTTGCTGAAGTGCTATGATTCGGCGCGTGACGGCCGAGCCGTGCTGTCGCCGCACGGCGCATTCGAGGATCCGACCGCGCCCGCCGATGTGCTGCCGCGTGAGAGCATCGAGTTGCGCACGATCGCGTTTCATTCGGCCTGAACATGCGGGGACTTGCCGGAAGGCGGGTGATCCTGACCGGTGGTGCGAGCGGCATCGGCCGCGCCGCCGCGCTGCGCCTGGCCGCGGAAGGCTGCGTGCTGGGGATTTTCGATCTCGATGAGGCGGGCGCGCGGGAAACGGCAGCACAGTGCGCGCAGGCACAGGCATATCGCGTCGATATCACCAATCGCGAACAGATCGCTGCCGCCGCGGCGGCGTTCGGGCGGGCGGACGGCCTGGCGAATGTCGCGGGATGGGACACGCCGGTTGTCGTGGTGCGCGGCATGGCCGATCGTGGGTTTGACCGCGTGGTGAACGTGGCGTCGGATGCCGGGCGGGTGGGTTCGTCGGGTGAGGCCGTGTATTCCGCGTGCAAGGGTGGGATCATCGCGTTCACCAAAGAGCCGCGGAGGCAGCATGTCCGAGGAAGTGACGGTCCAGCGGCAGAGCGCCCCTGGCGTACCGGCGGAGGCCCGGTCGGGCTTCTGGCTCGAGCGTCTTGCGCGCGCGTTCGCCGGCACGAGCGTGCCTTTCGAAATGCATTTCCCCGATGGCAGGTCGCGGCGCTTCGGCCAAGGTACGTCGAGCTTCCGCGTCATGCTGAAGAACCGCAACGCCGTGCGTGCCATCACCAGTCTCGATCAGGTCAAGTTCGCCGACGCCTACCTGGCGGGCGACATCGACATCGACGGCGACATGCTGCGCCCGTTCGAGCTGCGGCAAACGCTGGGCGACCGGCACCCGCTCACCACGGCATGGCGTTTCCTCCAGCCGCTGCTGTTCGGGCAGGTGCGCACCAACCAGGCGGCGATAACCTCGCACTACGATATCGACCCGGACTTCTTCCTGAGCTTCCTGGACCCCAAGACCCCCTGCTACACGCAGGGCGTTTATCTGAGCGACACGGAAACACTCGATGTCGCGACCATCAGGAAGTTCGACTACTGTTTCGAGAAGCTGCGGCTCAAGCCGGGCGATCATATCCTCGAAATCGGACCGGGATGGGGTGCATGGTTCGAATATGCATCGCGCCGCGGCGTCAAATGCACCGGGATCAGCATCTCACAAACCTCGATCGACTATCTGAACGGCCGGTCGAAGGAACTCGGCTACGACTGGGAGCTGATCCATGCCGATCTGCTCGCCTATCAGACGGATCGGAAATACGATGCGATCGTCATCATGGGAGTCATCGAACACCTGCCTCAGTACGACCGCGTACTGGCCAGGTTCGAATCGCTGGTTAAGCCGGGCGGCTATGTCTTCCTCGACGGCAGCGCCTGCACCAAAAAGTACGAGCTCTCGTCCTTCATGGTAAAGTACATCTATCCTGGCAATCACTCGTTCCTGGTGCTGCATGACTTTCTGGACCAGCTTGCCAAAACGCCGTTCCATGTCCTGGAGATCTTCAGCGATCGCTACAGCTATTTCCTCACCTTCCAGCAATGGGCACGCAACTTCGACGCCAACCGCGAACTCGTCGTCGCGCGGTTCGGCGAGTTCAACTATCGCCGCTTTCGGCTGTACCTGTGGGGGGCTGCCTACGAGTTCCTCAGCCGCAGCCTCGATTGCTACCGGATGGTGATCCACTACCCTGGCACGGACGCCACGATCTGATGGGCTGACGCGCTCCACCGCACCCATTCTGCCGCGGCGTCCTCGAACTCCCTGCGCGGCACGTATCCGGTGTCCCGCGCGATCTTGCCGATCGCCATCGGGCCGCGGTGGAAGCCGGTGTGGCTGTCCACATTCGCCGCCTCGCCTGCCGCCGCGCGTCGCCAGCGAAATCCTGGCACCACGCGCGCCAGTGCCTCGCACCACGTCTCGGCCGACCCGAGCCGCCCGCGCGCCAGGGCCGGCGCGTCGGCCAGCCGGACCAGCCCGTCCGCCACATCGCGCGAGAAGATGAAGTCGCCGCGCCAGGCAGGCCCCAGCACCGCGACCTCGCCGCGACGTGCGTATTCCAGCGCCTGAAGCATCGGCGACAAGGTGTCGCGCACGCCGGTGGCGTATTCCCACGGCCCGTACACGCTTCCCAGCCGCGCCGCAGCAAAGCCTACGCCCTGGGTCTCCGCCACGCGCGGCAGCAGCGTCTCGGCCGCGCGCTTCGTGAGGCCGTACAGGCTCACCGGTGACGGCGCCACGGCGTCCTCGTCTATCAGCGGCACATCGCGCGCCGCGACGCCATAGATCGCGCCCGAACTCGGATAAATGAAACGCGATACCCCGCGCCGCGCCGCCGCCGCCAGCGTGGCCACCGCGCCTTGCACGTTCACCGCCACGATGCCTTCAGGATCGGTCTTCTCGCGCACCGAGCCGGCGGTGATCACCGCGCAATGGATCACCGCTTCCACCGGCGCGACGGTCAGCGCGCGCCGCAGGTCGGCATCCGACAGGATCGAGCCGCCGATCGGCGTGAACCGTCCCGGCAAGGTGGCGAAGTCACGGCGCGCGCGTTCGGGCACCGCAATGCGGTCGAGCCCCACCACCTCGTGGCCCGCGCGAAGTAGATGCTCGACGACATTGAGTGCCACGAAGCCGGCGGCGCCGGTGATCAGGTATGCCCCACGCGTCATGGCAAAGCACACACCGCCACGCCGTGCCGTTGCTCGCTCGGCAGGCACAGCGCGACGAGCGCCGGCGCCACATCATCCGGTCGCGCAAGCGTGGCGGGGTCCTCGCCCGGCATCGCGTGCGCCCGCATGCGCGTGGCCACCACGCCGGGATCGAACAGGTTCACCCGCAGTCGCGTCGTCCGCACCTCCTCGGCCCAGGTCAGCACGAGGTGCTCCATCCCCGCCTTGGTCGCGCCATAGGCGCCCCAATACGACCGGGGCGCGCGCGCCCGCGCGTCGGTGACGAACACCGCACGCCCGGCCGCGGCGTCGCGCAACAGCGGGTCGCAGGTGCGGATCAGGTGCCAGGCCGCGCTCAGGTTCACCGTGAGCACATCGGCCCAGTCGTTCGGCATGATGTGCGCGACCGGCGTCAGCCGCCCGAGCGCACCGGCATTATGGACAAGCACATCCAGCCGGCCGAAGCGCTGATACAGGCTCGGACCGATCGCATCGATCTGCCCACCCTCCGCAAGATCCAACGGCAGCAGAGTCGCACTGCCGCCGATTGTGCGGATAGCATCGTCGGTCTCTTCCAGGCCGCCCTGTGTGCGGGCGGTGATCACCACATGCGCACCGAGCCGCGCCAGCGCCACGGCGGTCGCCGCGCCGATCCCGCGGCTCGCACCGGTGACCAGCGCGATCGTGTCGGCGAGGGGCGTCAAGCCCGGGATAGCCCCCCTCCCCGACGCTCCCCCGCTTCGCGGGAGACGGAGTTCGGCGCTCCCTCTCCCGCAAAGCGGGGGAGGGTCGGGGAGGGGGCGCCGCCCATCAATGACTCTCGGCCAGCAAACTCAACTGCCGCTCGGAATTGTCCGCCTTGTCCGGCAGCGCAATCGGATAATCGCCGGTGAAGCACGCGTCGCAGTAGTGCGGCCGCGCCGCGTCGCGGTCCGGCTTCCCCAGCGCGCGATACAGCCCGTCGATCGAGATGAACGCCAGGCTGTCCACGCAGATCTGCTCGGCCATCTCCTCGACCGAGAGCCGCGCTGCCAGCAGTTCACCGCGCTCCGGCGTGTCGATGCCGTAGAAGCAGGAATGCGTGGTGGGCGGCGAGGAGATGCGCATGTGCACCTCGCGGGCACCCGCCTGACGGACCATCTCGACGATCTTGCGGCTGGTCGTGCCGCGCACGATCGAGTCGTCCACCAGGATCACGCGCTTGCCCGCCAGCACCGAACGGTTGGCGGAGTGCTTCAACTTCACGCCGAGATGGCGGATGTGGTCGGTCGGCTCGATGAAGGTGCGGCCGACATAGTGGTTGCGGATGATACCAAGTTCGAACGGGATGCGGCTCTCGGCCGCGTAGCCCATCGCCGCGGGCACGCCTGAATCGGGCACCGGCACCACGACGTCCGCCGGCACGGCGCTCTCGCGCGCCAGTTCGGCGCCGATCGACTTGCGGGCGTCGTACACCGGCGTGCCTTCCATGATCGAGTCAGGCCGCGCGAAGTAGATGTACTCGAATACGCAGAACCGCTCGCGTGAACGGCCGAACGGCTTGATGCTGTGCACGCCCTGGTCGTTGATCACCACGACCTCGCCAGGCTCCACGTCGCGCACGAAGTCGGCGCCGACGATATCGAGCGCACAGGTCTCGGACGCCAGCACCCAGCCGCCGGTGCCCCCGGCTGGACTGTCGGTGCCGATGCGGCCGAGGATCAGCGGGCGCACGCCGAGAGGGTCGCGAACGCCCATCATCGCCTCGGTGGACAGCGCCACCAGCGAATAGGCGCCGACCACCTGCTTCAGCGCGTCGATCAGCCGATCCACCACCGTGGAGTACAGGCTGATCGCGATCAGGTGGACGAACACCTCGGAATCGCTGGTGGACTGGAACAGGCAGCCGCGCCGGACCAGCGTCCGCCGCAGCACGTGCGAGTTGGTCAGGTTGCCGTTATGCGCCACCGCGAAGCCGCCGAATTCAAAATCCGCGTAGAGCGGCTGCACGTTGCGCAGGACGGTGGCTCCGGTCGTGGCGTAGCGATTGTGGCCGATCGCCGTGGTGCCGGGCAGCGCCGCGATGACCCGCGCGTCGCTGAAATTGTCCCCGACCAGTCCCAGGCCGCGGTGCGAATGGAAGTGGCTGCCGTCGAAGCTGACGATGCCGGTCGATTCCTGGCCACGGTGCTGCAAGGCGTGGAGGCCGAGCGCGGTCACGGCGGCGGCATCGGGCACCTTCCAGACGCCGAACACGCCGCATTCGTCGTGGAACTTGTCGTCGCGCGGCGAAGTCACGGCCATGCCAGCACTCTCCCGATCCGCGCCAGGCTACCTGCCCACAGCCCGGCCCTGGGGGGTCGCCTGCAGCAGGGCCGACGCCGTCGTCTCATGTCCAGGCGGCGGCGCATAGAGCCGCGGGCGAAAGTCGACCGGCAACTGCTCCACCACCCAACTGGCGCCACGATAGACCGGCCATATCGATTCGGCGTTCAACACCGGCTCGGGCCAGCGCTCGACCTGCACCACCATCCCCGCCCCGATATAGGCAAGGATGCACAGCACCACACCCCGCACGAGGCCGAATACCAGACCCAACGTGCGGTCAAGGCCACTGATCGGCGAGGCGCGCACCAGCGCGCTGACCCAGCGGGAGATCAGCATCAACACGATCAGGCTGATGATGAACACCACCCCGAATGCGATCGGATCGATCCAGGGCGACGCGCCCAGCCACTCCTGGAACTTGGGCCGCACCCGCGGCAGCGCCCAGACGCCGGCGAAAATAGCGCCGATCCAGGCGGCGAGGCCTAGTACCTCGCGCACCAGCCCGCGCAGGAACGCGACAAGCGCCGACAACGCCAGCACGCCCAGCACAGCAAGATCGACCCACGTCATCGGACCGCCACGAAAAGCCAGCGGCTTTATCGAACGCAATATCCGCGGCGCCAAGCGAAGATCATGCGGAGTGGGGCAAATCCTTGGCGAATCGCGCAATAAGATCGGAAATGTGACCGATTTCAGCCAACTCGAGCCCCTCGGGCGCGGCCGGCTGGCGATTGCCGCGCGCCACGCGACGCGGCAGCGTGGCCTGCCCGAACCCGAGCTTGGCCGCCTCCTTTAGCCGTGCATCGGCCTGCGCGACCTGGCGAATCTCGCCCGACAGGCCGATTTCGCCGAAATACACCATCCCCGCATCGGTGGGCGTATCGGTCGCCGCCGACACCAGCGCCGCCGCCACAGCGAGGTCGGCGGCAGGCTCGCTGACCCTGAGGCCGCCGGCGATGTTCAGGTACACGTCGGTGGCGGCGAGCCGCAGCCCGCCACGCGCCTCCAGCACGGCGAGCAGCATCGGCAGCCGCCCGCCGTCCCAGCCGATCACCGAGCGGCGCGGCGTGCCGGCAGGATTGGGCGACAGCAGCGCCTGCACCTCCACCAGCACGGGACGGGTCCCTTCCAGCCCGGCGAACACCGAGCTGCCCGCGACGTTGCCCCGTCGCTCGGCCAGGAACAGCGCCGATGGATTGGCGACCTCGGCCAGGCCGCGGTCGGTCATCTCGAACACACCGATCTCGTCGGTGGCGCCGAAGCGGTTCTTCACCGCGCGCAGGATGCGGAACTGATGGCCGCGGTCACCTTCGAAATACAGCACCGCATCGACCATGTGCTCCAGCACGCGCGGCCCGGCGATGGCGCCATCCTTCGTGACGTGCCCGACCAGCACCAAGGCGAACTGCGCCGACTTCGCAAGCTGGATCAGTTCGAAGCTGGACGCGCGGACCTGCGCCACGGTGCCGGGCGCACTGTCGATCGCATCGAGCCACATCGTCTGGATCGAATCGATCACCACCAGCGCCGCGTCGCCGGCCGAGGCCAGGCTGGCAGCGATGTCACGCAGGTTGATCGCGGCGGCGAGCTCGAGGGGCGCGTCCTGGACGCCGAGACGGCGGGCGCGCAGCCGGGTCTGCTCGATGGATTCCTCGCCCGAGATGTAGCAGACGCGCCGCCCGGCGCGGGCCAATCCGGCAGCCGCCTGCAACAGCAGCGTGGACTTGCCGATGCCGGGGTCGCCGCCCACCAGGACCGCCGAGGCCGGCACCAGCCCTCCGCCCAGCACGCGGTCGAGCTCGGCGATGCCGGTAGGGCGGCGCGGCGGCGGTTCGGCGCTGCCGGCCAGGTCGACGAATGCGAGGCGCCGTCCGGCGGCGCCCTTGGCGGCAGGGCCGGGGCGCGCGGTGATCGCCTCCTCGACGATACTGTTCCATTCTTCGCAGGCCTCGCAGCGGCCAGCCCATTTCGGGCTGACCGCGCCGCAGCTCTGACACACGAAGCGGGAGGTCGGTTTGGCCAAGAGCCTCAGTAGCGGTTGGCGGTAAGCATTGCCTGGCCGCCGATGGGATCCTTCACCGTGCTGACCAGCAGCAGCCACTCACGCTCGCCCTGCGAGGCCTGATATTCGCGGTGCTTCAGCACCGCCTCCTTCGCATCGGACTTCTCCGCGGTGACCTTGAAGGCGATCTTGGCGTCGCTCAGGGCCTGCTCGAGGTCGGTGATGACGACAGGGCCATTGGCCATCTCGGCAATGACCGAGCATGAGCCGCCGTCTTCAGAGACCAGGACGAACTTGCCGACCTTGTTGGAGGCATCGAACACGACACCAGGCAAACCGTACAGGAACTTATCCTGTACGCCGACCGGCAGCTCCTTCAGACCGGTCTTCTTGGCCCAGCTCCGCAGTCCCTCCTTGTCACCGGCGAACTGGATGCAGCTCTGCACGAACAGACCGGCCACCTGCTTGGCGGCAACGTTCGGCGGGTCTTCCGCGCGGGCGGATGACGTCAGGGCTGCCATCCCGACGATCGCCACAAGGCACAAACAGCGAAGTCGCATCATATTCCCGTCCCCGATCGCACCCCATCCGGCGAGCGTCCCCTGGCGGCACGTTACGCCGCGACCGCCCGCTTGTCAGGCCTATTGATGGCGGCGGGCGCTACCGGCGCAGCTCCATCTGGATGGGCCCCTCGCGGCGGCCATGGGTGAACTGATCGACCACGGGATTGCGGGTGTCCATCAGTTCCGCTGCCGGACCGCTCCAGACGATCCGCCCGCGATGGATCATGGCAGCTTCATCGCCGATGCGGCGGGCGCTCGCCATGTCGTGGGTGATGGCGACGGCGGTGCTGCCGAGTTGCTTCACGCAGTCCACCACCAGGCCGTCGATCACCGCGCCCATGATCGGATCGAGGCCGGTGGTCGGCTCGTCGAAGAACATGATGTCGGGGCGGGCGGCGATGGCACGGGCGAGGGCAACGCGCTTCTGCATGCCGCCCGAGAGTTCCGCCGGATAGAGATCGCCGACGCTGGCGGCAAGGCCGACCTGCGCGAGGAATTCGGCCGCACGGTCGCGGCCATCGGAACGGCGCAGCCGGCGTTGGGCGAGCAGGCCGAACACGACGTTCTCCCAGACCGCAAGGCTGTCGAACAGCGCGCCGTTCTGGAACAGCATGCCGATGCGGGAACGGATGGCTTCCTGTTCGCGGCGGGGAAGGCGGAGGATGTCGGTGCCGTCGATCTCGATGCTGCCTGCGTCGGGTTCGAGCAGGCCGAGGATGCATTTGAGTAAGACGGATTTGCCGGAGCCGGAGCCGCCGATCACGACGGTCGAGGTGCCTGGCATGATGTCCAGGTCGATGCCGTCGAGGACAAGTTTTTCGGCGAAGCTCTTGCGGACGTTGCGGAGGCGGATCTTGGGGGTCATCTGATTTTAAGGTTCCACACGGAGAACACCGAGGACCACGGAGGTCCACTGAGGTGTAGGATGCTGGTGCGGAGTGAATTGACCGAGCAGGTGATCGGTTGCGCGATCAACGTGCATAAACCGCTCGGGCCCGGGCTTTTGGAATCGGTTTATGAGGAATGCCTTTGCTTCGAACTCGCCGAGGCTGGCCTGCCGTTCAAGAGGCAAATTGCGCTTCCGATTGTCTATCGGGACAGGGTGCTCGATGGCGGGTTCCGCGCTGATATCGTGGTCTCCAACGTCCTGATCATCGAGATCAAATCTGTCGAAGCAATTCATCCGGTGCACGAAGCGCAGCTTCTGACCTACCTCCGCCTGACGCGACACAAGATCGGCCTGCTGATGAATTTCAACGTACTCCGCTTGAAAGATGGCCTGCGGCGCTTCGTCATGTGAACCGCTCCATCTCCGTGGATTTCCGTGGTCCTCAGTGGTCTCCGTGTGAACCCTTCCTTCCTTCCTCACCGCGCGAAGAACATCTCGGTCAGCACATAATCGAACGCCAGGATGAGGATCGACGCGCTCACCACTGCCGCCGTAGTCGCCGCCCCCACCCCCTCCGCACCGCCACGGCTGTTGTACCCTTGATAGCACCCCATCAGCGCAATCAAGAACCCGAAGACCGCGGCCTTCACCAGGCCCGACGTCACGTCCATCGCCTGCATGAAGTCCAGGGTGTTGCGCAGGTACGTCCCCACGTTGAACCCCAGCTTCAGCGTGGACACGATAAACCCGCCGAGCACCCCCAGGATGTCAGCCACCACCACCAGCATCGGCAGTGCCACGATCCCCGCGAGCAACCTTGGCGCCACCAGGTACTTCATCGGATTGGTCGACAAAGTGGACAGTGCATCGATCTGGTCGGTAACGCGCATCGTGCCGATCTCGGCCGCCATCGCGGCGCCGACGCGCCCCGCCACCATCAGTCCCGCCAGCACCGGCCCCAGTTCGCGCGTGATCGACAGCACCACCACGTTGGCGATCGCGCTTTCGGCCGAGAAGCGCGCGAAGCCGGTGTAGGACTGCAGCGCCAGCACCATGCCGGTGAAGATCGCGGTCAGCGCCACCACCGGCAGGCTGAAATAACCGATCTCCAGCAACGCACGGGCGAACAGCCGTCCGTAGAACGGCGGGCGCAGCAGATGCGACAGCCCGATCGCGGCGAACACCGTCACCGAGCCGGCGACGTGGCACGCGCCGATCACGCCGCGGCCAACGGCGGCGAGGCTGTCCAGGATCAGGTTCACGCGGCCTGGTAGGTTCGGTGAAAGCGGCGGCCGAGCGAGGTCAGCACCTCGTAGCCATTGGTGCCGGCGGCCGCGGCGAGATCGTCCGGGGTCTGCGCCGGGCCGATGATCTCCAGCCAGGCACCGGGAACGACACAAGCCGCCTCGGTCACGTCGAACGTGGTCAGGTCCATGGAGACACGGCCTACCAGCGGGACCGGCTTGCCGTCAAAGAACGCCCGGCCCCGATTGGAGAGGCTGCGATGCAGCCCGTCGGCATAACCGATGGCGGCGGTGGCGACGCGGCTCGGGCGTGCCGCGTGCCACGTGGCGTTGTAGCCGACGCCCGTGCCGGCCGGTATGTCCCGCACGGCCAGCACGCGTGCGCGTAGCCGCACGGCCTGGCGCATCGGGTTGGGACTGTCGGGGGTCGGGTTGACGCCGTAGAGCGCCGCACCCGGCCGCGCCAGGTCCGACGCCCAGCCGTCGCCCAGGAAGATGCCGGATGAATTGGCGAAACTGCGCGGTGCCGGCGGCAACCCGGCGCAAGCGGCGGCGAAGCGCTCGCGCTGCGCCCGGTTCAGCGGATTGGCGGCGACCTCGGACGCAACAAGGTGGGTCATCGCGTAGCGCAGCGCGATCCCGTCCAGCCGTGCGTGGTCCTGCTGCAGCAGCGCCAGCTCGCGCGCATCGAGACCGAGCCGCGACATGCCGGTATCGACATGCAGGATCGCCGGCAGCGCGCGGCCGGACGAGCGCGCGACCGAGGTCCAGGCGTCGATCTCGCCGAGCGTGCCGAGCACCGGGGTGATGTCGTGCGCGATATAGTCGGCTTCGCTGCCGGCGACCGGACCGCCCAGCACGGCAAGCATCGCATCGGGCACCAGCCGGCGGATCTCCAGGGCCTCGTCCAGCAAGGCGACGAAGAAGTGCCGGCAGCCGGCGGCGTAGAGCGCAGGCGCGACATGCCGCGCGCCCAGGCCGTAACCGTCCGCCTTGACCACGCCGGCAACCGGACCGGATGGATGCAGCGAACAAAGCAGTCGCCAGTTGCCGACGATGGCGGCGAGATCGATTTCGAGAACCGCCGCCGCAATATGTTTCTCCCCCTCCCCCTG
>JANWJK010000289.1 GCA_025452005.1 Acetobacteraceae bacterium | reverse complement strand
ACGAACCGGGCAAAGCCCGGGGTGCCGGCGCGCTGCTGGACCGTGACGGCGAGCTTCTTGCCGTAGTCGATCAGTTTGCGCACGAGGCCGAGAACGCGGCCGAGGCGGGTGGGCGTGTCCGCGCCGGGCCGGGGCGGATCGGGCTCCGGGGTTGGGGTGGGAAGCTTGAGGGCGGCGGACATGAACGGAACAAGAACATAAATAGCGAATGCTGTCAAGGAAAATCTTCCTGCGCCGACGCGAGGCTAGCCTCCGCGCAGGTCCGGCGCCCGATCGGGGCCGATCCCCGGGACAAGCCCGGGGACATGAGGCCCGCTATGACGATGAGGCCCATCGCGTCCAGACCGTGCCTGCTTCAGCCTCAACGGGTCCGCAGTCGCGGCGTCAGCGCGATGGCCGCTGCCAGCGCGAACGCAATGCCGGCTACGCAGGCCGGCCAGCCAAGCCGATCGTAGGTCTGGCCGAGCACGACGCTGCCGACCAGGCCGCCAAGGAAGTAGCACGCGAGATACAGCCCGCTTGCCGCCGCACGGTCGGCGCGCGCGGCGCGGCCGACAAATCCCGTCGCAACCGCCTGTGCGAAGAACGTGCCGACGCTGAGCAGGACCATGCCTGCCAATACCGCGGGTAGCGACGGCACCAGCATCAGCGGCAGCCCGAACGCGGCGAACATCAGCGCGCCGGCGCAAGTAAGGCGCGTGCCGCACCACAGGGCAACCCGGCCAGCGAACGGGGTGGTCACCACCGACGGCAGGAATACGAAATACACGAAACCCAACGCCATCATGCCAAGCGTGAAGGGCTGCCGCACCAGCACGAAGTTCACGTAGGTGAAGGTGCCGATGAACGCGAACAGGATGCAAAAGCCGATCGCGAATGCGGCACGCAATGCGGGATCGCGCAGATTGGCAAGCCCTGCGGACAACGCGCTCATCGTCGTCGCGCCGTCCGGTCGCAAGGGCTGCCGATGCACCGTTACGGCGACAAGCAGCGCGCCGCACAGATTGAGCGCTGCGAACGCATAGAAGTTCCAGGCCAGGCCGAAGTGGTCGGCCACCGCCGCCGACAGCAGCCGCCCGAACAGGTTGCTCGCGACGTTGCCCGTGATGTAGGCGGCGAACGCCGAAGCCGCGGCCTGCTGCGTACTGGTCTCGGCGAGATAGGCCAGCGTCAACGTGAATGCGGTGGCCATGAACAGTCCCAGCACCACGCGCAGACCGGCAAACACCGCAAGACCGGGCATGGATCCCAGCAACAGGGTTGGCACCGCAAGTGCTGCAAGGCTCACCATGATGCCGAACCTGCGGTCGATCCGGCGACCGAACAGCGCCATGGCAAGCCCGGCGATCGCCATGCCCATGGTGCTGGCGTTCACAGCGAAGCTCATGGCCGCCGGTGTCGTGCCATAGGCGCGGGTCAGCGCGGGCAGGATTGCCTGGGTGGCGAACAGGTCAACGACGGTGAGGAATGCGGTCAGACCGACGAGCAACGTCCGCAAGAGGCCGGTTGTCCGGCTCCGCATCTGCGGGATCATCGCCGTCGCGACGGATGAGGCCATTGGCATCATGGCGCGGTATCCTTTTGGGTGGGTGGAAAGGAAATGGCGCGGCCGGGAACGACCGCGCCATGGCAGCCTGTATGTCCGCGACGCGGTCACATCATGTGCTGATCGGCCTTTACCGGGTACAGATCGGCCGACAGCAGCACCACGGTTTCATTGCCGGTATTCTTCCACCAATGCGCCGTTCCATGCATCTCGGTCGAGGTCTCGCCGGCGCGATGCACGATCGGCGTCGCGCAGGTGCTGGCGTATTCGACGATCTCGCCCTGCACGATGTAGATGATCGCCGGCCGGTCGCCGTGCGAGTGCCACGGCACGACGCCACCAGGCTTGATCTCCAGTCGGCGCAGGCGCAGCAGCCGGTCCTTTACCGCCGCAGGCTCCTTGGCGAGATCGATCGAGGTCAGCACGGTGTCGCTGACATCCTTCGCTGGCGTGGCGTTCATCTTCTCGCCGCTACCGTCGGGCCGCACCTTGTCGACTGGGCAGGAGCCGGCGAACGCAGCCCCCGCGATTGCGATGCCGCCGGCGAACACGACGGCCGCAACAAGCCCGCGACGAAGCGAGGAGGTTTCGATGATCATGGTCGTGGTTCCTTCGTTGCCTGGGGCCAGGCCGTCATTGGCCTGGCGCGCAGGACGAAGGATCACCGTTGCGGACGGCCGGGAGAAATGCCGTGTCCTTATCGGTTCAATCGGCTGCGGTCATGTCGGCGCGCGCGACAGCCGACTATGACAACCCAGCCTCGACGATGTGCCTGATCTGCGACGCGTTCGTCCCGCCGAGGCCCATTCGCTCCAGCGTGCGCGCCTCGTCGCGAAAATCCTTCCCGGTCATTGCGCGAACCAACGTGATCAGCGCATCGATCGCGGGTGTCGGAACGCCTGCGGCGGTACCGAGAGCGCTCATCGGCATCAGTCCGACCGGCACATCCTCGGTGATGTATTTGTGGTCGAACGATTTCGGCGTTCCCGTCGCCTGATACGGGCCGTCGCTGTTGGTGGTGAGCAATCGGCAGGTCTCCACCAGGTCCGCGCCGCGCACGTGGTAAACGCGATCGAACCAGTCCTCCAGTGTTGGCACGGAGGCACCGAGTGCCGCCGCCACCGCGACGCGCTCGGCGTTGATCGCGCGGTAAAGGCGCGCAACAGACGGAGTGACACCCTCGGCATAGAACTTGTAGCTTTCGCCACGATCGATCTTGCCCGCGTTGCCGACGCAGTTCGCCACATGCAGCATCGCGTTGGCATTGGTGAAACCGGTGCAGATCACACTCGGTGCGGCGATCGCGTGCGGGAACAGCGGCGCGAGTCGTGGAAATACATCAGTTATGCGCCGGCCGGGAAATGTCGCGATCTGCAGCCAGCGCTTCTTCACGATCGGCCGGATACGGGTCGGCGACAGTCGCCAGTTGGAGAACGGATAATTGTCCATCTCGGCGATATCGACGGCGGCCCGGCAGCCGGCCGCATCCAGCGCACAACGCACCACCAGCGCGCCACCGGTATTGCCTTGGATCAGCAGGATGATCTGCCCGTCGCGCAGCAACGGCGCCAACGAACGCGCGACCGTTTCCTGCGCATTGCCACCGGTCGCCACGATGATGACATCGGCACCAACGACCGCGGCGGCCAGGTCGGTCGTCGCTGATTCCACCGCGGCAAGGCCTCCGGGCTCCACATCGACGCCGCCATGCGCACGGATATCGGCGAGCCGCGAGTCGTCGAGGTCGTGCAGCCGCAACCGATGTCCCGCAAGACCCAACTCGGCCACGAGATAGACGCCGCCAATGCCTGCACCGATGATCGCGACGGTGCTCATGCGATCACGCCGCTCCTGCGGAGTTCGCCAAGCGTGTCGCTGTCATAGGCCAGCAGGCGACCCAGGACCTCATCCGTGTGCTGGCCCGGTGTCGGCACGGGCCCGACACGGCCTGGCGTCTTCGACATCTTTACCGTCACGCCTGGGACGTAGAGTTCGCCGGCGACCGCATCCTCGATCTTGACCAGCATCTCGCGTTCCCACAGATGTGGATCCTTGGCGACCTCGGGGATCGTGCGCACCGGCGCCACCGGCACGCCGATCTCCATCAGCGCCGAGCAGATCGCCTCCACCGGCCGTTCGGCGCACCACGCCTCCAGCGCGCGGCGGGCGTCGATGTTGCCCTGGCCGGCAGTGATCGGTTCGCCGCTGAAGGCTGCGCCTGAAACCAGTTGCGCGAGCCGCGCCGCCATCTCGCGGCCGCCGGCGGAGATCACCACGTAGCCGTCCTTCGCACGGTACGGCGGACGGCCACCCTCGCCGCCTTCCTCGCCGGTGGCGAGATAATACGAGGTCGGGATCTCCACCATGGTCAGCGCGGAATCCAGCAGGCAGACATCGACCAACTGCCCTTCGCCGGTGCGATCGCGATGCCGCAGCGCCGCCAGCGTGCCGATCGTCGCATGCAGCGCGGTATAGCGATCGACCACGGAAGAGGCGGTGCCGAGTGGCTGTCCGACCGGCTTGCCGGTGAGCGACATCAGCCCGCTCATCGCCTGGCCGAGCGGATCGAACGCCGGACGATCCGTGTAGGGACCGTACTGCCCGAAACCGGACACCGACACCAGGATGATGCCCGGGTTCAGCGCATGCAGCCGCTCGTAGTCGAAGCCCATGGCCTTCATCGTGCCGGGGCGGAAATTCTCCAGCACGATGTCGGCGGTCTTCACCAGCGCGGCGAAGATCTCCTTGCCGCGCGGACTGCGCATGTCGAGACAGATGCTCTTCTTGCCGCGGTTGTACACGGTGAAATAGATGCTCTGCCCGCGCACCATCGGCGCATGCCTGCGCGTCTCCTCACCGCCGGGTCGTTCAATCTTGATCACCTCGGCCCCGAGATCGGACAGGATCATCCCGCCACGCGGACCCGCCTGATAGCGCGCCAGTTCCAGCACGCGGACGCCGTCGAGACTGAGATTCATCGCAGCAGCCCTCCATCGATTGGGATCACCACGCCGGAAACATAGTCGGACAGATCGGTGACCAGGAACTCCACCACCTTGGCACAGTCCTCGACCGTACCGAGCCGCCGCAGCGCGATGCGCTCGGAACGGTCGCGGTTGGCGTCCGCGCTGCCCGGCATCACCGTTGCCACAATGCGTCCGGTGGTGATCGTGCCCGGCGCGATACAGTTCGCGGTGATGCCATACGGCCCAAGGTCCTGCGCCAGATAGCGCGTGTAGTGTGCGATCGCCGCTTTGGCCGCGCCATAGTGCGCGTAACCGCCGTCCGACGAAGATGACAGGCCCGCCACCGAACTCACGGTCACGATCTTGCCGGCGCGCTGCTGCTTCATGACAGGCGCGACGGCGTTGCAGCAATACACCGTGCCGAACAGGTTCATGCTGGTCACAAGACGCAGCAGCGCCGGATCCAGCGTGCTTGCCTTGGTATCCACAGGTCGTCCTCGCCCGCCGCCGGCATTGCAGACCAGCACATCCACGCGGCCCCATTCCGCGACCACGCGCTGTACCATGGCAGCGACTGCCTTCTCGTCGCACACATCCACCTCGATGCCGATCGCGCTGCCGCCGCCGGCCTCGATTTCCGCGACCGTGCTGTCGGCGGTCATCGCCTGTTTCTCGGCCTCGAATTCCTCGAACGACTTCAAGTTCAGATCGACGACGGCGACCTTGGCACCCAACCCGGCGATCCGCCGTGCATAGGCACGACCCAGCCCGCGCGCCGCGCCGGTGACGATCGCGACCTTGCCGTCAAGCTTGCCCATCCGCCGTCTCCCCCGCATATGCCAACCCGGCCGCGGCCAGGTCCTCGAGCGCGCTGCCGACCGACTTGAACAGCGTAATCTCCTGCGCATCGCGCCGTCCGGCGGTCTCGCCACGGCACAGCGAGTACAGGCTGCCGGCGACGTCCTCGCGACGCAGTGCGCCGTGTGCGATCGGATCGATCAGGTCGCCGGCCTCCGCCAGCGCGGCATCGGTGTCGATGAACACGCGCGCGCGCCGCACCGCGGCATCGTCCGTCTCGCGCATCGCCGGCGTGAAGCCGCCGATCAGGTCGAGGTGCGCTCCTGGCCGGAGCCATTCGCCGTGCACCAGCGGCTCGCGCGACAAGGTTGCACATGAAACGATATCGGCCTGCGGCACCGCCGCGGCGAGATCGGTCACCGCCTCGGCGCCAAGCCTGCCGGCAAGGCGTTCGGCGCCGGCCGCGCGGATGTTCCACACCATCACCCGCGTGATCGGCCGCACCACACGATATGCTTCGGCCATCAGCCCGCCGACATGCCCGGAGCCCACGATCAGCAGCGATGCGGCATCCTCACGCGCGAGAAACGACCCGGCGAGCGCGGATGCCGCGGCGGTGCGCCGTCGTGTGAGCTCTGCACCGTCGATCAGCGCGAGGTGCTCGCCGGTCCCGCCGTCGCACAGCAGATAGCTCGCCGACACCGCGGGCAGTCCGCGCGCGCCATTGCCGGGAAACACCGAGACTACCTTCACGCCCATCAGGCCGCTCGCGCGCCAGGCCGGCATCAGCAGCAGCGCGGCGCTGCTACCGTCCGGCTGCACGATGTCGTGACGATGACGCAGTGGCGCGTCCGCACCAGTCACGAACGCGTCGCGCAATGCCGGGATCAGCCGCTCGAATGGCAGCGCCGCGGCGGTCTGTGCCGCGTCGAGGATCCTCATGCGTTACGCCGCGCCAGCGCGCGCACCTGCGTCTCCACCGCGGCAATGTCGTTCGGCAGCACGGTGAAGCGCTCGGGCCGGTCGAACAGATCGGCAAGCCGTGGCGGCAATGCGGGGTGCAAACCGGTGGCACGTTCGATCGCGTCGGGGAACTTCGCCGGATGTGCCGTCGCCATGACGATCGCCGGCACGCCATGCGCCGGTGGATTGGCCGAAGCAGCGGCGGCGCCGATCGCGGTGTGCGGATCGGCGAGGTAGCCGCTCGTCTCACGCAAGCGCGCGATCTCGGCCACGGTCCCCGGGTCGTCCAGGCGGAAGCCGTGGAACAGCGTGCGGCAGCGATGCCAGGCAGCCTCCGGCACCGTCATCTTCCCGGTTCGGCGAAACGCCGCCATGGCGGCGGCGGTCGCGCCCGCATCGCGCTCGAGCAGCTCGAACAGCAGGCGTTCGAAGTTGGAACTCACCTGGATGTCCATGCTTGGCGACAGGCTCGGCTCGACCGAGGCGATCGACATGTCGTTCGACGCCAGGAAGCGCGCCAGGATGTCGTTGCGGTTGGAACCGACGATCAGCCGCGCGACCGGCAGCCCCATCCGACGCGCCGCCCACGCAGCGAACACATTGCCGAAATTGCCGGTGGGTACGCTGAACGCGATCTCGCGGTCCGGACCGCCCAACGCCAGTGAGGCGGCGACGTAGTATGGAACCTGCGCGGCGATCCGCGCCCAGTTGATCGAGTTCACCGCGGCGAGCTGCATTTCCTGACGGAACGGCGTATCGGCGAACATCGCCTTCACCAGGTCCTGGCAGTCGTCGAACGTCCCTTCGATCGCAATGTTGGCGACGTTCGGCGCGGTCACGGTTGTCATCTGCCGGCGCTGCACCTCGCTGGTACGGTCATGCGGATGCAGGATCGCGATATCGATACGGTCGCGACCGGCGCAGGCCTCGATCGCGGCCGAGCCGGTATCGCCCGAGGTGGCGCCGACGATCGTCACGCGGGCGTTGCGTGCCGCCAGCACGTAATCGAACAGCCGACCGAGAAGCTGGAGCGCCATGTCCTTGAACGACAGCGTTGGTCCGTAAAACAACTCCTGCACGAACAGGCCGGTGTCGATCTGGACCAGCGGCACGACTGCCGGGTGGCCGAAACCGGCGTAGGCATCGCGGCACAGCGTTGCCAGTGTGGCAAACGGGATCGCGTCGCCCACGAATGGCTGGATCACGCGCGCGGCGAGCGCGTGGTACGGCAGGCCGCGCATCGCCCGCCAGTCGGCGGGGGAAAAGTGCGGCCAGGATTCCGGAACGTACAGCCCTCCGTCCTCGGCCAGGCCGGCCAGCAACACGCCGGCGAAGTCACGGACCGGGGCTTTGCCGCGGGTAGACACATAGCGCATCGGCGCAGGCTACTACGGCGCCTTGGTTACCGTGAAATGCAGTCCGCAGTTGCCGTTGGTGACGTCGCCGTCGATCTTCGGCCCTATCTGCTTGCCCACCAGCGTTATGCGCTCCGCACCACCGGAGATCGTGCCGTCGGACGCGATCGTTGAATCGACCCAGGTGGTTGCATCCCAACGGTACTGGAACGCATTGCCGATCACTTCGAACTTGACCAGCCCCGGATGCGGACAGGCGCGACTGTCGGCCTGGAACCGCGTGCTGGTGCCACGATACTCGCCATCGACGGTCTCCGGCGGTTTGGCCGGCGCCGGTGGGGGCGTTGGCGGCGTGGGCGCGCACCCCACGACCACGGCACAGATGGCCGCGAACGCGGCGGCACGGCTTGTCTGCATGCGGCCGTCATGCGTCGGGCGAGACGATTTGGCAAGCGCTACAGGCGTCGCGATGCGCGATCAGTTGAGATAGCGCGCCGTCAGGTGCACCTGGAAATCGGTGGGATCCAACGGCTTGCCGGTGGCCTCGCCCAGCAATGCATTGAACTCCAACAGGCTGCCCTGGCCGTGGACCTTGGCGCGCAGCCAGGCCAGCAAGGGCGACAGATCGCCGCGTCCGAGGCCCGGATCGAGGTCGGCAACCTCGCGCCGCGCTGCCGCCATCAGTTGCGCCGCCGCCATCGCGCCCAGCGTGTAGCTGGGGAAATAGCCGAACGCGCCGTCGTACCAGTGGATGTCCTGCAGGCAGCCGCGTGCATCGTCCGGCGGCGACATGCCCAAGAGCGCGCGGAACCCGTCATTCCACGCGCCCGGCAGGTCCGCCACTGTAAGTGCCCCTGCCACCAGGGCCTGTTCCAGCCGGAAGCGCAGGATGACGTGCGCCGGGTAGGTCATCTCATCGGCATCGACACGGATGAACCCGCGCTCCACCCGCCGCCAGAGCCGCGCCAGGTTGTCGGGTCGATACGGTGCTGGATCGCCGCCGAAGGCGGTGTGCAGCTCAGGCCCGAGCCAGCCCAGGAACGCATCAGAGCGGCAGGCCTGCATTTCGACGATCAGCGACTGGCTCTCGTGCGTCGCCATGCCGGCGGCCTCGCCCACCGGCTGGCGCGCCCAGCGCTCGGGCAGGCCGCGCTCGTACAGAGCGTGGCCCGTCTCGTGCACCAGCGCGAGCACTGCCTGGGTAAAGTCCGTCTCGACATAGCGCGAGGTGATGCGCACGTCGGAGGGCGTGCCGCCGGTGAACGGATGCGCCGATCGGTCCAGCCGAGCATGTGCGAAGTCGAGACCCAGACGCTCCGCGAGGCGGTGGCACAGCGCTTCCTGGATCGCAATGGGAAACGGGTGTTCGGGACGCCTGGGCTGAGGCTTGCGCGCCTGCCGTTCCTCCGCCTGTGGCAGCGCCCAGCCCAGGAATGTTTCGTACTCTGCGAACACCGCGGCCACGTCGGCCGAGCGCATGCCGCGCTGGTGGCCGTCCATCAGCGCATCGTAGGGGGCCAGCCCCAGCGCCGGCGAAAGTGCTGCCGCGGCTTCACGCATCAGGCGCACAACGTGTTCCAGGTGCGGCCGCACCATGACGAAGTCCGACTGGCGGCGCGCCTCCCGCCACACCTTCTCGCATGCGGAGTTGGCGCGGGCCTGTGCCTCGACCAGTTCGGACGGCATCGCGGTCGCCCGCGTATGAGCATGGCGCATCAGGCGCAGATTGGCGGCACGCCACATATCCGACTCGCCCTCCGCCTCCGCGGCGGCGAGGTCGTCGCCCACGACAGGCGCGGTCAGCAGCGAATGCGATATGCCGGCGAGCACGGCGAGCTGATCGCCGCGCGCGGGGGCACCTCCGCGCGGCATCATCGTCGCCGCATCCCAGTTCAGTACCGAGGACGCCTCGCCCAAGGTCGCGATGCGCGCGAAGCGGGCGGCCAGCCGGTCATAGGCGTTCATTCGCTCAAAGCTTTCCTTGCCCAAAGTCCAAAGATCACCACGAGAGCGATGGCGAGGCCATACCAGGTGATCGCATAGGACAGATGGTTATTGAGCGGGCGTGGCAAGTGGCGAGCCGGATCGGGATAGCGTTCTGGTGGCGGCGGCCCCATCACCACTAGGAAGAACGGCGCTACCTGCCGGTATCCGAGAGCGGCGCCGATCGCCCGGGCGTCCAGCGTATAGAACCGCCGCGTCACCGGATTGTCGGTGGCGCTGAACAGTCCGGGCGTTTCGCTTGGCCGCACATAGCCTTCTAGCGTCACGTCGCCTTCCACCCGGGCGATCGGGCGCGGCCGCTTGTCGGGTACCCAACCTCGATCGACCAGGATCGCGTCCCCGTCATCGCGCTCCAGCGGCACGATCAGTTGCGTCCCAAGCGCCGTTCCCGCCGCCGTGTCGCGCACCTCGGCGCCGTAGGAGGCCGACAGGTCGTCGCGCAGTCGGCCGGTCGCCTGCACCTTGGTGTAAGGCTCGGGGTTCGCCGGCAGCTTCACGGCAGGGGCCGCCTCGGCACGGGCAATCTGGGCAAGTATGCCCTGCTTCCAGTGCAGTCGCTCCACCTGCCAGGTGCCGAGACCCAACAGCACCGCCAGCATCGTCGCCGCCATCAGGCCCGGCCACAGCAGCCGGCGCGGCCTCATGCTCACAATCCCATCTCGCTGGCCCGATGGCGGAACTGCAGCGCGATCAGCGCGGCCTTCGCCGGCCGCATCATCAGCACGGCGAGCGGGATCGTCACCACCGGCCAGAGCACGGCGTGCAGCCAGAGCGGTGGCGCGAAGCGGAACTCGACCCAGAACGCCAGTCCCACCACGATCGCGCCGAGCAGCAGGATCACGCCGACCGCGGCGCCGTCGCCGGCGTCGTGTGCGCGCAGGTCGAGGTCGCACACCTCGCAGCGGTCGCGCACCTCAAGCAGGTTGCGGAACAGCCGCCCCTGGCCGCAGCGAGGACAACGACAGGCCAGCGCCACGTGCAGCAGCGAGGGCGCCGGCCGCGCCATCGCCTCAGTGTGGCGCGGTGACCGCGCTGGCGCCCCACCAGTAGATGCAGGTGAACAGGAACAGCCAGACCACGTCGACGAAATGCCAGTACCAGGCGGCAGCCTCGAAGCCGAAATGCCGCTCGGGGGTGAAGTGGTCGGCACGGGCGCGGAACCAGCAGACGATCAGGAAGCAGGTTCCCACGATGACGTGGAAGCCGTGGAAGCCGGTGGCGAGGAAGAAGGTCGAGGGATAGATACCGCCGCCGACAAACTTGAACGGCGCGTCGGAATACTCGATCGCCTGGCACAACGTGAAGCTGAGGCCGAGCAGGACAGTCAGGCCGAGGGCGAGCACCAAGGTCTTTTTGTCTCTCTCCAGCAGGGCGTGGTGCGCCCAGGTGATCGTGGTGCCGGACAGCAACAGGATCATCGTGTTGAGCACCGGCACGTGGAACGGATCGAAGGTGTGGATGGTGGAGGGCGGCCACACCGTTTCGCCGTTGCCTTGCACGTCGGGGAACAGCGCGAAGTTGAAGAACGCCCAGAAGAAGCCGACGAAGAACATCACCTCGCTGGTGATGAAGAACAGCATGCCGTAGCGCAGGCCGAGCCGCACCACCGGCGTATGGAGGCCCGGCGTGCGGCTTTCGCGCACCACGTCGCGCCACCAGAAGAACATCGTGCTGAGTACCACGATTGCGCCGACGACCAGCACGATGTAGCTGCCGAAGTGGGCTGCGAAGATGATGCCAAGGACGGTGAGCAGTCCGCCGATCGAGCCGATGATCGGCCAGGGGCTCGGGTCAACCAGATGATACGGCTGGCGGAGGCCGGAGTTCTCGACCGTGGTCGTACCGTGCGCGTCGCTCATGCCGAATTCAATCTCCTGGGGGTGGCCGCATCATCACGAAATTGTCCCTGCGTTCAAGGGGTCTGGCGCGTCAGCGGTCCGACATGCGGACCGGCCTCTGCGAGCGCGCCGGACTTCGCTGCATCCTCGAGCGTGCGGAAGAAGGTGTAGGAGAGGGTGATCGTGTGGATGTCCGCGGTATTCGGGTCTTTGGCGATCTCGGGATCGACCCAGAAGCTGAGCGGGAACTGCATCTGCTGGCCTGCGGCAAGCGTCTGCTGGTTGAAGCAGAAGCAGGCGGTCTTGTGGAAGTATTTGCCGGCGGTATCCGGTGTGACGTTGTACAGCGCGATGCCGGTGACCGGCGTGCCGGCCTCGTTGCGTGCGGTGTAGAAGGCCAGCCTCTCATCGCCGAGGGGGAGGCGGATTTCCTCCTGCACCGGACGGAAATCCCAAGGGAGGTTGGGGTTGGTATTGGCATTGAAGCGTACGGTGATGACCTGGCGCGTCGCACCAGGTGGCGCGGCCTGGCCGATCTGCGGGGTGCCGGCATAGCCGGTGACGGCACAGAACAGGCGGTACAGCGGCACGGATGCGAAGGACAGTCCGACCATGCCCGCGATGAATGAAACGAGCGCGATGCCGATCGTGCGATTGGAGGCTCGCATGCTCACGGCCTTCCGGTCATGACTTCGACAACTTCACGAGGGTGATGGCATAGAACAGCGCGCACAGCGCCAGCAGCACCACCAGCATCGCCCAGTTGCGTGCGCGGCGGCGGCGCATGTCATCCGGGTCGAGCGCCACCGCAGGTTCACCCCGTCAGCCGATCGACCGCGAGCGCCGCGAACAACGCGAACAAATAGAGGATCGAATACTTGAACGCCGTCCGCGCCGGGGCGTCGTTGCTCAAGCTGATACCCGATGTGTCCTGCCGGTCGGTCGCCACGCGCAGCACGCTGACGATAAAGCCGCCACCGAGCACCAGCGCCGCCAGGCCATACACCACGCCGCAGAAACCGATCGCGCAGGGCAGCAATGACAGCGGCACGAGCAGCAGCGTGTAGATGACGATCTGCCGGCGCGTCTCTTTCGCTCCCGCCACCACGGGCAGCATCGGAATACCCGCGCGCTGGTAGTCAGCGTTGGCGAAGAGTGCCAGTGACCAGAAGTGCGGAGGCGTCCAGAAGAACACAATGGCGAACAGGATCAGCGGCAGCAGGTCCAGCGAGCCGGTCACTGCCACCCAGCCGATCACCGGCGGGAACGCTCCCGCCGCACCGCCGATGACGATATTCTGCGGGGTCCGCCGCTTCAGCCACATTGTATAGACAAATACATAGAACAAAATCGACAGCATGAGCGCCGATGC
Organism: Acetobacteraceae bacterium; assembly: GCA_025452005.1. Classification (GTDB taxonomy): domain Bacteria; phylum Pseudomonadota; class Alphaproteobacteria; order Acetobacterales; family Acetobacteraceae; genus JAMXLO01. The sequence continues at coordinate 8,629 of JANWJK010000289.1, read as the reverse complement.
GGCGGCCAGGTTCACCGCCAGGCCCATCACGATCACCGACCCGGCCGCCAGCGTGACGCCAAAGCCCAGCGCCGCGCCCGGCTCAATACGGCCGGCCGGGATCGGCCTGTTGCGCGTGCGCCGCATCATGGCGTCGATGTCGCGGTCGTACCACATGTTGATCGCACCGCAGGCGCCGGCGGCCACCGCGATGCACAGCACGGCGGTGAATGCCAGCACCGTGTGCAGATGCCCGGGCGCGATCAGCAGGCCGATCAGCCCGGTGAACACCACAAGCGTCATCACGCGGGGCTTCAGCAGGGCGATCCAGTCGCCAAGCTCCGCCGTCTGTGTGGTGGTGACCGCTTCGCTCATCGGATCAGCGGATGCGCGGCAGTTCCGCATAGGTGTGGAACGGTGGCGGCGAGGACACGGTCCATTCCAGCGTCGTTGCGCCCTCGCCCCAGTAGTTGTCGGCGACGTGCTCCTTCGAGGTGAAGGTGCGATAGAGCACGTAGAAGAACACCAGCAGCGCGATGCCGCCCAGATAGGCACCGAGCGAGGAGACGAAGTTCCATCCGGTGAACGCATCGGGATAGTCCGGATAGCGCCGGGGCATGCCCGACAGGCCGAGGAAGTGCTGCGGGAAGAAGGTGAGATTGGCGCCAATGAAGGTCAGCCAGAAATGTACCTTACCCCAAAACTCCGGGTACTGGTGGCCCGACATCTTGCCGATCCAGTAGTAGAAGCCGGCAAAGATTGTGAACACCGCGGCCAGCGACAGCACGTAGTGGAAGTGCGCCACCACGTAATAGGTGTTGTGCACGATCTGGTCGATGCCGGCATTGGCCAGCACGATCCCGGTGACCCCACCCACCGTGAACAGGAAGATGAAGCCGATCGCAAACAGCATCGGCGTCTTCAGCTCGATCGACCCGCCCCACATCGTGGCGATCCAGGAGAAGATCTTGATGCCGGTCGGCACGGCGATGACCATCGTCGCCGCCATGAAATAGGCGCGCGTGTCCACGTCGATCCCGGATACGAACATGTGGTGCGCCCAGACCACGAAGCCGATCACGCCGATCGCCACCATGGCGTAGGCCATGCCGAGATAGCCGAAGATCGGCTTGCGGCTGAACGTCGAGATCACGTGACTGACGATGCCGAAGCCCGGCACGATCATAATGTAGACCTCGGGATGACCGAAGAACCAGAACAGGTGCTGGAACAGCACCGGATCGCCGCCGCCGGCCGGATCGAAGAACGCGGTGCCGAAATTGCGGTCGCAGATCAGCATGGTGATCGCGCCGGCCAGGACGGGAATCGCCAGCAGCAGGAGGAACGCGGTGATCAATTCACCCCAGACGAACAGCGGCATCTTGTGCAGCGTCATGCCGGGCGCGCGCATGTTGAAAATGGTAGTGATGAAGTTGATGGCGCCGAGCAGCGAGCTGATGCCGGCCAGGTGCAGCGCGAACAGCGTGCAGTCCATGCCGATGCCCGGCTCGTAGGTGATATTCGCGAGCGGCGGATACAGCGTCCAGCCGGTGCCTGATTCACCCAGGAACAGACCGGTGATGATCAGCAGGAACGCGGGCGGCAGCAGCCAGAAGCTGATGTTGTTCAGGCGTGGGAACGCCATGTCCGGCGCGCCGATCATCAGCGGCACGAACCAGTTGCCGAAGCCGCCGAACGTTGCCGGCATGACCGAGAAGAAGATCATCAGCAGGCCGTGCGACGTGACGATCGTGTTCCACTCCTGTCCCGAGGTGACGATCGTGTTGCCGGGGACGTTGAGCTGCGCGCGCATGATCTCCGACAGGATGCCGCCAACCACGCCGCCGATGATCGCAAAGGTCAGGTAGAGCGTGCCGATGTCCTTGTGGTTTGTGCTGCACAGCCAGCGGACGAAGAAGCCGGGCTTGTGGTCGTGATGGTCGTGAGCGTGATCTTGAGTGGTTGCCGACATCGTCCGTCTCCTACAGGCACTGGCCGCGTGGATCAGTGCCGAACCTCTGCCGCCGCGATCTCACGCGTCTGCTGCCCTGCATCCGAGAATTTCGTCTTGGCCTCGACAAGCCAGGCGTTGAATTCCTGCCCCGGCACCGCGCGCACGACGATCGGCATGTGGCTATGGTTGGTGCCGCAGATCTGGTTGCACTGGCCGTAGATCGTGCCCGCCTTGTCGGCCCTGAACCAGGTCTCGATCGTCCGCCCTGGGATCGCGTAGCGCTGCACGCCGAGGGCCGGGATGAACCAGCTATGGATCACGTCGGTGCTGGTCTGCAGCACGCGGATGTTCTTGCCGACCGGCACGACAAGCTCATTGTCCACCTCGAGCAGCCGGCGCTGACCGGGCTTCAACTGATCGTCGGGGATCATGTAGCTCGTGAAGTCGATGTTGTTGTTGTCCGGGTAGGTATATTCCCAGTACCACTGATGACCGGTCACCTTGATCGTCAGGTCGGCGTCGCGCGTGCGATCCTCGTAGTAGACCAGGCGGAACGACGGGATCGCCATCACCACCAGGATCAGCACCGGAATCACGGTCCAGGCAATCTCGAGGACCGTGTTGTGCGCGGTGCGGGTCGGCGCCTGGTTGCGCGTCGCATGGTAGCGCCACATCACCCAGACGAGCAGCACACCGACGAACAGCGTGATCAGCGTGATGATCACCAGGATCAGATTGTGCAGCGCAATCTGTTGTTCCTTCAGCGGCCCGAAGGCCGGCTGCATGTTCATCTCCCACGGCCGCGGCGCGCCGACCGCCTGGGCCAGCGCAACGCCGCCCGGGACAGCAATGAACATCATCAACACGGCGAGCAGTCGCCGGTATCGCGGCATCGGCCGATCCATCCCGCTTCGGTCCCCCAACCCGGACCCGTCTCGGGCCGGCTCTCGACTGCTTGGCCTACCGGACCGCGTGCGCGAGATCAAGGGAGCGGTCAGGGCAAAGCCCGACCTTGCCCGGCGTCAGGCGACCAGCCGTACCAGCTTGAAGATGCCGAACGGAGGCACGGATGCTGCCGTGATCCGCGTCAGATCCTCGGGCGCGAACAGCGCCTCCGCGGTGAAGTCGGGATGCCAGCCGAGGGCGCGCGAGGCGGGTGCCAGGCCACGCTCGATCCACCACAGCGGTCCATTCTCGGCGGCGAAATGGCTGACGAACAGCATGTTGCCGCCGGGCCGCACAACCCGCCGCATCTCCGCCAGCAGTGCGCGCGGGTGCGGCACCACCGAGGCCACGAACATCGCCACGGCGACGTCGAACGAGGCGTCCGGAAAGTCGGTCGCCTCCGCGTCCATCTCATGCAGCGCCACCACGTTGGCGATCTCACGGTCGGCCACGCGCTTGTGAGCCTGCGCCAGCATCTCGGCGGACAGGTCAATGCCGGTGATCCGCCGGTCCGCATCGTAGTAGGGCAGGGCGAGGCCGGTGCCGACGCCGACCTCGAGCACATCGCGGCCGGGCAGGCGGTTCACCAGCGCCACGGCGCGGCGGCGCGCCAGCAGTCCGATGCCGCCGAACACCGCATCGTAGATGCCCGCCCAGCGCCGGTAGGCGGTACGCACGGCCTCGGCGTCCATTGCTGCCCGCGGCCGCGGTCGGCGCTCCAGGATGTCGCTCATCTCGGTGGTTGTTCCTCCCGTGACTGTGCAGGCAGCAGGGTAGGCGATTCGTCTGGCGTTACCGCCTTGTAACCCGATACTGCGCGGATGCCCAATCGTGCCCGCGGTACGGCCGTGCTCACATTCGCTTTCGGCAGATATACGCGAAGGCAGGGGGGACGTTGCCCCAGACGACAGGCGACCGGCCGACCTCGGCGAAGCTGCGGCGCAGCAGCCGCCGCAGCGCCCAGGCGGCGGGCAGAATGAGGCTCTGAAGGTAGCCGAAGGTCACGAACACCCCCCCAGGCACCAGCGCTCGGTCGATTCCGGCGAACACCGTCTCCTGCAGCGAAATCGGCAATGTGGCCCAGGGCAATCCGCACACGATCGCGTCAACACTGTCGATATCCTGCGCCGCCAGCATCTGGGCCAGATCGGCGGCGCTGCCGTGAACGAAGCTGAGGCGCGGGAACCCGCCCGCAAGCTTGCGAACGAATTCCGGGTTCAGCTCGATGCCGAGATATCGGCACTCCGGCGTCAGCCGTGCCGAGATCTCTCGGGTGAAGGCTCCGGTTCCCGGACCGAACTCGACGATCGTCCGCGCCGATGCGAAGTCGATCGGCGCCAGCATCGCGCGGGCGAGGGCCGCTGAACTTGGCATGACGGCACCGACCGTCCGCGGCGACTGCACGAACTGCCGGAGGAACAGGGCGGCGGTTCGTGTCGGGTGGACAGCCTGGTCGTCGCGGTCGCCGATCATGCGCCCAGCGTATGGGGTTCGGCCGCAGAACGCACGCCGCGGGCGGACCGCGGCCGGCGCACGGTACATGCTCCGCCTCCGCAGCCGGTCCGGCACGGACGTTGACGCGACGGTTGGCGGACGGACCGTGAGGGCGGCCCGCCTGCCGGGACGGAAGTCCCTAGTCGGTCTGCGACAGGTTCACGGCCGCGGTTCGGCCGTTCTGCTGCTGCTCGACATCGAAGCCGACCTTCTGTCCCTCGCTGAGGCTCCTCAGTCCAGCCTTCTGCACGGCACTGATATGCACGAAGACGTCTTTCCCGCCTGTGTCGGGAGCGATGAAGCCATAGCCTTTGGTCGGATTGAACCACTTGACGGTGCCGTTGGGCATCGACGCGCTGCCTTTCTGCCTGTGGGCTTGCCGGTTCCGCATGCGGAATCCGGACGCCCTATTATACAGGAGCGCTTCAGATGCCTCCGTGACGCTCCTGCCCCTGTGGCAAGGCCCCCGTCATTGTTGTTACCGAGCTGACGGTATTGCCCAGCCGCCGGAGACGATACGCGGGCCTATCCTCGATCGCAATCAGTCCTGTAACCGGGCGGACAAAATCCCGTCATACCGATTGCGCGGCCCGACTCCCCCGACAGCGGGGAATCCGCTTGCATCCTTCCCGGCATCGCGCCATGTCGTTGCTTGGCGGGCGCCGACGCGGGCGGCGTGCCCCGTGTCTCGGAGGTTCTATGGGTAGCTTCAGCATCTGGCACTGGATGGTGGTGCTGCTGGTTGTGTTGCTGCTGTTCGGCGGCGGCAAGGTCAGCAGCCTGATGGGCGACTTCGCGAAGGGTATCAAGTCGTTCAAGAAGAACATGGCGGAAGGTGACGACGTCTCGATGGAGGATTCCGCCGACAAGCCGCCGGGCACGATTTCCGGCCCCGCCGGTCAGGCCGCGCGCGACCGCGAGCATACCGCCGCCCGCTGAACAGCGGGTACCCCAAGGGATTGAGGTCGAACAGCCGGTTGTCCACAAGTTTTTGTGGGCGACGGTCTTTCGTGTATTGACGCCGGCCATTCCCCCTATACCGTATCTTGTGGTTACACCGTGGGGGGGACCACGAGATGGAGTGGGCCGAGGAGACAATCGTCCGCCTGCGATCGTTGTGGGATGAGGGGCTGTCGACCGCCGAGATCGGTCGGCGGCTGGGAGTCTCGAAGAATGCCGTGGTCGGCAAGGCGCATCGGCTCGATCTGCCCGCGCGGCCTTCGCCGATCCGCCGTGACGGTAGCGGGACCGCGGCACCGCGACGTTCGGCACCGCGCCGCGTGGCCGGGCCGACGCTGCCGCCGCTCTCGAGCACCTCGCCGCCGATGGCGGCATCGGGTGGAGGGTCGATGATCCTGCCGCAGATGGCGGCGCTCGCACCCCAGCGGATGCCGATGCCGCCACCCGCCCGGGTGGCGCCGCCGGCACCGCGACCCTACGGACGGATCGTCACCTGCTGCTGGCCGATCGGCGAGCCCGGTACCCGGAGCTTCCGGTTCTGCGACGTGGCATCGGAGCCCGGCAAGCCCTACTGCACCGATCACGTGAAGCTGGCCTATGTGAGGGTGCGGGACCGGCGCGAAGACGCGGCCTGACGTCCCCGCCTGGCGGCGCCATCATTCGTTCGCCGCCAGCCGGATCGCCCGAGGGGTCCCGGCGACGATCTGGTCGTGCGTTGCCGGGCGACCGGCGCGGATGAAGCCATACGCCGGGTAATCGTTGACGCCCATTGCGCCGGTTGGCGGCCACCAGACTCGCACCGTCGACCAGCTATTGGTTGCGGAAACGTCGATCACCGGCTGGTCCCCGGTGACCCGGTGATGCACCCAGTTCGCCTGGGTCACGAGAACCTGCCGGCTGTCGATGACCTGCGAGACGACGGCGACATGGCCGCTCGGCAAGCGGTCGGAACGCTGAAGCACCAGCACGCTGCCAATCGACGGCGTATTGCCACGCAAGTAACGTCCCTCGGCCTGCGACCACCAGTCGGCTGCGGCGCCCGCGAGGCGGATGCCACTCAGCGCGCGCGCGAAAGGTGCGCACTCAAGCGGGACCGAGCCGCCGACATAGTTGCCCGCATCTCCGCCGCCTGAAGAACAGGCGGACAGAGCAAGCAGCAGCAGGACCGGGCAGAGCAGGCGGAACATGCGCCCTCGGCACGTGGTGCAGTTATGCCGCCTTTTAGCAATGTCCTCTGCGGTCAGTGCAATAACTTATTGAAATTTGGTAGCGTCCAGCCGCGGCGATAGTCTCCATCTCACGTTGCCGCGAGAACCGATGAAGACCCGTGCCATCTGTGAGTTACATCTCAGTAACGCGCAGTCGCCGCGGACTATCAATCGATCGCCCCGACCGAGATGTTTCATCGTCGGGGTGAAACTTCACCAATCGGATGCGCAAGCGTCTCGAAAGCGCGCCGGCCCCGCGATGGAACTGTCGCATCATGCCTCGTGCCGGCGCGTCTGACAGGAGAGCGAAACCATGTCCACAACCCAGACCCAGTCCCCCGCGCAGGCGCAGGCCGTCCCCCTGGTCGCGGCGAATATGTTCAGCCTCACTGGCGGCGGCCTGCACGTCAGCTACAGCACCAGCGGCATCGACGGTAAGCCGCACTTCTCCTACCAGGATGCCACTCGATCGCTCAGCTTTTCGGGCGACGAAATCCGCAAATTGGAGGGTGATCTGGCCACGGTCGTCAGCGTGACCATCGTGCGCACGGTCGACGCCGGATCGACGTCTTTCAGTCTGCTGGTGCCGCACGTGAACGTGGCGCCCTTTGGGAGTATTTCCATCCACACCTTTGGCATCACTACGCATCACGCGTTTTCGATCGTGCCCGCGTTCAATCGGGGGCAGCGCGATTTCTACCATGTGACGGCACTGCACGGTACCGCCTCGAACGTCGTGTTCTGATCGGTGCAGGCATGGTGCCACGCGTGGCACCATGCCTGCTCCTCAGCCAGGCTGCTCCCCCATGCCCAGCAGCGTCCGCAGCACATATTCCGTGTGCGCTCCCGCCGCCGGACCGGGCCATGCCACCACCGTCTCCGGTCGTTCGCCGTCCAGCCGAATGACCGGCCCGGGATGCAGCGTCCTGCCGATCAGCGGATCTGCCACTTCCTGCACCGATGCTCGTGCTCGGAAATGCGGGTCGTTGGCGCAATCGGCGATGTCGAACAGCCGCGAACACGGCACGTCCGCCTGCTCCAGCCGTTGCTCGGCCTCCTTCGCCGGCAGTGTCCGGGTCCAGGCGGCGATCGCCGCGTCCAACGCCCCACGATGTGCGCAGCGGTCGGAGTTGGTCGCATATGCCCGCTCGGACGCCAGCTCCGGCCGACCGATCGCCGCCATCAAACGGGCGAAGATGAGGTCCGAGTTGCCAGCGATGCACAGCCATCTCCCATCCGCGCACGGATAGGTATTGGTCGGCGCAGCGGTCTCGATCGCGGCGCCCACCGGCTGCCGGATGCGCCCGTCCATCGCGTATTCCGGCAGCATGCCTTCCATCAGGCTGAACACGCTGTCCACGAGGTTGACGTCCACGACGCGGCCACGCCCGGTACCCGTCGCGTCGCGCTGCCAGAGAGCGGACAACAGCCCGATCGCGGCGTACAGCCCTGCCAGATCGTCGCTGATCGAAATGCCGCAGCGCGGCGGCGGCAGGTCCGAACTGCCGGCTGGATGCGCGGTGAGGTGGCGTATGCCGCCCATCGCCTCGCCGATGGCGCCGAACGCCGGCTTGTCGCGGTACGGCCCATCCTGGCCGTAGCCCGAAATGCGCGCGATCACCAGCCGAGGGTTGACGGTGTGAAGCGCGTCAGGCCCCAGTCCGAGTCGCTCCAGCCCACCCGCCCGCAGGTTCTCCACCAGCACGTCGGCGCGCTTGGCCAGGCGCAGCAAGGTTTCGCGATCGCGCTTCAGGTCCAGCACCACTGACAGCTTGTTGCGCCCGTGCACGCTGAACCACACCGAATGCCCGTTGACCGAGGCGCCCCAGCCGCGGAACGGATCGCCGCCCGGAGGCTCGACCTTGACCACTTCGGCGCCGAGATCGGCGAGGATCCGGGTGCAGAACGGGGCGGCGATGTAGTGGCCGATCTCGAGGACTTTCAGCCCGACCAGTGGCCCGGTGCGTTGCGGCGGAACCTGCATCCAGCGCTCCTGCTTCTGGAATTGTGATCATCGTAAACGACGATTTCGCCGAATCCACACGTCGTCGTTACCATTTCATAAATTCTCCAGGGCCATATTGCCGGT
>JANWJK010000288.1 GCA_025452005.1 Acetobacteraceae bacterium | reverse complement strand
GGCCGTGCGGAACCACGACCCGTGTATCTCGTGCGCCACGCATTTTCTGAAGCTGGAAGTGGTGCGTGGCTGATCCGAAATCCTCTTCCTCCCCTCCCGCAAGGGGAGGGGGAGAATTTGGGATCAACAACGCACCACTTCCAGCTTCAGAAAATGCGTGGCGCACGAGATGCACGGGTCGTGGTTCCGCACCGCCTGTTCGCAGCGCACGCGGAGCGCCTCCTCCGGCATGTCGAGCCAGCCGCCGGCGAACGCCTTCAGGTCGTCCTCGATACTCGGCTGATTCTGCGACGTCGGCGGCACGATCTTGGCATCCAGAATAGTACCGTCGGCATCGAGCCGGTAACGGTGATACAGCATGCCGCGTGGCGCCTCGGTACACGCATACCCGGTGCCGGCTCGCGGCGTCAGGTCGAGATGCGGCTGTTCCGGTTCCTGATACGCCTCGATGACGCGCAGCGCCTCGTCGCAGGCGTACAGCGTCTCCACCGCACGCACCACGATACTGCGGAACGGGTTGGTGCAGGTCGCGCCGAGCCCTGCCTCTTTCGCCGCATCGCGCGCCAACGGCGACAGCAGAGCCGAGTTCAGGCTGTAGCGCGCGATCGGTCCCGTCAGATAGGCCCGCCCGCGCAGGTGCGAGTGCAGCGCATTGGATCGCTTCACATGCGATTCCTCGAAATGCGCGTCGTACTCGCGCGGCGTGATGTCCAGTCCCTTGTTCGACACCACGTGGCCGGCATTGAAGGGGTATTCGCCCGCCGCGCCCAGCGACACGAACTCGTAGTCGCGCTCGCAGTCGGGGAAATCGAATCCGGATACCCAGCGCACCGCCGACAGCGCGATGTCGCGGGCACGCTGCAACGGCTCGACCAGCGTGCGTAGCTCGCGGGGCGACGGCGCGCGATAGAAGCCGCCCACGCGCACGTTCACCGGGTGGATCGCGCGGCCGCCGAGCAGTTCCAGGATTTCGTTGCCGACCTTCTTCAGCGCCAGACCCTGGCGCACGATGTCGCCATGGTCCTTCGCCATCTCGATCGCGCCGTCGTAGCCGAGAAAGTCCGGCGCGTGCAGCATGTAGATGTGCAGCGTGTGGCTCTCGATCCACTCGCCGCAATACAGCAACCGCCGCAACTCGCGCACCGGCCCGGTCACGGTGACGCCGAGCGCATCCTCCATCGCGTGCACCGCGCTCATCTGATAGGCCACCGGGCAGATGCCGCAGATGCGCGCGGTGATGTCGGGCGCCTCGGTATAGGCGCGGCCACGCAGGAACGCCTCGAAGAAGCGTGGCGGCTCGAAGATGCGCAGTTCTACGTCGCGCACCTTGGCGCCGTCGAACGTGATCTTCACACCGCCCTCGCCCTCCACCCGTGCGAGGTAGTCGACGTTGATCGTCTTACGAGCCATGCCGTGCGGCCTCCTCGCGGAACGGCAGCTCGCCGACGTTGAACGTGCTGTAGACCCGTTGCAGGTCGCGTTCGCCCATGCCGCAGGCCGCCAGCTTGCGGCTCAATGACGGCGCATTCGGCGTCTCCATCGGCCCGAAGCAGCCGTAGCAGCCGCGGTTGTACGCCGGGCAGATCGCACCGCAGCCGGCATGGGTCACCGGCCCAAGGCAGGGGATGCCGCGCACCAGCACGCAGGCGGTGCCGCGCAACTTGCACTCGACGCACACGCTGTGCGACGGCGTGTTCGGCTTGCGCGCGTTGAGGAACGCCGCCAGCACCTCGAGCAACTGGTGTTTGTTGATCGGGCAGCCGTGCAGCTCGAAATCGACGTTCACGTGCGCCTTGATCGGCGTCGAGGTGGCCAGCGTGTCGATGAAGTCGGGCCGCGCGTACACCGCCTGGGTGAACTCGCGCACATCCTTGAAGTTGCGCAGCGCCTGGATGCCGCCGGCGGTGGCGCAGGCGCCGATGGTGATCAGCGTGCGCGACTGCCTCCGCACCGTGTGCAGCCGCTCCGCGTCATGCGGCGTGGTGACGGAGCCTTCCACCAGCGAGACGTCGTACGGGCCTCGCACGACGCCACGCGTGGCCTCAGGGAAATAGGCGATCTCGACAGCGCCGGCCACGGCGAGCAGTTCGTCCTCGCAGTCGAGCAGCGAAAGCTGGCAGCCGTCGCAGGAGGCGAACTTCCAGACGGCGAGTTTGGGTTTCCTCATAAGACAGCCTCCCCCTCCCCTTGCGGGAGGGGGAGTGTTGCCATTCTGCATGCTCATATCTCCTTCAGCCCGAGCAAGCGGCGCACCTTGTCGTAGCGCATCACTGCGCCGTCCTTGCAGACGAAGCTGCCGGCGAACTGGCAATGTCCGCACAACCCGACGGCGCATTTCATGTTGCGCTCCAGCGACAGATGGATCGCCTCCTCCGGCACCCCGATGTCGTTCAGTGCGCTGGCCGCGAAGCGCATCATCACCTCGGGCCCGCACACCAGGGCCATGGCATTGTCGACATCGATGCCGAGGCGCGGGATCAGCCTGGTCACCACGCCGACATGGCCGCGCCAGGCGGCGCCGGCGTGGTCCACGGTGACCTCGATCTCCATGTCGAGCTGTCGTCGCCAGTTCGCGAGCTGACGACGGAACAGGATGTCCTCCGGCCGCCGCGTGCCATACAGCAGCACCAGCTTGCCGAACCGCTTGCGTTCCGCCTGAAGCTGGTAGAGCGCCGGCCGCAGCGGCGCCAGGCCCAGCCCGCCGGCCACCACGACGACGTCGCGGCCATAGCCCTCGGCGACCGGCCAGGCGGTGCCGTACGGCCCGCGCAGTCCCAGCGTGTCGCCCGCCGCCAGCCTGGTGACCGCCTCGCTCACCTTGCCGACCGCGCGCACGGTCTGCACGAGGCGCGTCTGATCCGCTGCATCGCCGCTGACGCTGACAGGTATCTCGCCGACGCCGAACGCGTACATCATGGTGAACTGGCCCGGCGCGTAGCGCATCAGCGGACCGCCGTCCGCGGCGACGAGATCGAGCGTCCAGGTGTCCGGCAGTTCGCGCACGCGACGCGCCACGCGCGCGATAAGCGGCAGCATCGCGTCCGGCGCCATCACCGGCGCGCGCTCACCCAGCCGATCCATAGACGTCCAGCAACTGGAGCCGCATCGCTTGCAGCCGTTGCACCAGCACGGGGAGGAATCGCTTCAGCAGCGCGTAGCCGAGATCGTGGTCCACCTCGCATTTGTCGCGCAGGCATTTCGCATCGAGAGCGATCGCCCGCACCAGTTCGGTCGCGCGCGCGTCGTAGCCCCAGCGATAGGGCGGCAGCAGCCAGGTCAGGCCGACGATGTCGCCTTCGCCCAAGGTCTCGAACTGCGCCGCGCCGCGTCCGGGTGTGGCAACCTCCAGGGCGACCTGCCCGTGGCGGATCAGGTAGATCCAGTCCGCCGGTTCCTCGGCGTGGAACAGGTACTGATCGGCGTTGAAGCGTACGTTCTTCGCGCAGCCCGCCGCCAGGTTGACGAATTCAGGACCGAGTCCCTGAAACAGCCGATGCTCGGAGACGATGCGTTCAAGCCCTTCCATCGCTGCCTCCTTCGCCGCGGATGGCGCGGACCTCTTCGGTGATGTCGATGCCGACAGGGCACCAGGTGATGCAGCGGCCGCAGCCGACGCAGCCCGAGGTGCCGAACTGATCGACCCAGTTCGCCAGCTTGTGCGTCATCCATTGCCGGTAGCGCGAGCGACCGGAACTGCGCACCGATCCGCCATGGATGTAGGAGAAATCCATGGTGAAGCAGGAATCCCAGCGCCGCTTGCGCTCCGCGGCGTTGCCGGCGAGATCGTTCTCATCCTCGACCGCCGTGCAGAAGCACGTGGGACACACCATCGTGCAGTTGCCGCAGGTCAGGCAGCGCTCCGCCACGTCGTCCCAGCGCGGGTGCTCCAGATTGGCCAGCAGCAGCTCGCGCACATCGTCGGAGCGCATGTGCCGCCCCATGTTGCCCTCGGCGCGCGCGACGGCGTTGGCAGCCTGGGCGGCATCTTGCCGTTCGGCGGGACGATGCGGCACGGCGGCCAGCAGGGCCGCGCCGCGTTCGCTGCCAACCTCCACCAGGAATTCATGCCGGTCGCCGAGCAGTTCGGTGAGCGAAAGGTCGAAGCCTTCTTCGGCCTTGGGGCCGGTGTTCATCGACGTGCAGAAGCACGTGCCGCCCGCCTGGCCGCAGTTCACCGCGACGATGAACGCGCCCTCGCGACGCGCCTTGTAGTGCGGATCGACATACGGGCCTTGCAGGAACACGCGATCCTGAATGGCAATGGCATGTAGTTCGCAGGAGCGCACGGCGAGGAAGGCGTAGCGCTCCGCCGGCTCCGACGTTGCGGTAACCGTCATGCCATCGGCACTTCGCTCGGCGCGCCACAGCCGCAGCAGCGGCGGATGGAGGAAGCGCTTCCAGGCATGCGGGCCGACATTGTAGCCGAACAGCGCCGCGTCCTCGCGCCGGCGCACGCGGTAATGGCCGCCCTCCTGCTCGTCGGTCCAACCGGCCGGCAGGTCGGCGACCGATTCGATGTCGTCGTACACGATCGCTTGATCGCGCAGCCGCGGGCCGATCACGCGGAACCCCTCGGCACGCAGGCCTGCGATCAGGCCGCCGAGCCCTTCGTGCGTGATCACGGCCGCTGCGTGGTCATTCATCAAACCATAACCTTCATCGGTTACGCGGTCCTGCCTCGACAGACTCACACAGGCATTGATTTAGCTCAATGCGCGTTTTGCGCCGTGGAGCGATTTTCCCGCAAAGCCTCGACCGACACCGGTAATGAAAACGTTAACGGGCATGAACGCATGAGCCAAAGTTCCACCGCCCTCGCCCCGCCGCAACAGACGGTCGGCCCCATTTTCCACTGGTGGCGCGTGGCGATACCCATCCTGATCACGCTGGCCTTGGCCGCCCTGCCGCCGCCGACGGGCCTGGCGCACCACGCCTGGCTCTACTTCGCGCTGTTCGCCGGCGTGATCGCCGCGCTGGTGACCGAGCCGCTGCCCAATCCGGCGGTGGGCCTGGTCGGACTGTCGCTCACCGCGCTGTTGTCGCCCTATGTGCTGTTCGCACCGGCCGATCTCGCCAAGCCCGGCTTCAAGCTCACCAGCCAGACGATCAACTGGGCGCTGTCCGGCTTCTCCAGCACTACCGTCTGGCTGGTCGGCGCGGCGTTCATGTTCGCTCTCGGCTACCAGAAGAGCGGCCTGGGCCGCCGCATCGCGCTGCTGATGGTACGCGCGCTGGGCCGCAGCACGCTGCTGGTCGGCTACGCGACGACGCTGGCTGACGCCGTGCTTGCGCCGTTCACGCCGTCGAACACCGCACGCAGTGCCGGAATCATCTTTCCCATCGTCAACAACCTGCCCGCGCTCTACGACTCGAAACCGCACGATCCATCGGCACGACGCTTCGGCGGCTATATCATGTGGACGACGTTCGCCGCCGGCTGTGTGACGAGTTCGCTGTTCATGACCGCCTGCGCGCCGAACTTCCTGGCGATCGAGTTCATCGACAAGATCGTGCACGTGCACATCACCTACCTGCAATGGATGAAGGCCTCGCTGCCGTTCGCGCTGCCGCTGCTGCTGGCACTGCCGCTGCTTGCCTACGTGCTGTATCCGCCCGAGGTGAAGCGCAGTACCGAGGTGACCGCCTGGGCACGCCGCGAGCTGCGCAACATGGGCGCGATCTCGGCGCGCGAGATCATCCTGGCGGTGCTGGTCACCGGCGCCATCGTGCTGTGGGTGACCGGGGGCAGTTTCGTCGATGCGACGCTGACCGCGCTGGTGGCGATCGCGCTGATGCTGGTGTGCGGCATCGTCACGTGGGACGACATGGCGAAGAACCACTCCGCCTGGACCACGCTGATGCTGCTGGCGACGCTGGTGACGCTGGCCGACGGGCTGTCGCGCGCCGGCTTCGTCAAGTGGTTCGCCGAGTTCGTCGCGGCGCATGTCGGCGGCTTTTCGCCGACGCTGATCCTGGTGATGCTCGTCACGGTGTATTTCTTCTCGCACTATTTCTTCGCGAGCCTCACCGCGCACACCACGGCGATGATGCCGTTGATGCTGGCGGCGGGAATGGGCATCGAGGGTCTCCCGGCGCCGACGCTGGCAATGGCGCTGGCGCTCACCACCGGCATCATGGGGGTGATCACGCCGTACGCCACCGGACCGGGGCTCGCCTACTACAACAGCGGCTATCTGCCGCCGGCCGACTTCTGGCGGCTGGGCACGATCTTCGGACTGATCTTCCTTGCCGCGCTGCTGACGATCGGCGTGCCGCTGCTGGCGATGGGGTGAGGACCTGAAGGGGGTGTTTCGTTTGAACGTCGGCGCCGGGTGAAGCCGAAGTTGGTGACGGTTCCCTCGCGGCCCGCTCTGTGGCCATCCTCGCCGTTCCCTGGCAAAGTGAGCCGTCCCGAAAGCGGCCATTCATTGGCACGGCGTTGGATTTCATGTCGGACTTCAAAGGTCGCCGGTTTCAGTGTCGCATTCTGTTGGACCGCCGGGGCCGCCGACCGGCAGGCATGACTTCAGAATGTTGATTTCGAGGCCGGACGAAGATGTTCGTCTCGCTATTCCAGATACGGCGTCAGCACATCTTCGATCCATTTCATGAATGCGCGGACTCGGCGCGACAGATTGCTCCGATGTGCTACGACG
>JANWJK010000287.1 GCA_025452005.1 Acetobacteraceae bacterium | reverse complement strand
CCGGTGTGCACATGACGATCGGCCTGCCGCAGGTGGCGGGTGGCTGCCATCAACAGCATCATGGCGGAGTCGGCGACGGCGGATGCGTTCGTGTCGGGGCAATTGGCGACCGCGATACCCCGGCTCCGCGCTGTGTCCAGGTCGACAGCTTCATAGCCTGCGCCGACGGCGCAGACGATTTCGAGCTTCGGCAGCAAAGCCATCTCGTCGCCGCTCAAGCCCCCACGGCCATTGGTCAGTACCGCTCTGACGGTATCGCCTGCCTCGCGCACGGCGTCTATCCGGTTTGGATATTTCTTCCCCTCGCGAACGGCGTAGCCGGCAGCGGTGAGGGCGGCTAGTCGCTCAGGGCTGAGCCCCACGAGAGCCAGGACACCGATACCCATGCTTGCTCCTTCGACCCCGTCAGGTCGATGTCAGGCCGTCGCCGGCCGATGCGCGCGCAGGAACGAACGCACCTGGCGCACGGCGATGGGGACGCGCTCCTTGGGCTCCTTCCAGGGAAAGATGCCCACCTCGGACTTCGGCGCGAGCATTACCGTTTCCAGGGCGACGTCGTACGGGTGCCCCGGCGTGTCGTCGAGGAGAACCAGCACCGGCGTCTGGCACTTGCTCACGAAATCGCGCGTCACGGTGAACAGGAAGTCGGGGTTGGGGAACATCCGGGTAAGGAACCTGTGGATCATGTCCGACGTGATCGCGGGTTGCCGCTTCATGAGCTCCGGCGCCCAGCTCTTCATGCTGAGGTCGTACATGTAGGTCGGGTGAGCCTTGTTCCAGCCGACCGGCTGCGCCGGCACGGCGGCGACGACCCGGTCCGGCGCCCGCTTGATCAGGTTCCAGATGTACGGGGCGCCGATGCAGTAGCCCAGCACCATGAAGCGCTTGATGCCCAGGTGATCCATCAGGCCGAGGTGGTCGTCGGTGTAGGCGTCCCAGGGCCGCTCGGTCTCCAGCGGGCCGGAGGACTGGCCGCCGTTGGCGTTGCGCAGGTCCGCCACGATGCAGTGGTACTCGCCCTTGAATTCCTCGATCGCGTTGAAGGGCCCTTTCTCTTTGACGAAGGGAATCGTCGAGTTCAGACCCCCGCCGGGGATGAGCAACAACGGGAAGCCGGAGCCGGCCTCTTCGTAGTGGATGCGGACCTTGCCTCTTTCGTAGAATGGCATGGCGGTTTTCTCCCCTCTCTGGTGCGTCTGAAACCGGATGCTAGCCTGCCAGCGCCGGCACCGGAACTCACTCCCGGCTGGCCGTCTCGCGCGGACGCGTCTCGGGCATGCCGGCCCACAGCGGCAACCGGCCGCAGATTCCTCCCGGAGCCAATCCGAGCGCCGCAGCACGGGGACCAAGCGCGGCCGCGGCAACGCCGGTAAAGAATGTGCTTAGCGACGCGCCAATGGCATTCAGTGGTGGCAGCGGAAGCAGCCGCAGCCGACGCCGTCCGATCCAGGGCGAATCCGTCGCGACGAAGAAGTTCACGCCGTCGAGGCCACGGCTGCTCCGTCTGGCCTCGGTGGTCGGCGAAGTTTGCATCGCTGCCGCCGGCGCGGCCTCAGGGCGAGGCAGTGGCCTGTTTCAGGCTCACCTCGAGCGGCGCACCCGCATCCACCTTCCGGATCCCGCCGGCGATCCGGACGTCCATCGGCTGCCCGTCAGGGACAATGACGCGCACTGTCGCCGCGGTGATGCGGACCTGCACCGGTCGCCCTCGCCAACGCACACTGAACGACACGCTGCGCCACTCCGGCGGAAGTCGAGGCGCGATGCCGATGGTCTCGCCAGAGATATCGAGGCCGGCGAAGCCGAGTACCACAGCCTGCCAGACGCCGCCCAGCCCGGCGATCCGTATGCCGCCGGCGCTGTTCGGGTCGAGTTCCAGGTCGGCGGCCGCAGCGTGGTGCAGGAAGCGAAGTGCCATATCGGCGTCCCCCAGCCGCGCCGCGACCAGCGCGTGCATGCCGGCGCTGAGCGAACTGCCGTGCGCGGTGCGCGGTTCGTAGTGGCGGAAGTTCGCCTCTGCCATCGCGCCGGGGAATTCATCGGGAAGCAGGGCCATCAGCGCAACCACGTCGGCCTGCTTGACCACCTGCGAGCGCTGCGTCCGTTCGCGGCCGATCACCACATCGATCGGCACCTTGCGGTCGGCGTACTGCGAGAGGTCGAGCGGCTCGCGTTGATCATATCCGGCAAACTGCTCGTAGATGCCGGTCGCCGGGTCGAGGCCGGTGACGATCCGCTCGGCCGCATCGCGCCAGTCGGTGATCTCGTCGTCGCTAAGTGAGAGTTTCTCGAACAGCGTCACGGCACGATCGGGCCAGCGTGCCCGCAGCGCCTCGATCGCCTCGAGCGCGCGGGCAATGTTCCAGCGCCCCATGACATTGGTGAAAGCGTTGTCGTCCACGTCCTCGTGGTATTCGTCGGGCCCGATCACGTGGCGGATATGCCGCTTGCCGTCGGCCTCCATCACTGCGCGCGACGCCCAGAACCGCGCGGTCTCCAGCAGGATCTCTGCACCGGCAGCGACGAAGAATTCGTCATCGCCGGTGGCGCGCCAGTACTGCCAGACCGCGTACGCGACGTCGGCACTGATGTGCAGCTCCATCTGGCCGGTCAGGATGTCGATCATCGCGCCATCAGGCCCCATCACCCGCTCGGGCGTGGTCTCCTCGCCGGTATCGGCCGACTCCCAGGCATAGAGTGCGCCCTTGAACCCCATGCGCGCCGCCTTGGCGCGCGCGGCGGGCAACGTGCGAAAGCGATACGTCAGCATCGCCCGCGCCGCCTCCGGCCAGACCGCTGTGTAGAACGGCAGCAGGTAAATCTCGGTGTCCCAGAACACATGCCCGAAATACGCATCGCCGGTCAGCGCGCGCGCACCGACCGAGACGGTTTCGTCGTCCGGGTTGGCGGCGCTGGTCAGATGATAGACGGCGAATCGCAACGCGCGCTGCACCGCATCGTCGCCCTCGACCACGACATCGGCTGCACGCCAGCGCTGCCCCCATGCGGCTTCGTGCGCGGCAAGCACACCGCGCCAGCCCAGCGCTCTGCCGCGCGCCAGTGCCATGGCGGCGGCCGGGCCAGGATCAGCGTCCCGCTCGTCTCCCCGTGCCACCGCGACGATCCGGTCGAATTCGATCTGCTGCCCGGCGACGGAACGCCAGGACCACACCCATCGCAATGAGAATGGACGTTCCGGCAACAGCAACTCGCCGCCGGCACGCAGCGTCGCCGCCCCCGCCATCGCGACGCTCTCGCCAGTGCCCTCGGCGTGCCAGGCGCCGAGGTCCGGCTCCAGCCGCAGCGGCTCCATCCCCAGCCCAGACATGCCGAAATTGGCCTCGAGCCTGACGTCGATGCCGTCGCGGTCCAGCGAGAATCGCAGAAGCTGCAATCCCAATGCGCGGTCCGCCATCGACACGAGGCGCATCTCGCATCCCGTACCGGTGATGCCGGACGGTCTGCGATCCGTCAGTTCCGAGAGCAGCACGGCGCGCCGCAGGTCGAGGCTGCGCATGCCGGCGATCATCTCGCCGTCGCTCAACAACAGCGGGTCGCCGTTCAGCAGAATCCGCACCCGTGACCAGTCCGCAACGGGCACGAGGGCGGGCACCGGCGGGACGGTGTTGGGCCGGTCGAACAGGCCGGCCACGTAGCAGCGCGGCCACGACGCCCATTTGATGTAGCCGAGCCAGCTCAACCAGGTCGGGCCGCGACTGATCGCTCGCGCGGCGCGCATCCCCAGGAACCCGTTGGCGAGGGCGAAGCGCGATTCAAGCGCGCTTTCGCTCAGCAGACTGTAGCCCTCGTGGTGAAGCACCCAGTTGGGCTCGCGCGTCAGCGCAAACGCCTCTTGCATGCGGGCGTCTCCGTTCAGGGACGGATGCGCAAAAGGCCATCGGCAATGGCGGCGGTATCGACCTGATCGAGGCTGGTGACGACAAGGTCCGCCTGGGCCGCATGCAACAGGGCCTCGTCGCCCAGGCGCGCGATGCCGAGCGAGGCCATGCCGCCGGCACGCGCGGCTCTGACCCCGGCGGGCGCATCCTCGACCACCAGACACTCGGCGGGTGGCGTGTCCAGCGCCTCGGCCGCCAGCAGGAATATCGCCGGATCGGGCTTGCCACGCGGCACGTCGCGTCCGCTGAGGTCAGCATCGAAGATCGACAACAGCGTGCGGCCGTCGGGCAGCGTCAGGCGGCGCAGCATCGCGGCCGCGTTCTTCGACGACGAGGCAAGCGCCAGCTTGAAGCCAGCCGCGTCGAGCGCGACCGCGAGGCGTTCCGCGTCGGGAAACGCCTCGAAGCTGCCTTCGTCTATCAGGCGGTCGATCAGCGCCTGCTTCTCCGCGGCGTATTCGGGCGCGCGCGCCGCGGCCTGCGGAACCCCGAGTCTTTCTAAAGTGGACCGTGCCCCATCCTGCCGCGGCTTGCCGGCCACGTTCGCCTGATAGAACTCGGTGGTGAAACGGGCGGGATCGGCGTAGCCGGCCAGCGCCTCGCGCCAGGCGCGCTCATGCGGCGAGGCGACCAGCACGCCGTCCACGTCGAAGATCGCCGCACGCAGCCGGCGGCGACCTGTCGGCCCAGTCTGTTCAGACATTGTCCGCCTCCGTCGAGCCGCCCCGCGGGGCCACAGCCCTATGTCCCCACGTCCAGCCCTTGATGTCCGGCATGTCGTCGCCGTAGCGACAGATATACGCCTTGTGCTCCATGAGCTTGTCGCGGATCGCCTGCTTCGCGTAGGCGGCTCGCGCACCCAAATTCGGCACCCGGTCGATCACATCGGAAACGAGATGAAAGCGGTCGAGGTCGTTCAGCACGCACATGTCGAACGGCGTGGTGGTGGTGCCTTCCTCCTTGTAGCCCCGCACGTGGATGTTGTTGTGTCCGGTCCGCCGGTAGGTCAGCCGATGGATCAGCCACGGGTAGCCGTGGAACGCGAAGATGATCGGCTTGTCGGTGGTGAACAGGGCGTCGAAATCGCGGTCCGACATGCCGTGCGGATGTTCGCTCGCCGGTTGCAGGCTCATCAGGTCCACCACGTTGATCACGCGCACCTTCAGTTCGGGTACATGCCGGCGCAGCAGATCCACCGCTGCCAGAGTCTCGAGCGTCGGCACATCGCCGCAGCACGCCATCACGACGTCCGGCTCGCTGCCGCGGTCGTTGCTGGCCCATTCCCAGATGCCAAGTCCCGCCGTGCAGTGCCTGATCGCCTCGTCCATGGTCAGCCACTGCGGCGCCGGCTGTTTGCCGGCAACGACGACGTTCACATAGTTGCGGCTGCGCAGGCAGTGGTCGGTGACCGAGAGCAGGCAGTTCGCATCGGGCGGCAGGTAGACGCGCACCACCTCGGCCTTCTTGTTGACGACGTGATCGATGAAGCCGGGATCCTGGTGGCTGAAGCCGTTGTGGTCCTGGCGCCAGACATGGCTCGACAGCAGATAGTTCAGCGAGGCGATCGGTCGCCGCCACGCGATGTCGTTGCACACCTTCAGCCACTTGGCGTGCTGGTTGAACATCGCGTCGATGATGTGGATGAACGCCTCGTAGCAGGAAAAGAACCCGTGGCGACCGGTGAGCAGGTAGCCCTCGAGCCATCCCTGGCATTGATGCTCGCTGAGCATCTCCATCACCCGTCCATCCGCCGCAAGATGGTCATCCCACGGTTCGGTTTTCGCGACCCACGCACGGTTGGTGACCTCGAGAACGTCCTGCCAGCGGTTGGAGTTGCTCTCGTCGGGGCTGAACAGACGGAAGTTCTTCGCTTCCATGTTTCGTTT
>JANWJK010000286.1 GCA_025452005.1 Acetobacteraceae bacterium | reverse complement strand
GGATGAAGTTCTCCGCGATGCTCTGGTTCATGGGACTGTGGTCGGTGCTGATCTACGCGCCGATCGCGCACATGATGTGGGAGCCGTCGGGTTACTGGGCGACCGCAGGCGTGCTCGACTTCGCCGGCGGCACCGTCGTGCACATCAACGCCGGCATCGCCGGCCTGATGTGCGCGCTCGTGCTGGGCAAGCGGGTCGGTTACGGCAGCGAGAACATGGCGCCGTACAACCTGGCCTATTCGGTGATCGGCGCCTCGCTGCTGTGGGTGGGCTGGTTCGGCTTCAACGCTGGTTCCGCGGTCGCCTCGAACGGCCGCGCCGGCATGGCGATGGCGGTGACGCAGATCGCCACCGCGGCCGCGGCGCTGGGCTGGATGTTCGCCGAGTGGGTCGCCAAGGGCAAACCGTCAGTGCTGGGCTGCATCTCCGGTGCGGTGGCGGGCCTCGTCGCGATCACCCCGGCATCGGGTTTCGTGCTGCCAGGAGCGTCGATCATCATCGGCGTCGCCGCAGGCGTGATCTGCTTCTGGTCGGCGACCAGCGTGAAGCACATCTTCGGCTACGACGACAGCCTGGACGTGTTCGGCGTGCACTGCGTCGGCGGCATCGTCGGTGCGCTGCTCACCGGGGTGTTCTCCTACGCCGCACTTTCGGCAACCGATGCCAATCCGGACGGCAGCCCGGGCGGCCTGGCGCAACTCTGGATCCAGTGCCAGGGCGTCGCCGCGACGCTGGTCTACAGCGGCGTCGGCACGCTGATCCTGCTGATGATCACCAAGATGCTGGTCGGCCTGCGCGTGGGCGAGGAAGAGGAGCGCGAGGGCCTCGACCTGGTGCTGCATGGAGAACAGCTCTTCTGACGATCGAGCGCGGACGACGGGGTGCCGGATGCCGGCGCCCCGTCGTTTGTGTCTACAAACGCAACGGGAACGCAAAAGGTAACAAACGCAACTATGGAGTACAGGAAACCGAGACGCGCCGCACGCTGGATCGCGGCAGCCAGCATTGCCGCCGCCGTGCCGGCGGCATATGCGCAGACACCGCCTCCGCCCGCCGCTCCGGCTTCCGAGGCGCCACCGGCAGCCCCTCCCGCGGCGCCGGCCGCCGCCGAGGCGCCGCCCCCAGGTCTGTGGGTTGACGGCATCCATCTCTCGGCACAGCTCGAGTCGGGAATCATCGCCAATCCGTTCCGTCCGGCAACCGGCCTGAACTGGGGCCAGTTGTTCACTGACCACGCCAACCAGGTGCAGTTGAACCAGATCTTGCTCACCGCGAACAAGCCGCTGGATCCGAAGAACAGCGACTATCAATGGGGCTTCAAGATCCAATTCATGTACGGCTCGGATGCGCGCTACACGCAGTTCCTGGGAGAACTGAACCGAGTGATCCCCGACCAGCGGAACCAGTTCGACGTGGTCGAGGCGAACATCCAGGCACATCTACCGTGGCTGACCGAAGGCGGCATCGACGTCAAGTTCGGACAGTATCCGACGCCGCTGGGCTACGAGACGATCGACCCTTCAACCAACCCGTTCTACTCGCATTCCTACATCTTCCAGTTCGGCCTGCCGTTCAAACACACCGGCCTGCTGACGACGACGCATGTCAACGATATGTTGGATTTCTACGCCGGCTTCGACACCGGCACGAACACCACCTTCGGACCGCTCGGCGATAACAACGGCGCGGTCGGTGGAATCGGCGGCTTCAACCTCACCTTCCTGGATGGCAAGCTGACGATCCTGGCCTTGACGCATTTCGGCCCGGAGGACGCGACGCGAGTCCTGTCACCGCAAGGGGTCAATGCCAACGGGCAGTGGCGCTTCTTCAACGATGTGCTGATGACCTGGAAGCCGACTGACACCTGGACCTTGGTGACCGAGACCAACTGGGTCCGCGATGACTATGGCTTCGTGGGCAAGCCGGTGAACGGGTTCGGTGCCGCGCAGTACGTGTCCTATGCGCTGACCGACACCGTCTCACTGAACGCCAGGGCCGAGATCTGGCGTGACGACAACAACTTCTTCGTCGCGTCGTTCCCCGGTTCGTCGGACTTCGTCAAGTTCCAGCAGGGTCTGTCGACACCAAACGTGCACGCCGCCCCTGGAACCAATACGACCTATGGCGCGCTTACTCTCGGCGTCACGTGGAAGCCGGAGATGCCCTCACCGGTCACCGCTCTGTTGGTTCGCCCGGAGATCCGTTGGGATCACGCCTTCACCGACAACAAGCCGTTCAACAGCAACCCGCCGTTCAACACGAAGGGCACCACCAACTCCTTCACATTCGGTGCGGACTTCGTACTGACGTTCTGAACCTGACGGACACGAAGGCTGCGCGGATTACGGCGCAGCCTTCGCCGGCACTCAGAGTTGGGAGGTCATGGAGAGGTTGCGCGAGGATCCATTACGGGAAGTCAGCCCGAGCTTGGCATAATACCTCGCATCTGTAACGGCCCGATAGAGTAATCAATCGGACACAGAGTTTCACCGAGTGCACACGGAGTTTCATCGAGTAGGTTCGTATTGGCACCCCGCCTGATTCTCGCATGTCTTACAAACCGCTCCGCGCGAAGCGCTTTCTGCATACTCTGCGAAACTCCGTGTGCACTCGGTGAAACTCTGTGTCCGATCGATTGCCTCGCCACCCCCATGCCCACGACCGACGGCAGGCTGGACCGATAAGGGTCCAGAATTGGAAAGCCAGTCGAGGCTGTGGGCCATGGTGCCCGCTACAGCGTCAGCCCGCCGTCCACCGTAATGGTCTGACCGGTCACCATCGCGGCACCAAAGCCCAGGAACACTACCACCTCGGCCAGGTCCTCGGGCTGGCAGCGCCGCTTCAGCAGCGCGCGCTCGATCGACTGCTGGCGCTCCTCGTTGGTCCATTCCACCATCCACGAGCTGTCCACCGCGCCCGGAGCGATCGCGTTCACCCGCACCTCCGGGGCCAGTGCACGGGCGAGGTTCTGCGTCAGGCTGACCACACCGGCTTTCGTCGCGCTATAGGCGAGACTGCTGCCAGGGCGTCCCAGACCGGCGACCGAGGCTGTGCTGACGATCGCCCCATTCGCCGCCTTCAGCGCCGGCGCCGCTGCTTTCGAGCCACGGAACACGCCCAGCAGGTTGGTCTGCAACAGCAGCGACCACAGGTCCTCGGTGATAAGCTCGAGCTCGGGTGGCGAGATGCGTCGACGTGTGCCAGGCGTTCCGGCGTTGTTGAACAGCAGATCGAGCCGGCCCAGATCGTCGATCGCCTTGAGCACCATGCGTTCCGCGACACCCGCCTCGCCGACGCTGCCCGGCGCCATGATCGCCTTGCCGCCCTCGGCGTTGATCCTGTCCACCGCTTCCGGCCCGCGCGGATCGTCGGCGAGGAAATTCACCGCTACCGTGGCGCCGAACTTCGCCAACATGCGCGCCGTGGCGAACCCGATGCCCGATGCGCCTCCCGTCACCAGTGCCGTCTTGCCGGCAAGATTATAGCTGATCATAGCCCCTCCTTCGGTTCACGCTCGGTTGCGGGTTGTCACGCGACAGGGCTACGTTCGACACAATCATCGCGGGAGGAACGAATGCGCTGGCGTATCTTGCTGTTGCTGCTGCCGTTACTATGCGGGTGCGATCCGTACTACGTATATGGACCCGGCGCCTATCCGCGGCCGATCTATCCTCCCCCTTACCAGCCAACCTATGGCGACCCCTACTATGGCAATGCACCGCCAGCCTATGTAGCACCCGGCGGCTACAGTTCTGCGAATTGCGGCACGCCTGACCAGCCGAAACCCTGCTACCGGTGACGCTCGCGAACGCTGTCATGCAGTGTCGATGGGGTAGCCGGCAAATCGATCGCCGAGCCCTCCGTGCATGGCGACCATGCGCGCGCGCCACTCGCGCGTGGCATTCATTGTCGTCGCATCCGCCAATACATCGCGCGGGCTGCCGATGCGTGCCCACTGGAAGACCGAGAAGATGATATAGTCGACGTAGGCCGGCGCGCCACCGGCGACGAATTGCTGTTCCGACAGAGTGCGTTCGAGTGGTGCACAGACCGCCAATGCAGCGGGCAACGCCGCGTCGCGATCGGCGGAGTACTGTTCAAGCGTCATGCCGAGCTGCGTCTCGCGCGACCGTCGGAAATAGGCCCGGTCACCTGGGTCGATGCACCGGATGAAATCCGCATAGATTTGCGGCCGCATTGCCCGGCCCAGAACGGTATCGGACCAGACATTGATCAGTCGCGCGGCGCCGCGCCCGGCCGCGCCACCGAACAGCGACGGACGATCGGGATACCTGTCCTCCAGATGGCACGCGATCGACCAGCTATCATGCACCACATACCCATCGTCCTCGATGATAGGCACCAGATCCTGTCCACTGAGCGCCCTGATGCGCGCCACGTCGGCGAAGCGTGTAGGCACCACGTCCGGATCGAGGCCCTTGTGGGCAAGCGCATAGCGAATGCGCCACGAGAACGGGCTTATGCGCCGTCCGTCCAGCCCCACGCGCTCATGGAAGATCAGTACCACCGGTCTTTACTCCTCTGCCGGCAGCCACGGTGCGGGAGCGCGCGCGTCGATGTCGGTTGCCACATCTACGACCACGGTTTCATCCGACGCCAATGCGTCGCGCAACGCCGGTGCGATCTGCGACGGCTCCTCGACACGGATGCCGCGCAGCCCGAATACCCGTGCCACATCCACGAAGTTGGTGGGACCGAACCGCACCAGATCGCGCACGTCGCCGGGCCTGTTGCCCTGCTGGCGCTGGATGTTCGGCCAGCCCTGGCCGAAACCGGAGTTGTTGTTGATCGCCAGCACCACGGCGATGCCGCGCCGCCGCGCGGTTTCGAGTTCCGTCAGGTGATAGTAGATCGCGCCGTCGCCGGACCAGCAGATCACCTTGCGTTTGCCCGCCGCGCACTTCGCGCCAAGTGCGGCGGGGAACGACCAGCCCAGCGAGCCTGCCGCGCGCAGATAGGTCTGCGTGCTGCCGTTCAGTTCGATCAACGTCGAGGTCCAGATACCCGAATAGCCCGTGTCCGCGACCAGGATGCCGTCCTCCGGCAATGCGCGGGTGATCTCGGCACACAGCCGGTCGGGCAGGATCGGCGCGGCGTTGCTGGCGAGAAGCGGCGCGCGCTCTTCGCGCCAGGCCGCGACGATGGCGGCGGCCCGGTCTGCGAACGACGTGTCGCGCGGCGGATTGCCGACAGCCGCGATCAGCTTTGCGAGCGTCGCCTTCGGATCGCCCATCAATCCCAGCGTGTTCGGGTAGCTGCGCCCCAGTTCCAGCGGATCGATGTCGATCTGCACCACCGGCGTGTCGAGTGCTGGAATGCGCCAGGTGTGCGTGACCTGATCGCCGGTGTGGCAGCCGACGAACAGCACGAGGTCCGCCTCATGGACAATCCGGTTGGCGGGTGGTGCCGCATAGTTTCCCGGGCAACCGATCGACAGCCGATGCCGCGTCGGGATCAAGCCGCGCCCACCGAGCGATGTGCCGATCGGCGCCGCCAGTGCCTCGCCCAACGCCAGCAGTTCCGGGCCTGCGCCCGACGCCGCGGCACCTGCGCCGGCGACGATAACAAGTCGCTTCGCCGCGCGCAGCTTGTTCGCCGCGCGGTCGATCTCGTCATTCGATGGCGCCGGCCGATACGGCGGCATGGCCAGTTGCAGCGCCGGATCGGCAGCGGGCGGCTCGCTCACCATGCCGGTCTCGACGACGGCGGCGGACCGTCCGTAGAGATCGAGGTGCGCCGGCCGCGGCGAGCCCGTCATCGCCTCCCGCCAGGCCTGGCGCAGCAGGCGCGGCAGATCGGCGGCCGCGTCGACTTCGGCCGAGAACTTCGTGACCGACGCGTAGAGCGGATGATGCGGGACTTCCTGGTAGGTATTGCGATGGTGGAACAGCGGCGGCTCGCGCCCGGTCATCGCGATCACCGGGCTGCGCCCGAGCCAGGCATCCTGTAGCCCAGCCGCCAGGTTCGCCGCCCCGACCGATTGCGCGAAGCAGATGCCGGGACGGCCGGCGATGCGCGCATATCCGTCGGCCATGTATGCGGCGGACTTTTCCGAATGCGCCAGCACGCGCGTGACACCGAGAGTGCCAAGCTCGATCAGCGTGCGGCGCAGCACCGAGTCCATGAAGAACACGTGCGTCGTGCCGTTCGCCGCCAGGGTGCGCGCCAGCCACTCCGCGCCGGTGATCGCTTCCGCTGCGTCCATGCTGTTTCCTCCCGTGCAGGCGCGCTGGTGCCGGCCCCAAGCTGCCGCGTACACGCCGCGGCATCAACCCGTCCGCGCCGTGGGCTGGATCAGTCGCCGCTGGGATCTTCCTGTGCCGGTGCCGGCTTGACCGGCGCATCGCGCTTGAACTTCACGATCAGGTCGTCAAGACGGGAAAAGAACGCCTCGACGCCGTAGCCGACGAGGAACGCCACGGCAAGCGGCGACAACACCAGATTCTTGGGAAGCAACGAGCCGAACAGTCCAACGACAAGACCTGCGATGGCGGCGATGTAATAGCGCGCGCTATGCGCGGCCGAACGCAGATAGGTCTTCCTGCGTATCAGCCTGGAATACAGCCTGAATCCGTACAGGAAGGCGCCTAGCAACGCATAGACGGTAGGCAGGACATAGGTCGTAATACCGCCGTATATGATCGAGTCCGTCTTGTCCAAGGCCAGCGCGTAATTGCGGATGAACTGATAAGCCTTGATCTGGTTTTCGATCTCGTCCTGGATCGCGCTCGGCTGCGATATGCCCGGCGAAATCAGCAGATGCGTGATCCCGTACGGGTTGTCCTGGTCGAACGTCACCGATCGGATGTCGATGTTCGTCCACCATGGATTGAACCAGAAGTGCAGCTTGCTGGCGGATTGCAGCAACCACTGGCTCTTGCGGGAAAACTCCACGGCATCCTCGAAGGCGCGGTTGACGAAGGCCGCGCCGCTCTGGCTTTCGAGCGTGGACGGGGTGCCGGACGAGGCCGGCGCCTGTTCGGCCGCGCTCGACCGCAGGATCTGAAGGTTGGTCCAGAGCTTCAGCGCCGCGGCGTTCTGTTGCTCGATCAGCTCCGCCGTCTCGTTGGCGGTGGTGTTGTTCATGAACAGGAAGACCGAGAAGGCAATGATAATCAGGACCAGAAGCGTGGCACGGATCTTTTCCCCGCGCAGCGATGCGGCCTCGCACGCCAGCAGCGACGCCGCGGTCACCGGCCGGGTGAGCTTGGACAGATTGGCGTAGGCGAGCCAGAACCCGATCGCGACCGCCGCGGTGACCCGATGTGTCTGGCAGGCCTGCCGTGCGA
This sequence comes from Acetobacteraceae bacterium, assembly GCA_025452005.1. GTDB lineage: Bacteria > Pseudomonadota > Alphaproteobacteria > Acetobacterales > Acetobacteraceae > JAMXLO01. Next base: position 6,967 of record JANWJK010000286.1, on the reverse strand, counting down.
GCACGATGTCCTGCACCATGTCGGCCGGCGCGACCGCGGGTAGCTGAGCATTGCCGGCGGCATAACGCAGCAGGACCTCGGCGTCGTTCAATGCCGCATGAAACTCCGGCGTCGCAAACGTGTCGGTGCCAGGCCCTTCGGAGCGCTTACTCGGCAGGTCTTGCACCGTCGCATCGGTCGTTGCCGCATCCGACATCATCATCCTCCTGGCTTCCGCCTGATTTGAACGGATGTCGAACCCGCGCCTGCCTTCCGCATCATGATCCAGTCTCGCCACCTGGAGTCAACAACTTATGCGTGCGCCGACGCGCGGGAGTCACTTTCTCGCTCGACGCCGCGCCTGGAATGCAGCCATCAATTGTCGCGGCTCCTCGCTCTCCCAAGCGGAGGCGAAGCTGTCGATCCCACGCTGCACCGCCTGGCGCAGCGGCAAGTCTTCCCAGTCGGTGATCAGCGCTTTCTGCAATCGGACCGCTCGGGACCCGGATGCCAGGATCGATTCCAACAGCCGCTCGACAAGCTGATCGAGCTGTTCGGCCGGCACGACCTGCTCGACCAGACCCCAGGCCTGCGCCGTCGTTGCGCCGATCGTGTCGCCGGTCAGGAGCCATTGCCGTGTGCGACCCCACCCGATCAGTTGCGGCAGCAGTGCCGCCTCGACCACCGAAGGCACGCCGAGCCGCACCTCGGGCATGCCGAACTGCGCGTCGGTGCTGGCGACGCGCATGTCGCAGGCGGCAGCGACCTCCACGCCGGCGCCGAACACATAACCCTGGATGCGGGCGATCACCGGTACGGGCAGGCGGCGGAACACGTCGCAACTGCGATGCACCAGCACGATGAAGGCGCGCGCCGTGTCGGCGTCGAGGCCGGCCATCTCGTCGATGTCGGCACCGCCGATGAAGGCGCGTTCGCCGGCGCCACGCAGCACGACGGCGCGTAGCGTATCGTCGGCGCCGAGACGCTCCGCCGCGGCGGTCAGGTCGGTCATCACCGGTGTGTTCAGCGTGTTCAGCCGGGCGGGATTGTCGATGGTGAGGACAGCGACGCCGCGCCCGTCACGCTGCACATTGACCCAGGCCATGCTGACCCCCACCGATTTGCCTCGCCGATCGCGCGATCCCATACTGGATGCCGCATCACTATGAGGGGGAAATGGCGATCGCTCTACGGCAGCCGCACAAGTCGTGGTACCGGCATTTCTGGTACGCGGAGCGCTCGCCGCACCACGCGCTGGTCGATCGGGTCCTGATCTTCGGCATCGTTGCGCTGTCGTTCCTGGCGGGCGCCACAACGCTGACCCATCGCCATGGCGGAGCAACCGCCAATCGGCCGATCGTTACGCAACCGGCGCGCTGAGCGTTCATATGCGGATCGTCATCATGGGAGCCGGCGGCCTCGGCGGCTATTTCGGCGCGCGGCTGGCGGCTGCCGGCAACGACGTGGCGTTTGTTGCCCGCGGCGCACATCTCGCGGCGATCAGGCAGGACGGGCTTCGCGTAGAGAGCGCGCACGGCAACCTGCACCTGCGCGACGTGGCGGCGACCGACGATCCCGCCACCCTGGCGCCGGCCGACGTGGTGATCTTCGCCGTGAAGCTGTGGGACACCGAGACCGCAGCCGAAGCCGTGAAGCCGCTGGTGCGGCCGGGCACGGCGGTGGTGTCGTTCCAGAACGGCGTCAGCAAGGACGAGGTGCTGGCGCGCATCCTTGGCCGCGAAGCGGTGATCGGCGGCGTCGGCCAGATCGGCGTGGTGATCGCCAGTCCCGGCGTGATCCGCCACACCGGCACGATGGCGAAGCTCACGTTCGGTGAATTCGACAACACGCGAACCCCGCGGGTCGAGGCGCTGCTCGACGCCTGCACCGCAGCGAGGATCGACGCCGAGATCGCCAGGGATATCAATCTGGCGATCTGGCAGAAATTCGCCTTCCTGGTGCCGATGTCGGCCTGCACTGCCAGCATGCGCTCGACCATCGGCCCGATTCGCGCGAATCCGCAGACCCGTGGCTTCCTGCTCGACATCACGCGCGAGGTCGTCGCGGTGGGCCGTGCCCTGGGCATCGGTCTGGAGGAGGACTTCGCCGAGCAGCGGATGGCGTTCGTGGAGACGCTGCCGCCACAGATGACCGCATCGATGCAGGGCGACCTCGCACGCGGCAACCGCCTCGAACTACCCTGGCTGAGCGGCGCCGTGGTCGAGCTTGGGCGACGGGCCGGCATCCCCACGCCGCTCAATCGCGCGGTCGCCGATATACTGGCGCTGTACGTGAACGGCGCGCCGTGACGGTGCGGTGGCAGAAGGCGCGCAGCGGATCATGTGCCGTTATCGAATTGGTTCCATGCCGGTTCCGTAACCCAAGCCGACGGCACGTTGCCTCATAGAATCGAGCAAATTACCTAGCTATCTCTTTATGTTACCGAGGACTTCTCGACTGATTTCTCGGATCGATCCAGGTCCGACCGAACAATCGTCCGAGTCTCAAATACAATACTTGCAATCACCGCTACGTGAGTCCACTAGATCACAAACGCGTGAGTTCAGCCGTTCGCCGCCCCCGAATAGTGGAGTTCTCGATGCATAGGCCGCAGCTCAGCCCCAACGCACCCACAGGGCTCGCCTTTGAGATCGCCGATCTCATGCTGCTGCAAGGGTGGGCGGACTTCCACGACGTGCAGATGACCGTGGAACTGGATCATTGTGTCGACGGCGATGAATACGAGGAGGTCATCGCCTTCTATGCAAAGGACAGCCAACTCCGGCGCTGGATCCTCTGGCGCTCGTCGGGCGAGATCATCGTGCAGCCGCTGATCGGCCGGAGCTGTCGATTTGTCAGCGTCGCCGATGCGCTGGAGAGCCTGATTCCCGCCCGCTCGTAGGCGGCGCGTTCAGCTTCGGTACGATCCGTTGATGTCGATGTAGCCGTGCGTCAGGTCACAGGTCCAGACAGTGGCCTTGCCGCGGCCCAAGCCGAGATCGATGGCGATCTCCACTTCCCGTCCCTTCATATGCTGCACGACCGGCGCCTCGTCGTAGCCCGGCACCACGCCGCCATTGCGCGCCATCCAGACGCCGCCGACGCCGACCGACAGCTTGTCGCGATCGGCCGGCTCGCCGGCCTTGCCGACCGCCATGACGATACGCCCCCAGTTGGCGTCCTCGCCGGCGATCGCCGTCTTCACCAGCGGTGAGTTCGCCACCGCCAGCCCGACGCGCTTCGCCGATCGTGCCGTGGTCGCGCCACTGACATCGACACGCACCAGCTTCTGCGCCCCCTCCCCGTCGCGCACCACCTGAAGCGCCAGGTCGAGCAGCACGGCATCCAACGCCCGCGTGAAATCCGCCAGCATTCGTCCGCCTTCCGCGGGTACCCGCGGATGCTTCGCCTGACCGGTGGCGAACAGCAACACGGTGTCAGAGGTCGAGGTGTCCGAATCCACCGTCGTGCAGTTGAAGCTGGCACCGACGCCCTTCTCCAGCAGCGCCTGCATCACGCCGGCCGGCAGCTTCGCATCGGTGAACACGAAGCACAGCATGGTCGCCATGTCGGGCATGATCATGCCGCTGCCCTTGGCAAACCCGCTGATCCGCACCTCCGCATCGCCGATCTTCGCGGTGCGCGTGGCACCCTTCGGAAAGGTGTCGGTCGTCATGATGCCGCGCGCCGCCGCCTCCCAGCCGTCGTCGCGCAGGCCGGCGTGAAGCGCCGGCAGCGCCGCCACCAGCTTCTCGTGCGGCAGCACCTCGCCGATCACACCGGTGGAGGCGATGAACACCTGCTTCGCCGGGCAGCCGACCAGCCTCGCGGCCGCAGCCGCGCTCGCGGCACAGGCATCGCGTCCGGCCTTTCCGGTGAACACGTTGGCGTTGCCGGCATTCACCACGACCGCACGTGCGCGGCCGCCGGCGAGCGAGGCTCGGCACCAGTCGATCGGCGCGCCGGGGCATTTGCTGGAGGTGAACACGCCGGCGACCGTGGTGCCGGCCGCCAGTTCCATCATCACCAGGTCGGTGCGCCCCTGATAGCGGATGCCGGCCGCCGTGGCGCCCAGACGCACGCCGGCGAGCGGCGGTAATTCCGGCAGCTTCACGGCAAGCGGTGAGACGGGCGTGGCCATCGGCGGTTTCCTCGGGCGCTGGGTCTACGGCTTGGCGGCGGGCGGGGGTTCGGCGGAATCGGTCGCCCGGATCTGCGACCCGTCGAGATTGAACCGCTCCACAGACGCCGCCGCACGCGCCTTCGCGACAGCCTTTTGCACGCCCTCCTGGATCATCTTCTGGCGCAACTCGTCACGCGCCTGGTCGAAACCCGGCGGCTCGGCGTGACGCCGCTCCACCAGCAGGATGACATGCCAGCCGAACTGGCTGTGCACCGGCTCCGGTGACACCTGGCCAGGCTGGAGGGCGAATGCTGCCGTGGCGAATTCCGGCACCATCTCGTCTTTCTTGAAGAACCCAAGATCGCCACCCTGCTGCGCGCCGCTGGGGTCCTTGCTGTACTGCTTCGCCAGCGCGGCGAAGTCGCCGCCGGCCTTGAGCTGGGCGATGATCTTCTTTGCCGCGGCCTCACTGTCTACCAGGATGTGCCTGGCGTGGACCTCGTCCTCGCCTGGCTTCCCGGCGAGGTCCTGGTCGTAGCGGGCGCGCACCGCGTCGTCGGTGACCGAGGGTCCGACCTCCTTGCTCAGCACAGCGGTCTGCAGGGCGCGATCTTCGGCCGCCTCGACCTGGCGCTGCACCGCCGGATCCTTGTCCAGCCCGGACTTGCGAGCCTCGGCCACCAACGCACGGCCGTCGATCAACTGATCGAGCAGCGTGGGGAACAGCTTCTGCGCTGGCATGCCGCGCAGGTTTTCGGGCAGCGACTGCGCAGCGTCCTTCAGATCGCTCAGGTGGATCGGCTGGCCGTCAACCTTGGCGACAACCGGATCCGCTGGAGCCGGCGCCGGTGCCTGCGCCCACGCGGCCACACCGCCGAACAGTGCGGCGGCCAGCAGAGAGCATGCAATACCAGCGGTACGCGACATCAGGACACCCGTGCGAGGCAGGCGCCGATCATGGCCGAAGCCATCCCGCGCGACAAGAATGCCGCCGTTCGATCCGCGAGCATCAGGGCTTGGGCGGCGGGTTATCCTGCGGTTTCACGATCGGCTGGGGTGGCGTGATGTCCGGAACCGCCCCCAACGGCGAGCCGTCGATGTTGAACTTGCGGATCGTGAGCCGGGAACGCGCCTGATCGATCGTGCGCTGGACCGCTTCCTGCAACAGTGCCTGGCGCAGCGCGTCGTGCACGTCGGAATAGGCGGGCGGGGCGACGATGCGCCGTTCCTCCACCTTGACGATATGCCAGCCGAATTCGTTGTGAATCGCCGTCTGGGAAATCTGCCCCGGTTGCAGGGCAAAGGCCACGTCGGCGAACTCCGGCCACACCTGGTCGCGTCGGAAGAAGCCGAGATCGCCGCCGTTCTCGCGGTCGGGGTCCTTGCTGCTCTGCTTGGCGACCGTCGCGAAGTCGGCACCCTTGTTCAATTCGGCGATCAGCTTCTTCGCTTCGGCCTCGGTGGAGACCAGGATGTGTCTGGCCCGCGTTTCCTCGGTCGCCGGCTTACCGACGTATTGCTTGGTGTAGCGGGCCTGGATCTTGTCCTCGGCCGCGTCCGGCACCGCCTGGCGGGCAAGCAGCGCGCCCTCGAGGATGCGGTTGCTCGCAGCCTCGATGTCGCGCTTGACCGCCGGATCGGCATCCAGGCCCTGACGCCGCGCGATGGCCACCAACGCCTGGTGGTCGATGATCCGGTCGAGCACCACGGGGAACAGCGTATCGAACGGCAGGCCGCGCAGGTTCTCCGGAAGCTGCGGCACCGCGTTGCCCACGTCGCTCAGGTAGATCATGTGTCCTTCGACGATGCCGACCACCGGATCGGACGGCGATTTCAGGATATCGCCGGGCCTGATCGCCGATTCGGAGGGCTTGGTAGCCTCGACCGGCTTCGGGTCGGCGGACTTGGTCTCGGCGGGGTTGCTGTCCCCCGGCTTGGACCGCGGCGTGGCGGGCTGCGCCTGCGCCCAGGCCGCGCCGGACAGCAGCAGGCAGACAGCGGCCAGCGCCACTGCCGAACGGGTCAGGCTCCGCCGCCTGAACGACGCGAACAACATGCCAACTCCTGTCAACTCTTGGATGCGGCCCCGCTTCATGGCAGCGAACCCCGCGATCAGGCAACCGCGTTGATATTGCGAACTCGTTGACCGGAGCCGGCACGGGTCCTATCTGAACCGTGCCCGGGCCTTGACCGGGGATTCAGAGGCTCGCCAGCCCCGTCGCCGACCATCCGAGAAGGTCCCATGTTCGCTGTCATCGCCCGCGCCGTATTCGGCACCGCCAACGATCGTTCGCTCAAGGGCTATCAACGGCGGGTGCCGCAGATCAATGCCCTTGAACCAGCGATGGAGGCACTGTCAGACGAGGCGCTGCGGGCGAAGACCCCGGAGTTCCGCGAGCGCCTGGCCGGCGGCGCCACCTTGGACGAGCTGCTGCCCGAGGCGTTCGCCGTGGTGCGCGAGGGCGCCAAGCGCACGCTTGGCCAACGCCCCTTCGACGTGCAGTTGGTCGGCGGCATGGTGCTGCACGACGGCAAGATCTCCGAGATGAAGACCGGCGAGGGCAAGACGCTGGTCGCCACCCTGCCCGTCTACCTCAACGCCCTCGCCTCCAAGGGCGTGCACATCGTCACGGTGAACGACTACCTGGCCCGCCGCGACGCCGAGTGGATGGGGCAGATCTACCGGCACCTCGGGCTCGAGGTGGGCGTGGTCATCCCGGGGATCGAAGACTTCGAGGCGAAGCGGCGGGCGTACGCGGCCGGGATCACCTACGGCACCAACAACGAGTTCGGCTTCGACTACCTGCGCGACAACATGGCGGTGGCGCGCGAGGACCAGGTGCAGCGCAGCCATGCGTTCGCCAT
>JANWJK010000285.1 GCA_025452005.1 Acetobacteraceae bacterium | reverse complement strand
GCCGCGGCACAACCGGGCGCGGTGACGACGCAGGCGATCTGCTTCCTGGCGGGCACGCGGATCGCCACCCCGGACGGCGAAATCGCGGTGGAATGTTTGGCTGCCGGCGATGCGGTGGTGACGTTGCGCGGCGAGGTGCGGCGCATCGCCTGGGTTGGCTGCGGCAAGGTGCTGGCGACGCGCGGGTGCCGCAGCGCGGCAACGCCCGTGATCGTGCGCAAAGGCGCGCTGGCGGACAATGTGCCGCACCGCGACCTGCGGATTACCAAGGGCCACTCGCTCTATGTCGATGACGTGCTGATCCCGGTGGAGTCCCTGGTCAACCATCGCTCGATCGTCTGGGACGATCATGCGCAGGAGGTGTCGATCTATCACGTCGAGTTGGACTCGCACGACGTGCTGATCGCCAACGGTGCACCGGCGGAGAGCTATCGCGACGATGGTAATCGATGGCTGTTTCAGAATGCGAACAGTGGCTGGGAATTGCCGGCGCAGCCGCCGTGTGCGCCGGTACTGACCGGTGGTCCAGTGGTGGATGCCGCGTGGCGTCGGCTGCTCGATCGATGTGGGCCACGTCCCGGCGTGCCGCTGACGGCCGATCCCGATCTGCACCTGCTGGTCGATGGCAAGCGGATCGATGCCATCGAGCAGTGCGACGACAGGTATGGCTTTTGGCTGCCCGCACCGCCACGTGCCGTGCGCATTCGTTCACGGGCCGCGGTGCCGCAGGAACTGGGTCTGGTACGGGATGACCGCGCGCTCGGCGTGGCGCTGCGGCGTATCGTCCTGGCGCAGACGGGCGGGGAGGCCTGTATCGAGGCGGACGCGGACGCATTCATGGACGGCTGTCATGCGTTCGAGCCGAACAATGGCATGCGCTGGACCAACGGCGACGCGGTGGTGCCGGCCGAGCTGTTCGCCGGCATGAGCGGTCCCGGCAAGTTGATGCTGCATCTGCGCGGCAGCACGCGGTACGTCGACGAAGGCACGGCGCTACGAGTGGCGTAAGGATTGGACTCGATATCCGCTCCGTCATTGCCGGGCATCCCTGTCTCGCTGATCGAAACAAGGAAAGACGTGGATGCCGACCTCCGTCGGCATGACGGGGGAACGGGTAGCCGATTAGCCCACCGATCGTTGGTCACTCCGATGGGATATCGTTTTCTAGTGGCGGCCACAGCCAGGTGCCGTGGATCGCATTATAGATCGCCTCGGGGCTCGCTTGCCCGCTCCCTCCGCCTTGATGGTTGGCGTCATGATACCAATAGCCGACGCGGGCGAGTTCTTCGTCGGAGGGACGAGCCTCCGCCGCGCACCCCGCAAGCAAGGTAACAGCAGCGACGAATAGCAGATCCCTGCGAACCATTGCGTTCCTTCCCACCCACCCGATTTCCCCGCTGCACGCCGTGATGCTACCGTGCCCGTCACCATGAACGCCACGCACTGACCGATGGCGCGACTCAGCGTCAACCTCAACAAGATCGCTCTGCTGCGCAACTCGCGCCGCACTGGCGTGCCCGACCTGCGCGCGTTCGCCCGCATCGCGCTCGACGCCGGCGCACGCGGCATCACGGTGCACCCGCGGCCGGACGAACGGCATATCCGCCGTTCCGACGTGCCGATGCTCGCCGAGACGATCGCCGCGTCGCGCCCCGCGGTGGAACTGAACATCGAGGGCTATCCCGATGCGCGCCTGCTGGAGATCGCGGCCGAGGTGCGCCCGGAGCAGTGTACGCTGGTGCCCGATGCGCCGGAGGCCTTCACCTCCGAGGAAGGGTTCAAGCTCGGCCCCGATCAGATGGCGCTGGTCCGTCCCGCGATCGCATCGCTGAAGGCGCTGGGCGCGCGGGTCATCCTGTTCATCGATCCGGACGTCGCGGTGCTGGATCGCATCCAAGCGAGCGGCGCCGACGGCGTGGAGATCTATACCGGCTCCTATGCCGCCGCGTTCCGCACCGGCGCACACGATGGATGGCTCGATGCCTGCGCGACCACAGCGCGCGCCGCGGCCGATCGCGGTCTGGTGGTCAATGCCGGGCACGACCTGAACCTGCACAACCTGCCGCCGTTGATCGCACGGATGCCGAGCCTCGCCGAGGCATCGATCGGCCACGAGCTGACCGCCGATGCGCTGGTCATGGGGTTCGCCGCGGCGATCAGCGCCTATGCCAAGGCGCTGGCGACGCCACCGTGATCGACGCCATCCTGGCCGCGCACGCGGAACCGGATCAGCCGGATGCCACTTTCCGCGCAATCGATGCCGCACTCGCCGATGATCCGGGTCACATCCTGTTCACCGTGCTGGCGCACCATCCGGCGCTGCGGCAGTCGGAGCGCTGCTACTCCAACAGGCCCGACGCCTATCCGGTCGGCGGACGCAAGCCGGTCACCGACTCGCCCTGGATGCAGAGCGTGATCTATGGCGGCAACCCTTATATCGGCCGCACCCGTCACGACATCGCGCAGCACTTCTTCGATCATGGGCTGATTGTCTCGCTCGGTTGCGAGAGCATCCTGAACATGCCGGTTCGCTGGCGCGGCCAGACGATGGGGACGCTCAACCTGTGCCACCGTGCCGGCCACTATGACGAGGGCCATCTGCCTCGGGTGCACCTGACAGCGCAGCTTGCATTGCCGGCGTTGATGGCCATCGTGCGGAGCTGACGCGCGGTCCTCACACCGACGTGCGCCGGCGCGTCACATTGCGGCCAAAGTCGTCGCCTTGTTCGCCCGCTCCAGCGGTGCGGAGGTGCCCGGTTGTACGTCGCAAGCTTCGGCCGGCTCGCCCACGCCGACACGTCCGCCGCCACGGCCCGCAGCGACAGCAAGCTCGTGCAGCTCGAGGCGCTGCGCGGCCTCGCGGCATTCATCGTCGTCGCGTGGCACTTCCTCTGGGCGTTCGATCCGGCCCGCATCGGCATCGTCGATGGCTTCGATCCATCGGCGGCAATGCTGGGCAGCGTTGGCTTCGCCTCGATCGACGGTCCGGCGGCGGTGACGCTGTTCTTCGTGCTCTCCGGCTTCGTGCTGCCGCTGGGTTTCTTCCGCTCCGGTCGCACCGAGCTCGTGGTGCGCGCGACGGCGAAGCGCTGGCTGCGCCTGGTGTGCCTCGTCATGCTCGCGGTGCTGCTGTCGTGGCTGCTGTTCCGCCGCGGCCTCTACCGTCACCGCGAGGCGGCGCAGCTCAGCCAGTCGGCGTGGCTCGGCACGTTCGGCGGCTCCCATCAGGAGCAAAGTTTCACGCCATCGCTGTTTGGCGCCATGCTGGAAGGCTCGCTGTTCGCGTTCCTGCGCGAGCCGGACATGTACGATCCGGTGCTGTGGACGATGCACCACGAATTTATCGGCAGCTTCGTCACGTTCTTCCTGGCGACGACGCTCCGGCGTGCGCGACCCGGCGCCGCGACCTGGCTGCTGGCGACCGCCGCGGTCGTGGCGCGTTTCACCGACCCCTATTTGGTCGCCTTCGTCGCCGGCACGGGTCTCGCATGGCTCACCTCGCGCCGCGATCTGCGACTGTCGCCGGGCTTTGCCCTGATCTGCATCGCCTGCGGTGTCTTCTTGTTCGGCTACCTGGAGCCGCGCGGCACCTATGCGGCCTTCGCCGCCGTGCAGGACGCGGGATCGGCGCGGTTCGACCGGATCGCGGTACACACCGCGAGTGGCCTGCTGATCATCATCGGACTGATCGGCAACGACGGACTGGGCCGGTCATTGGTATCTGTTCCACTTTCCGCTGCTCTGCTCGCTCGGCTGCGGACTGTTCGTATTGTTGCGCCCCGCCGTGTCGCCGCAATTCACGCTGCTGCTGGTCGCCGCCGTCTATACGCCGCTGGTCATCGGCGTCGGCTACCTGTTCGCCTGCGTGGACGAGGCGTGGCTGCGCTGGGTCAACCGGTTCGCCAGCCGGCTGACCAGGCCGGAACCCGGCTGATCAGCCGCAGGCGTTGCCGCGCAGCGTGAACGACGTCACGGTGCCGCCGGTCACGGCGAATGTCGTCTCGCATTGCAGGTTGACGACCTGCGGCGGGAAGCCACCGCCGTACCCGCCGGTGAAGAACGGGTTGTAGGTCAGGAACGAGGGGAGGATGTCGACGCGGTTCTCGTCGTAGGCGAGGTATTTCGCACCGCCGACTTCGTAGCTGCGCGTCGGCACGCCCATCTGCTGCACCAGCGCTATCTCCGGCTGGCCGATCAGGCTGCTGAGACGGGCTTGCCGCGCCGCGAGCTGATTGGTGCAGCCCGCCACCAATCCGGCCAGCGCGAGCAGAGTGACGCGGCGCATCGGACGCACTCCTGACTGTCGTCCGCCCTTAGATAGGGCGGCCGCGTCAGTTCGACAGGCTGCCCGCCGCGACCAGTATCGGATCGGGGCGGTAGAACTCCGGAAAGACCCGCCGCAGCTCCTCGAGTTTCGGCAGGTCATAGGCGGCGATATACGGATTGGCCGGGTGCCGCGTGAGGTAGTCCTGGTGATACGCTTCGGCCGGAAAGAACGACTTGTCCGGCTCGATCGTGGTGACGATGGCGCGGTCGAACGCGTGTGCCTCGCCGAGCTGGGCGATATACGCCTTGGCGACCTCAGCCTGTCGCGGACTGACCGGGAAGATCGTCGAGCGATACTGCGTGCCCCTGTCGGGTCCCTGCCGGTCGAGCTGCGTCGGATCGTGCGCCACCGAGAAGTAGATCTGCAGGATGCGTCCGTAGCTGATGCGGCGCGGATCAAAGCTGACGCGCACGGTCTCGGCATGGCCGGTCGCGCCGCTGCTCACCGTGTCGTAGCGCGCAGTGCCCGGTTGGCCGCCGGCATAGCCGGACACCGCGCCGGTCACGCCGCTGACATGCTGGAACACACCCTGCACGCCCCAGAAACAGCCGCCGGCCAGCACGGCCACCTCGGTGGTTTCGCCACCTGCCGGTTCATCGACCACGGGCGCCGGAATGACGCGCGCGCGCTCGGCGTGCGAGTGTGAGATCAGCAGGTATGTGCCGCCTGTCAGCAGCAATCCGCTCAGCAGCCACGTGGCAATGCGCGGGAACATGCGGTTCATGGGTGGGTGCGCTCCGGCTTCAGGTCGATAAGTGGTGTGCCGTCCAGGCAATCAAGCCCCCGCACGCGCAACGTGGTTCCCTCGACCGCCAGCAGATCGACCACCGACGAAGCGACAGGATTCGGCCGCACCGGCGAGCGGAGCGCAAACGTGCCGGTGGTCTGCCCGGTGCGGAACGGCGTCTGGAGGACCAGATCGCGCCGTGCATGGTGCATCCAGTAGAGCACCTGGACCCGCCTGTGCCGGGCAATGTCGGTCAGGGCTTCGCGCCAGCGCTCATCCACCACGATCGAGCAGACAGGTCCGTCGGGTTCGCCGCGCTTTGGGCACTCCTCGCGCACGCGCCACGGCGTGCGGATCGTGCCGATGAAATACACACCGGCATCAGTGCTTGACGGCAGCGCGACCGCCACCTCGCCGGGCCTTACGGCGCTTTCGTCAGGATCGTCGTTCATCGGAGAACAGTGCCGGGAACAACAACGCGGTGTCCAGGCATGCCGCCGGATCAGCGGCTGCGCGGAGGCCGTCGCCGTCGGGCGAGCGCAGTGCCGAACAGGGCGATGGCGAGCAATGCAATGCCGGTCGGCTCCGGCACGCTCGCGTCGAACACGGCGAGTGCGACCAGGTTGGACACGTACCGACCGCCGGCGGTGTCGCCCGGCACGACAAGCCGTGCGAATCCGTCCGGTCCGCCGCCAAGTTCACCACCCGTGTCGACATAGGCAACCAGGTCGGGCTGATTGCCGAAGACAGGGTCGATCTCGCCCAGCGAGAAGATCGCCTCGTAGCCATCGCTGCCGACCGCGACGACATATCTGCGCAGTACGTCGTTCTTGATGGTGGGATCGGTGATCAGCCCGGCGGACGTCAGCAGCGTCCACAGCGAGACGCCGGTATAGGTGTCGGTGACGGCCGCGGCGCCGGCGAGATAGGTCGCCGTCAACGTTGTCGGCGTGAACGCTTGGAGGTCCGACAGCGTGTAAGTCCCTGGCGTCGTGACGCCTGCCAGCGTGAACTGGCTCGATACGCCGCCGCCGGTCCCGGGCAACGATGGCGCGGTCCCGGCGGTCAGATTGACCAGGTTCGAGACGTAACGCCCACCCGCCTTGTCGCCAGGGACGACGATGCGCGCGAAGCCTTGGCTGCCGCCGGCGCCGAGCTGGCCGCCGGTATCGGCATAGGCCGCCAGGTCAGGCTGGTTGCCGAATCTCGGATTTATCTCGCCACCCGAAATGACCGCCTGATAGCCGTCGCTGCCGACGGCGACGATGTAGTTGCGCAACGTGCTGTTCTTCACCCCCGGCGCGGGTGTGAATCCGCCGGCCGCATTCAGCAGGGTCCACAGGTTCGTTCCGGTGTACGTGTCGGTGACCGGGCTCCCCGCCGCTGTATAGGTCGCCGTCTGCACGGTCGGGGGCAGCGCCGAAAGGGTTGTCAGGTTGTAGGTGCCCGGCGTGACGACATCGCCGGTGAGCGTGAACTGCGGCGAAACCGAGCCGGCCATCGCGAGATCGGCACCGCATGCCGTCGCGGCCAGCGACAATGCGATACAATACGCCATCCGTGCGGTCGTCATGCGTGCGCTCCCCCACAGCCGCCATCCCGGCAGGCCGCTTCCCAGGAGCGCTATATACAATCAGTCATAACGTGGCAACCGCATCCCGCGAGGCGAACCGCGGATTGGTTCAGACGCCGACCATCACGTCGGAGGCCTTGATCACCGCGGTGGCCTGCATGCCTGGCTTCAGCCCGAGCTCCTCGGACGCCTCGTTGGTGATCGAGGCGGTGATGGTGACCGTCGGTGATACCTCGATCGTCACATGCGTCGTGGTGGCGCCGGGCTTCACCGTCTTGATCGTACCGGCGATCTGATTGCGGGCAGACAGCTTCATCGTACGTCCTCCGTTCGAGTGTCGCTGCTACCTATTTGGCACAGACACGGTGGAGCGCAAGCAAATGTTTGCGCGCGGCCGACGCTGTATCCAGTTCAATAGCACGGTAGCGCTCGACGATGGCTTTGCCGGCGCGCGTCAGGACAGCGCCACCGCCGCCGCTGCCGCCGGCCGCGGTCTCCACCACCGGCGTGCCCAAGCTGCGGTTGAGGTCCTCCACCAGTTCCCAGGTGCGGCGATACGACATGTGCAGCGCGCGTCCGGCGGCGGAGATCGAGCCGGAGCGGGCGATCTCCTCCAGCACGGCGACCTTTCCCGGCCCTATGCGCGCGCCCGAGGCAAGGTCGAGCCGGATGCTCAGCCGATCGTTGGGACTTGTCGCTTCAGGCGACTTTGTCGCGCGCTTGCCCATCGACGCAGGATACAACCGCCACCGGGCATTTTCCATGCGTCTCCGATGCCGGCGCGCAGGCGGATCAGCGGCCCACGAAATTCGGCTTGCGCTTGTCACGGAACGCCGCAACGCCTTCGCGGTGGTCCTCGGTCTGGTCAAGCTGCGGCTGCACGAATGCCTCGTAGTCCAGGAAGTCCTCGTAGCTCGGCCCGCTCGCCATGTGGAACAGCTTCTTCGCCATGCCGAACGCGAAGGTCGGGCCGGTGGCGAGATCGGCTGCCAACTCCTCGGTCTTCGCCATCAGCTCGCCGTCCGGCACGACGTGATTGACGAGGCCGAGCGACAACGCCTCGGGCGCTTCGACGAAGCGGGCGGTGAACACCAGCTCCTTGGCGCGCGCCAGCCCGATGCGGCGCGTCAGGAACCAGATCGCGCCGCCGTCCGGCGCCAGCCCGATGCGGCGGAACACCTGCGAGAACCGGGCGGTTTCCGATGCAACGATCAGGTCGCAGGCGAGGGCGATGCTCCAGCCGATGCCGACCGTCGGTCCCCGCACCGCGGCGATCACCGGCTTCTCGGTGGCGTGCAGCGTGCGCAGGAACTGGTGACTGCCGCCCTGCATCCTCTCGCGCTCGGCGCGCAGCCCGCCACGCTGCATGCGCCCGACATCGGCGCCGGTGCAGAACGCGCGGCCTTCGCCGGTGACGATGATCGCGCGCACATTCTCGTCGAAACGGAGCTGCTGGGTGTAGTCGCGCAACTGTGCGCGCATCTCGTGGGTCAGCGCATTCAGCTTCTCTGGCCGGTTGAGCACGATCTTCGCCACCGGCCCCTCGATGATCAGATCCACCGACATCGCTGCATCCCTTCGCCCTGACGGCATCATCCAAGCGTGTTGACGCCATGCGGGCAAGGCGCCACCGTTGCGATCAATCATAAGGCACACAGGAGCCTGGCATGGCGCGCCCGTTCGAAGGCATCCGCATCATCGACATCACGCACGTGCTGGCGGGGCCGTTCGCGGCGTATCAGCTCGGTCTGCTGGGCGCCGATGTGATCAAGGTGGAGCATCCCGACGATCCGGATCAAAGCCGCGATTCCGGCAGCGACAACGATCTGAACCATGCGGGCATGGGCACCGGCTTCCTGACGCAGGGTTCCAACAAGCGCGCGATCACGCTGAACCTGAAGACCGAGCAGGGACGCGAGATCCTGAAGAAGCTGGTGGCCACCGCCGATGTGCTGGTCGAGAACTATCGGCCCGGCGCATTCGAGGCACTCGGCTTGGGCTACGAGGAGATGCGCAAGATCAACCCGAGGCTGATCTATGCATCGTTCTCCGCGTTCGGCCAGGGCGGGCCGCGGCGCGAGCAGACCGCGTACGACCACGTGATCCAATCCACCTCCGGCATCATGGCGATGACCGGCACGCCGGCGGCGAACCCGATCAAGATCGGCGCGCCGGCGATCGACTACGCCACCGGCACGATGGGGGCGTACGCACTGTCGGCGGCGCTGTTCCAGCGCGAGCGGACCGGGCAGGGACAGCGCGTCGACATGGCGATGCTGGATGTGGCGATCATCCTGATGGCCTCGCATGTGACCGGTTACATGCGCAACCGCCACCATCCGAAGCCATCGGGCAATAGGACCGGGCACGCCACCAGCATGGCGTATCAGACCAAGGACGGCCTCGTGATGATCGGCGCGTCCAACCTGCGGCAGCAGAAGCGGTTGTGGACGGTGTTGGAGCACCCCGAGATGGTGAAGCGCACCAACGACGAACGGCACGCCGACCATGCGCGCGAGGAGAAGCTGCTCGGCGAGATCATGTTGACGCGCAGCGCGGCGGAGTGGGAGGTGTGGCTGCAGGAGCGCCACGTGCCGGCCTCGCGCGTCCGCACGATGGGCGAGGCGCTGGCCGATCCGCAGATCGCCTCGCGCGGCGTGCTGCACCGGCATGACAGCGCGCCGGGGATCGAGGGTGGGTTCACAGTGCCGGTGGCGGCGTTCAAGTTTGCGCACGACGGGCCACGCGTGGATCGCCCACCGCCGATGTTCGGACAGCACACGGACGAGGTGCTGGGGGAACTGGGATACAGCGGCGCGGAGATCGAGCGGTTTCGCGCGGCGGGCGTGGTGTGATCAGGGATAGGCCCCCTCCCCCCAACCCCCTCCCGCAAGGGGAGGGGGAGAATAAAAGCGGCTCCCCCTTCCCTTGCGGGAGGGGATTGGGAGGAGGGGGCCTATCTCCGCGGCAACCAAGGGAGAGATCCTGATGCAACTCG
>JANWJK010000284.1 GCA_025452005.1 Acetobacteraceae bacterium | reverse complement strand
TTCCCAGGCTGGGCTTGGGGATTTGCAGTATCCCCTGGGCGCCGCCAAGCAATGGCGCGGCAAAGTCCGACTGCACGATGACGCGTACGATCTCGCCCAGACCCATCGTGGCCACCGCCAGATAATCGCCGCGCACCCCGAGTACCGGCAGCCCGAACAACACGCCGACGGCGACCGCGAGGAGCACGGAGACCGGCATTGCCGCCCAATAGGGCAGATGCGCCAGCGCGTGCGGCGCATCGGCGGTCAGCAGCGCGGTCGTGTAGGCGCCGACAGCAAAGAACGCGACGAAGCCGAGATCCAACAGGCCGGCGAGACCGACCTCCAAATTCAGGCCCATGCCCATCAGGATGTAGAGCCCGACCAGCATCAGCACCTGGCCGACATAGGAACCGGCCAACGCCGGCAGCAGCACGAGAACGAGCAGTGCGAGCCCCGCCCAGATCATGCGCTCGCGCCGGTGGTCATGCGCCTGGACGCGCGCCACGCGCCGGCGCCAAACCGAGCCGATCACCTCGCTGCACAGCGCGGCAAGGATGAAGATGGTGATGGCGCCCTGTGGACTGAGCCCCTCCCACGTGTAGATGAATTCGCGGAAGTCGCCGATCGCATCCTCGTACTGTTGCAGCATGAGCTGGATCAGCTCCTGGAACACGCCGGCGACCGCGACGGCGATGGCACCAGGGAAGATCGCACGTCGCACCGCGGTGGGACTGATGCGCAGCGCGGCGCCGAACAGGCCTGCCGCTGCGCCCCCGCCGATCAGGATGCCGATGCCGGCGGCGAGACCGAGTTCCAGCGTCAGCATGTCGTACAGCGCAGGCGACAGCGCGATGAAGATCGACTGGAGCGGCACCACGGCGAGCAGCGCAGTCAACACCGCGATCGGCACACTCGCGGCAGCACCGGCGAGCAGGCCCGGCAACGGCCGTCCGGCCACTGCTCCGGCGCCGCCGGCGATCAGCAGCAGCACAGCCTGGCCGAGGCTCAGTGTGCCGACGATGATCGCTCGCTGGTGCAGCATCAGCAGCACGCCGACCACGGCGAGATGCACCGCCCCCGCGCCGAATGCCAGGCCGACCAGGATGGCACGGCGCATCAGGCGCGCTTCCTCGCCATACGCTCGCCCAGCAGGCCCTGCGGCCGGAAGATCAGCACCATGATCAGCAGCGTGAAGGCGATCAGGTCGCGCAACTGATAGGGCGCCGGAATGCCCAGGCCATCGAGGAACAGAGCCGGTCCGACCGATTCCACCATGCCGAGAAAGAAACCACCCAGCATCGCGCCTGGGATATTGCCGATGCCACCGAGCACCGCGGCGCCAAATGCCTTGATGCCGGGGGTGAAGCCCATGAAGAAATACACCTGCTTGTAGACGAACGCGTAGAACACGCCGGCGATGCCGGCCATCGCGCCGCCGAGTAAGAACGTGAACACCACCACCTTGTTCACATCGATGCCCATCAGCGCCGCCGCCTCGCCGTCCTCGGCGACCGCCCGCATCGCGGTTCCCATCCGGGTGCGCTGCACGATCAGATAGAGCCCTGCCATGAACAACACTGCCAGCACGATCACCAGCACGTCGACGCGCGGCAGATGAAAGCCGAACACGTCGAAGCTCGCGCGTTCCCAGGCAGGCGAGGGATAGGACTTGACCGCGGAACCGAACATGCCGCGAAAGGTCTGCTCCAGGAAGAACGACACGCCGATGGCGCAGATCAGCGGCGCCAGTCCGGCAACGCGACGAAACGGCCGATAGGCGATCCGCTCGGTCAACAGCGCGATCGAAGTGGAGGTGAGGACCGACACGACCAGGATCGCGCCCATCCCGAGCACCGGATTGTTCTGGAGGAAGCCGGAGCGGTCGAGCGGCTGGGCGACGAAGTATCCGGCGAACGCGCCGGACATGACGAAGTCGCCATGCGCGAAGTTGATCAGTCGCAGCACGCCGTAGACCATCGTGTAGCCGAGCGCGATCTGTGCGTAGATCGCCCCGATGGTCAGGCCGAACACGACGAAATCCACCCATTGGGCCGCGTCGTAGCGGGCCTTCACCACGGTGCCGATCGTGCCGGCCACGACCACCCCGACCACCAGCAGCCGCAGTGCCCACAGGACCACGTCCACCGCGTTCAGGCGCGCGGCGGCCATGAGCCATGACGCACGCGGGGCGAGCGCCTGGCTCAGTCTATCCCCCATTCCTCTGGTGGAGGGACGAAGCCTACGGCCAGATCTTCTTCGGGTTCTTGCCCATCGTGAACGTCTTCGGATCGGCGGACACGAACTCATAGACCGCCGGCTTGAACGCAGCGCACTGGCCGTACTTGTCGCAGGCAATCGGGCCGCTGAGGCCGGCGAACTTCTCGGCGAACACGGCATCCCGCAGCGCCTTCCGGCCGATGTAGAGATTGCCGTCCTTGTCGGTCTTCCCGACCTTCTCGATCGCCTTGATGGCCATCTCGGCGGCGTCGTAGGCATTGGCGTGATAGCCGGAGATCGGCGCCTCGCCGTACGCCTTCTTGTATTTCTCGAGGAACTCCGGATATCCCTTGCCCATGGTATCCGGCGAGACGTCGGGATAGCCGATGTGGAAGCCAACCACTGCCGGGCCCGCGGCCTCGATGAACTCGGCCGCCGCAAGCGAACCGCCGCCGACAAGAGCGGTATGCTCCAGTCCAGAGATTTCCTTCGACTGCCGCAGCAACTGCGCGGCGGCCGCGACGAAGACCGGCATATAAAGTACGTCCGGCTTCGCGGCGGCGATCTTGGTCAGCACCGGATGCATGTCGACATCGGTCGGCGCGACCGCCTCCTGCGACACGACCTTGCCGCCCAGTTGCGTGAAGTTCTTCTCGGTGACCGCGACAAGCTGCTGGGCGTAGGGGCTGCCATCGTGCACGGTGGCGAGCGTGTGAGCCTTCAGCACCGTGTAGATGTACTTCGCATCCGACGCGCCCTGGTCGATATCGCTCGCGATCGTGCGGGCGAAGCCGTCATAGGAAGGTTTGCGGTCCGGCGCGGTGAGCGCGGGTGCCGAACACGCATTGCAGATATTGGTAATGCCTTGCTGCCAAAGGATCGGTGCGGCGGGAGTGGCCGCACTGGAGCAGGCCCCGCCGAGCACGACAACGATCTGCGGATTGGATGCAAGCTTGGTTGCCGCGGTCTGGCCGCCCTCGGCATTGCACAGATCGTCCTCGACAGTGAACTTGATCGGATGGCCGAGCAGCTTGTTGCCGATGTCGGCAAAGGCGATCTCGGCACCACGCTTGCCGTCGAGGCCGAGTGAGGTGTCGGCGCCGGACAGCACCCAGTAGCCGCCGAT
This sequence comes from Acetobacteraceae bacterium, assembly GCA_025452005.1. Lineage (GTDB taxonomy): Bacteria > Pseudomonadota > Alphaproteobacteria > Acetobacterales > Acetobacteraceae > JAMXLO01. Next base: position 4,877 of record JANWJK010000284.1, on the reverse strand, counting down.
CTGGATCGGCGCGCCCTTGGCGATGCGAACCACGCCAAGGTCGTCGGTCACCGGACCAACTGTCGCTGCCGTGGCCGTGTGCATCACCGCGAACAGTGCGGCGACGGCCCATAGTTTCATCGCGCCGGATAGTTTGCGGTTCGCACCCAACTGAGCCTCCTGTCATGGCGGCGTTTCGCTGCCTGAACTGTGCGGCTCGGGCGCGCGCGAAGTCAACACTCGTGGTATGACCTGGCAGGGCAATCGCGTTTGACCGAATACCCGTGGCGTGGAGGCAACTCGGGAGCTCAATGGTTGCGTGGATGTTTGTTGATCGAAAGAAAGTCCTTAACACGGAGGAAGAACGGAGGACGTCGAGGGCCACGGAGGAAGCGGCAATGCGCTGCGCGCGAAGCGCCATTTCTTCCTTTCTCCGTGACACTCCGTGGTTCTCGCGTGTCCTCCGTGTTGAATACCTTGCGGTGCCATCAGCCAGTACAGAGGGGACGCCAAGACGATGACCAGCCAGCTCGAACAGGAGTGCGCCGACCTGTGCGCCGTGGCGCAGCGCTACGACGCACGCCACCGGCCGATTACCAACCTGACCTGGCCCAACGGCGCACGGATCGCGGTGAATATGACCGCGGATTTCGACGCCATGCTGTTGCGCCGGCTGCTGAACGAGCCGCCGATGCAGCTTGCCAAGGGCGAGTTCGGCGGGCGCGTCGGCATCTGGCGGCTGATCGAGCTGTTCGATTCGCACAGCATAAAGGCGACGTTCTTCGTGCCTGGCCGCATCTGCGAGCTGTACCCCCAGGCGCTGCGGGCGGCGGCACGGAGCGGACACGAGATCGCGGATCACATGTGGGAGCATCACGTTCCGAAGGATCCGGTGATGGAGCACGACCACCTGCTGAAGACGGCGAACGCGCTGGAGGCGATCGTGGGACGTCGCCCGCTGGGCAGCCGAAGCGACCACACGCTCGGGCTGCTGAAGCAGGAAGGATTTCTGTACATCTCGCACGACTCGGCGGATCACCGGCCGTACTATCTGCGCGATGCCGACGGCGGCAACACGATGCTGAACCTGCCGTTCCACTACGCGATCGACGATGCGATGTTCTACAGCTTCGCGTGGCTGGGCAGCGGCAACGCGGCGCAGCGAATCACCGATCCGGATCGCGTGTTCGATCTGTGGTGGGCGGCGTTCTGGCAGCAGTACCGCGCCGGGGGCTATCTCAACATCGTCGTGCACCCGTTCGTCTCGGGACGGGCTTTGCGTATCGAGATGATGGACCGGCTGATCACGCGGATGAAGACGCTGCCCGGCGTATGGTTCCCCACCTGCGAGGAAGTCGCCAGGCACTGCCTCGCGAATTTCCCTGCCTGAACGAAGGAGCGCGCAATGCCCTGGAAGCAAGGCTACACGATCTCCGACGAAATCGGATTGCGGGATGACGAAGTTCGCTGGCCCGACGGCAACCGCTGTTGCGTCACGGTCGTGGTGGATCTGAGCGTGGCGCGTGGTCCGGAGGGCATCCGGGCCGCCGATCTGACGCATCCCGACGCATTCTTCGCCGCGCATGACGGGCTCGATGGGCTGCTTGCCGTGCTGCGGCGCTTCGAGATCACGGCGACGTTTGCCGTGCCCGCGGTCATCGCACAGCTTCGCGCCGAACAGGTTCGCGCGTTGGCGGCCGGTGGGCACGAAATCGCGGCGAACGGCCTCAAGCATGAGGACGTCAGCGGGTTGACCGCCGAGGAGGAGAAGACACGGCTCGACCTGGCGACCGACATATTGACGAGCGTGACGGGACAGAAGCCGGCGGGATGGTTCTGTCTGCCACGGCAGGACGATCCGTTCGCCGGAGGCACGATCAGCCGGCATACGATCGATCTGCTGATCGGCGCAGGCTACGAGTATATGGGCAACGGGCTGGCGGACGATGTTCCGCATTACTGGGTGGCGGATTTTGCGTCGCGGCGCGCGCTGCTGACGCTGCCCTACTACTATCACTTCGATGATCTGTGGTTCCTGATGTTCCCGCGCAAGGGCACGGGGCTCGAGCATGCCGATGATTTGTTCCGCAACTGGCGGGCGGAGTTCGATGCGCAATACAAGCGGGGCCGGCAATTCAGCATGGTGCTGCATCCCGGCGCGGTGGGATGGAGCCATCGGCTACAGTTGCTGGAAGACTTCCTGACGCACATGCGGGACTTTCCGGGCATATGGAACCCGACCAGCGCGGCGTGCGCGCGGTACTGGCGGGCGACATATCCTGCGGAGGCGACGCTGAAGCTGGAGCCGAGCGTCTGGCGCGATCATCCCGGCAGTCTGAGCTGACGGTTGAGACCCGGCCAACGCTGTCATTGCGAGGAGCGCAGCGACGCGGCAATCTCCATCGATGGGGATTGCTTCGCTTCGCTCGCAATGACAGGGGAAGGCGGGAGTCGGAACACCTAATCGAACAGCGCCAGATCGATGATATCGCCCATCCGATTGTAGCCTGTGTCGCTCGGATGGAGGTGGTCCCCGCAGTCGTAGACAGGCAGCATGCGGGTGGGATGCTCAGGATCGCGCACACCTTTGTCGAAATCTATCACCGCGTCGAACGCGCCGCCGTCCCTGATCCAGGCATTGACCGCCTGTCGCACCGCCTCGCGCGCGGGGTTCCAGGCACCCACCAGAAAGGTCTCGTTCTCGAACGGCATCAGCGTGCCGCCGAAGATCCTGATGCCGCGGGCGTGCGCGCGGAGCGCCATCTGCTTCAGGCCGGCGATCATCTGTTCGGCGGTGACCTCCTCCTCCGGCTTGGCCCAGCGGTTGCGCAGATCATTGGTACCCAGCACCACGATCACATGCGTCACACCCGGCTGCGCCAGCACGTCGCGATCGAAACGGCGCAGGCCGCTATCGCCACGGATGTCGTGCAGGATGCGGTTGCCGCCCAGCCCCTGGTTCATTACGCCGATCGCGCGTCCACCGCGCGCGGCAAGCCGTCGCGCAAGCTGGTCAGGCCAGCGGCAGAACGCGTCATGGGTGGAGATGTTCGCATCGGTCAGCGAATCGCCGAGAGCCACGACGCCGCCGGTCCCTTCCGGCGCCAGCACATCGATGCCGTTGACGAAATACCAGTCGTCGGTGATCCGGCCGACGGGCATCACCGCCTCGGCGGAGAAATCACCCGGCGGCGAGACATAGTTGGTCTGGCGCGCATAGCGACCCGTGATGCCGAAGCTTGCCGGCACGTCTCCGGGCAGAAAGAAGGTGATGGCGATATCGGCCAACGGCGGCACCTGAAGTTCGACCGGATCGCTCAGCAGCAGCGCGCCTGCGGCAATCGTGGCGGAAGGCTCGCCGCCGAACGTCAGGGCGCGGTCGGAATCCGGCAGGACGGCGGGACCTGTTGCACGCAGGCCGATATGCGCCGCGCCGATCGTGAGCGGCCTCACACCATAGGCGTTCGATAGCCGCACCCGCAGCGCGTCGCCACCGATGCTGACGCGGGCGTTCATCCGCAGCGTCTGGTTGGCGAAGGAAGCGCCTTCCGCCGGCGCGGGAGCGGTCGCCCAGGTGCCGACCCAATGCTTGCCACTCGTCATGATGTGACCTCGACCGGTTGGACTGCTAGGTTCGACACTGCCACGCCGGGCACGGGAGGAACAACAATGCGTCGAACGCTGGCAACACTGCTGGTGCTGCTGCTTGCCGGCATCGCGCCGGCGCGTGCCGCCGAACCGATCACCATCGGCTTTGCCGAGGCGCTCACCGGCGGGCTCGCCGTCGTCGGAAAGTCGGGCGTGCTGGCGGCGCAAATCTGGGCCGACGGAGTCAACGCCAAGGGCGGCCTGCTGGGGCGGCCGGTGAAGCTGGTGTTCTACGATAACCAGAGCAATGGCGCGAATGTGCCGGGCATCTATACGAAGTTGCTCGACGTGGACCATGTCGATCTCATCGTGTCGGGCTATTCGACCAACATGACGGCGCCGGCGATGCCGGTGGCGATCGGACACAACAAGCTGTTCATCAGCCTGTTCTGCCTCGCCGTGAACAGCGAGTTCCACTATCCGCGCTACTTCTCCATGCTGCCGACCGGACCCGATCCGAAGCACGCGTTCTCGCGCGGCTACTTCGACCTCGCGATGGCGCAGGACCCGAAGCCGCAGACCGTGGCCATCGTGGCGGCGGACGCGGAGTTTGCCCGCAACGCGTCCGACGGCGCGCGCGACAATGCGAAGGCGGTCGGTTTGCGCATCGTGTACGACGGCACCTATCCGCCGACGACCGCCGACTACACGCCGGTGGTGCGGGCGGTGCGCGCGGCAAATCCCGACGTGATCTACGTCGCGTCGTATCCGCCCGACACCGCCGGCATCCTGCGCGCCGCCCACGAGATCGGGCTGAAAACCATGCTGTTGGGCGGCGCCATGGTCGGGCTGCAGACCACCGCGCTGAAGACGCAGCTTGGGCCGTTGCTGAACGGCATCGTCATTAGCGAGAACTGGGTGCCGGCGCCGACCATGCAGTACCCAGGGGTACTGGAATTCCTGAAGTCGTATCAGGCGAAAGCAGCGAGCGAGGGCGTCGATCCTCTCGGCTATTTCCTGCCGCCCTGGGCGTATGCGCGGATGCAGCTTCTGGCGCAGGCCATCGAGGGAACCCAGGGCATCGACGACGGCAAGCTGGCCGACTACTTCCGGAGCAACACGTTCAAGACGATCATCGGCGACGTCACGTTCGGCAAGGACGGCGAATGGGCCGCGCCGCGCGTCGTCTGGACGCAGTTCCAGAACATCAAGGGCAATGAGCTCAAGCAGTTCGAGGATCCCGCGACAGAGGTGGTCGTGCTGCCAAACGAGCTGAAGTCGGGGGCGCTGATCTGGCCGTATTCGGCCGT
>JANWJK010000283.1 GCA_025452005.1 Acetobacteraceae bacterium | reverse complement strand
GCCGAGCGCACCGAACAGGCACTTCGCCGCCGCATCGGACAGTTCGTGCGACGGTTATCCGCCGAAGCCTGCGCCAACTTCTTCGCTCACGCAGGATATGCTGCAACATGACCGGAATCCGCTCTAATACCGGCATTCCGCGAATGCTGAGCGATGGAACTGCTGGCAAATTCGGTAATAATCCTGTAGTGATAGGCCGACGTATCAAACAGAGGCTGTAGCGATGGTCGAAACCGGGTCGTCGGAAACGGTTCTGAGGCTGACAGCCCAGATCGTCGCCGCGCATGTCGAGCACAACTCGGTTCAGGCCGATGCACTGCCGGGACTGATCGAGAAAGTATACCAGACGCTGCGCGATGTCGGGCAAACGTCGGTGGAACAGGCCAGGCCAGTGCCCGCGGTTCCGGTCAAGCAGTCGATCAAGACCGACTTCATCGTCTGTCTCGAGGATGGCAAGAAACTGAAGATGCTGAAGCGGCATCTGATGACCGCCTACAAGATGACGCCCGCGCAATACCGCACACGCTGGGGACTGCCGGCGGACTATCCGATGGTTGCGCCAAGCTATGCCAAGGTGCGTTCGTCGCTGGCAAAGAAGATCGGCCTCGGGCGCAAGTCGTCGGCACCGACGCCTCGGGCGCCGGCCAGGCGTCGTGGCCCGAAAGCGGCGCAAGGCGGCCGGCGCCCCCGCGCCGGCTAGCGCCGGCCAGCGCCGACAGGACGGCGCCTTGGCAGACCGCCGGGATTGCCGGCCGCCGCCCGGGATGGTTCAATACCAGACAAAGCAGGAGCGGGCTCCCGCTCCCATGGCTCGGACCGGCCAGCCAGGCTTTCAACGGTCCTAAGCGCTGCCGCCCCCTGGTCGTTGCAGCGCAGCAAAGCGGAGGCTAACGTCTGCGTTTGCGACCCGTCCGGCCACGGACGGCGAAGCCATGTCCGCAAAGACGGAGGCGATCGAAGGCACAATGATGGGATCCCCGGCGGGACCAGGACTGTACGATCCGCGCAACGAGCATGACTCGTGCGGCGTGGGCTTCGTGGTCAACATCAAAGGCCGAAAGTCGCACGACATCATCGAACGTGGGCTGCAGATCCTGGTCAACCTGGATCATCGCGGCGCGGTGGGCGCTGACCCGCTGGTAGGCGACGGCGCCGGCTGCCTGATCCAGATGCCGGACGCGCTGCTGCGCGACTGGGCCGAGCAGCACGACCTGACGCTGCCGCCGCCCGGGCACTATGCGGTGGCGATGTGCTTTCTGCCGCAGGATGCCAACGCGCGCGACTTCGCGATCCGGCTGCTGGAACACTACGTCGCCGCCGAGGGACAACGCCTGCTCGGCTGGCGCGAGGTCCCCACCGACACCACGGGCCTCGGCAAGCGCGTGATCGAGACGATGCCGGTGATCCGCCAGGCGATCGTGGTGGCCAGCCCGAAGGTGAAGGATCAGGATGCGTTCGAGCGCAAGATCCTGACCATCCGCAAGCAGACGCTGAACAACGTGCGGGGGCTCGCCGATCAACGGCACCTGCCCGGGCTGAGCGACCTCTATATGCCGTCGTTCTCCACGCGCACGGTGGTCTACAAGGGCCTGCTGCTGGCACCGCAGGTCGGAACGTTCTACTGCGACCTGCGCAATCCGCTGACGCAGTCGGCGTTGGCGCTGGTGCATCAGCGCTTCTCCACCAACACGTTCCCGTCCTGGCGGCTGGCGCATCCCTACCGCTTCCTGGCGCATAACGGCGAGATCAACACCGTCCGCGGCAACGTCAACTGGATGTATGCCCGGCGGCATTCGATGGCATCGGAACTGATCGGCCCGGATCTCGACAAGATGTGGCCGCTCATCCCGCACGGCCAGTCGGACACCGCCTGCATCGACAACGCGCTGGAGATCCTGGTCGCCGGCGGCTACTCGCTGGCGCATGCGATGATGCTGCTGATCCCCGAGGCCTGGGCGGAAAATCCGCTGATGGATCCGGAGCGGCGCGCCTTTTACGAGTACTATGCGGCGCTCATGGAGCCTTGGGACGGCCCGGCGGCGATCGCCTTCACCGATGGCCGCCAGATCGGCGCAACGCTGGACCGCAACGGCCTGCGTCCGGCCCGCTATATCGTTACGGACGACGACCACGTGATCATGGCGTCCGAGTCCGGCGTTCTGCCGGTGCCGGAGGAACACATCGTCCGCAAGTGGCGGTTGCAGCCCGGCAAGATGTTGCTGATCGACCTCGAGGAGGGCCGCATCATCGACGATGCGGAAGTAAAACAGAAGCTGGCGACGAAGCATCCGTATGCGGAGTGGCTGAAGGCGACGCAGGTCCAGCTTGAGGAATTACCGGAACCGGCGGAGACGCCGGCGCCGATGCCCGAAATGCCGCCGGCGCGGCCGAACGACGAGACCACGCTGCTGAAGCAGCAGCAGGCGTTCGGCTATACGCAGGAGGACGTCCAGTTCTTCCTCGAACCGATGGCGCAGGACGGCGACGATCCGATCGGCTCGATGGGCACCGACACGCCGCTTGCCGTGCTGTCGAGCAAGCCGAAGCTCCTGTACAACTACTTCAAGCAGAACTTCGCCCAGGTCACCAATCCGCCGATCGATTCCACCCGCGAGGCGTTGGTCATGTCGCTGGTGTCGATGATCGGACCGCGACCAAACCTGCTGGGGCATCACGCGGGTTCGCACTACCGGCTGGAAGTGACGCAACCGATCCTGACCGACGCCGATCTGGAGAAGGTGCGCGCGATCTCCTCGTTGGTGGGCGATGCGTTCCGCACCCGCACGATCGATGTGACCTGGCCGGCAAGCGAGGGTGCGTCCGGCATGGCACGCGCGGTCGATCGCATCTGCGGCGAGGCGACCGATGCGGTGCTCGACGGATTCAACATCCTGATCCTGTCGGATCGTGCGGTATCGCCCACGCGCATTCCGATGCCGGCGCTGCTGGCGACCGCCGCGGTGCATCATCATCTGATCCGCCGCGGCCTGCGCACCGGCACGGGTTTGGTGGTGGAGACCGGCGAGGCGCGCGAGGTGCACCATTTCTGCGTGCTGGCGGGCTATGGCGCGGAGGCGATCAATCCCTACCTCGCCTTCGAGACGCTGGAGCAGATCCGTATCCGGAACGGGCTGACGGAAAAGCCCTACGAGGTGCAGAAGAACTACCTGAAGGCAGTGGGCAAGGGCATCCTGAAGGTGATGTCCAAGATGGGCATCTCGACCTACCAATCCTATTGCGGCGCGCAGATCTTCGATGCGGTGGGACTTGCCACCGACTTTGTCGAGAAGTGCTTCACCGGCACGGCGAGCACGATCGAGGGCGCCGGCTTCGAGGAGATCGCGCGCGAGGCGGTGCAGCGTCACCAGAATGCGTACGGCGAGAATCCGCTGTACGACGGAATGCTGGACGCCGGCGGCGACTACGCGTTCCGTCTGCGCGGCGAGGATCATGCCTGGACGCCGGACTCGGTGGCGAAGCTGCAGCACGCGGCACGCGGCAATTCGCGTGAGGAGTTCACGGCGTTCACCGGTCTGATCAACGACCAGAGCAGGCGCCTGCTGACGTTGCGCGGGCTTATGGAGATGAAGTTCGCCGCCACGCCGGTGCCGCTGGCCGAAGTCGAGCCGGCGGCGTCGATCGTGAAGCGGTTCGCCACCGGAGCGATGAGCTTCGGTTCGATCTCGCGCGAGGCGCATACCACGCTCGCGATTGCCATGAACCGGATCGGCGGCAAGTCGAACACCGGCGAGGGTGGTGAAGAGTCGGATCGCTACCGCCGGCTGCCGAACGGCGATTCGATGCGATCTGCGATCAAGCAGGTTGCCTCGGGACGCTTCGGCGTCACCATCGAATACCTGGTGAACGCGGACGATCTGCAGATCAAGATGGCGCAGGGCGCCAAGCCGGGCGAGGGCGGGCAATTGCCCGGCCGCAAGGTGGACAAGAACATCGCCCGCGTTCGCTATTCGACACCCGGCGTGGGCCTCATCTCGCCGCCGCCGCATCACGACATCTATTCGATCGAGGACCTGGCGCAACTGATCGCCGATCTGAAGAATGCCAACCCGGCAGCACGGATTTCCGTGAAGCTGGTATCGGAGGTCGGTGTCGGCACCGTCGCCGCCGGCGTGTCGAAGGCGCGCGCGGATCACGTGACCATCGCCGGCTTCGAAGGTGGTACCGGCGCGTCGCCGCTGACCTCGCTCACGCATGCCGGCTCGCCGTGGGAGATCGGGCTGGCAGAGACGCAGCAGACGCTGGTGCTGAACGGCCTGCGCGGCCGCATCGCGGTGCAGGTGGATGGCGGACTGCGTACCGGGCGCGACGTGGTGATCGGCGCGTTGCTCGGTGCCGACGAGTTCGGCTTCTCCACCGCGCCGCTGATCGCGGCCGGCTGCATCATGATGCGCAAGTGCCATCTGAACACCTGTCCGGTCGGCATCGCGACGCAGGACCCGGCGCTGCGCAAGAAGTTCACCGGCCAGCCGGAGCACGTGATCAACTTCTTCTTCTTCATCGCCGAGGAAGTGCGCGAGCTGATGGCGAAACTGGGTTTCCGTACGTTCAGCGAGATGGTCGGCCAGGTTGGCAAACTCGACATGCGCCGTGCGGTGGAGCACTGGAAGGCAAAGGGCATCGATCTCAGCCGCGTTCTGCATCAGGCGCCGGCGCGCGAGGGTGTCGCGATCTATAACTGCGAGAAGCAGAACCACCACCTCGACCGTGCCATGGACAACGAGCTGATCGAATTGGCGGAGCCGGCGATCCAGCGTAGCGAGCCGGTGCGGATTTCCCGCGACATCCGCAACGTCCACCGCACGGTCGGCGCGATGCTGTCCGGCGAGGTGGCGAAGCGCTACGGCCACGCCGGACTGCCCGAGGACACGATCCAGATCAGCCTGCACGGCAACGCGGGCGGCAGCTTCGGCGCATTCCTCGCGCGCGGGGTCACGCTGGAGTTGACCGGCGATGCCAACGATTATGTCGGCAAGGGGCTTTCCGGCGGGCGCGTCGTTGTGCGCCATCCGCCGGTGAACCGCGAGCCGACGGAGAACATCATCATCGGCAACACCGTGCTGTACGGCGCGATCGCCGGTGAGGCGTATTTCCAGGGCGTGGCCGGCGAACGCTTCGCCGTGCGCAACTCGGGCGCGCTTGCGGTGGTGGAGGGCTGCGGCGACCACGGCTGCGAATACATGACCGGCGGCGTCGTTGTCGTGCTGGGCGACACGGGCCGCAACTTCGCGGCCGGAATGTCGGGCGGCGTCGCCTACGTGTACGATCCGAAACGCCGCTTCGAGAGCCTGTGCAACATGGCCGGTGTCGAACTGGAACCGGTCGTGCCGCCCGATCCGGGCGCGGCGGACGATCCGGAACGCCCGCGCCAGCGCGCCGCATCGGTCGAGGACAGCGGCATGGGCGATCTGCTGCGGTTCGACGCCGAGAGGCTGCGCGTGCTGGTGGAGAAGCACCTGCTGTACACCGGCAGCGCGCGGGCGCGCGAACTGCTGGACGACTGGGACCATGCGTTGCCGTGTTTCGTGAAGGTGATGCCGCTCGACTTCCGCCGCGCGTTGCTCGAGCTGCGTGCCGAACGCCAGGCGGCCGAAGCCGCCGCCGCCGACTGAGGATTATCCGATGGGCAAGCCAACCGGATTCCTCGAGATCGAGCGGCATGATCGCGGCTATGACAAGCCGGACGTGCGACGCAGGACGTGGAAAGAGTTCCTCAAGCCGCTGCCGGAGCCGGCGCTGTCCGAGCAGGCAGCACGCTGCATGGATTGCGGCATCCCGTTCTGTCACAACGGCTGCCCGGTCAACAACCTGATCCCTGACTGGAACAACCTGGTCTATCGCCACCAGTGGGAGGCCGCGTCCCGCGCGCTGCATTCCACCAACAACTTCCCGGAGTTCACCGGCCGCATCTGCCCAGCCCCGTGCGAAGCATCCTGCACGCTGAACATCGACGACAACCCGGTGACCATCAAGACGATCGAATGCGCCATCGTCGATCGCGCCTGGCAGGAAGGCTGGATCAAGCCACATCCGCCGTCACAACGCACCGGCAAGCGCATAGCGGTGGTCGGGTCCGGCCCGGCCGGCATGGCATGTGCGCAGCAGCTTGCACGCGCCGGCCATACGGTGACGTTATTTGAGAAGAACGATCGCATCGGTGGCCTGCTGCGCTACGGCATTCCCGATTTCAAGATGGAGAAGCATCTGGTCGATCGCCGCGTCGAGCAGATGACGACGGAAGGTGTCGCATTCCGCACCGGCATCGAGATCGGTGTCACGCTGCGGATGGATGCGCTGTTGCGCGACTGCGATGCGCTGGTGCTGTCGGGCGGCGCGGAATGGCCGCGTGACCTCGATGTGCAGGGACGCGGCCTCGACGGCATCCATTTCGCGATGGAGTTCCTGACCCAGCAGAACCGGCGTGGCGCCGGCGACGACGAGGCGCGCGCCACAAAGGGGCACGGCACGATCACCGCCAAGGGCAAGCATGTCGTGGTGATCGGCGGCGGCGACACCGGCTCCGATTGCATCGGCACGTCGGCGCGGCAAGGCGCTGCATCGATCACCCAGTTGGAGATCCTGGCGAAGCCGCCGGAGCGCGAGAACAAGGCGCTGGTCTGGCCCGACTGGCCATTGAAGCTGAGGTCTTCGCACGCGCACGAGGAAGGCTGCGATCGCGACTGGGCGGTGCTGACGAGGCGCGCGATCGGCCTGTCCGGCAAGGTCGAGGCGCTGGAGTGCGTGCGCGTCGAATGGGCGAAAGGCGCGATGCGCGAAGTCCCCGGCAGCCAGTTCCAGCTCAAGGCGGATCTGGTGCTGCTGGCGATGGGATTCCTGGGACCGCGCAAGCCGGGGATGGTGGAGCAGGCTCGCGTCGCGCTCGATCCTCGCGGCAACGTGCTGGCGAACACGACCGACTATCGCACGTCGGTGGACAAGGTGTTCGCCGCCGGCGACATGCGGCGCGGGCAATCGCTGGTGGTGTGGGCGATTCGCGAAGGCAGGCAGTGCGCGCGGGCGGTGGACGAATACCTGATGGGAACCAGCACGCTGCCCAGGTGATCAAGCGACGAAGCAATCCCTATCGCAATGGGGATTGCTTCGTCGCTACGCTTCTCGCAATGACAGGGAAACCTCCACCCGCGTATCGTTGAAGCAGGCACCTTCCGCCAGGTCGGCGCGCATGTCGGCTGACACCAGCGCCGATATCGTCTGGCCCGTGCGACTGGTGGCGAGCCACGCACCTTTCTCGCTGGCCACCACACCCGGTGGCACATCGTCGGTCACGTCGAGCGGCAGGAACACCTCGCCGCGCTCGTTCCACACCTTTCCCTCGCTGCCCTGCGCCAGCCCGCGGGCCGCCGCATCGCGCGGGTGCATCATCAGTCGCGGCAGCGATGCAGCGAACCCGAGCGTCGAGCTGATCCGCCGGTCCGACGCCGGCGAGATCAGCATCAGCGGATAGTCCGCCGTGCGCTCGCGCCACGCCGGCATCAGCGCCGCGACGCCCCAGCGCTGCGCCAGTGCTTCCGACCGCAGCTCGATGCATCCCGACGGCGTGGCGGGAAACACGTTCTCGAACAGCACCAGTGGCCTGCCGTCCTTGCCGTTCATCTGCATCGCGTTCTCGGTGGAGATTTCGCTCGGCCGCACGTCGCCGAGATCGACCGCCGCATCCATCAGGTCCTCGTCCGAGGCCTTGAAGCATGGTTCATCGAACCCGAACCGAGCCGCCAGCCGGCGGAAGATCTCGGTGTTCGGCTGCGACTCGCCCACCGGCGGGATCACCGCCTCGGCACGCTGAAGCCAGTGATGGCCATACGACGCATAGAGATCGGCGTATTCGAAATGCGTCGCTGCGGGCAGCACGATGTCGCAGTACGCCATGCTCTCGGTCATCGCCACGTCGACACCGACCGCGAACACGTCCTCGCGCGCCAGGCCGCGGCGCATGCGGTTCTGATCGGGATGCACCACGATCGGGTTGTGGTTGTAGATGAACACGGCACGCAGCGGCGGATCGATGTCATCGTCGGCCAGATGCCGCCCCAGATCGAGCAGGTTCAGCGTGCGCATGCCCGGCGGCGCGAGATCGGGCCGCTGCAACCGCGCCATCGTCTTGGGAAACGCGTTGCTGGCGCCGAGTACGATGCCGCTGCCGCGGCCCAGCCTGCCCAACAGGGCAGGCAGCGCAATCAGCGCACGGATCGAGCTGCCGCCGTTGCGGCCACGCTCCAGCCCGTTGCCCGGCGCGAACACCAGCGGATCCGCCTCGGCCAGCCACTGGGCGAATGTGACGATGTGTTCCTCGCGCAGCCCGCAGGCCGCCGCCGCGCGAGCGACCGTCCAGGGACGCGCCGCCGCCATGAACTCGTCGAACCCCAGCATGTGCCGCGCGATGAACGCATCGTCGAGCGCGCCCATCCGTTCCAGCTCCGCTGCCAGCGCCCAGGCCAGCAGCACGTCCGTGCCGGGCAGCGGCGCCAGATGCAGGTCGGCCTGCTCGGCGATCTTGGTGCGCAGCGGATCCACCACCGCCAGCCGCCCGCCGTTGCGCTTCGATTGGCGGATGCGGCGCACCAGATGCAGGTTGGTGACGGTCGCGTTGTTGCCCCACACCACGTTCAGCTTCGCCTCTGCGGCGAGCTCCGGCGGGCAGCCGGGAACCGCGCCATAGGTGCCTGCCCAGGCCTCGCTGCGCACGCCGCCGCACATCGACCGGCGATAGAGCTGCGTCGCGCCCAGCCGGTAGAAGAACCGCGACGACATGCTGTCGCCGGCGAGCATGCCGTGCGGGCCCGCATAGTTCAGCGGCGACACAGCCTGTGGCCCCCAACGCTCGATCACCGCGCTGGTTCGCTCATGGATCTCGTCCAGCGCCGCGTCCCAGGTGATGCGCTCGAACGCGCCCGAGCCTTTCGCACCGGTCCGGCGCAGTGGATGCAGGATGCGCTGCGGACCGTGCACGAAGGCGGTCATGTCGCGCGCGACCTTGTTGCAGATCACCCCGGCAGTGAAGGGTGCCGCCTCGGAGCCGCGCACCTTGGCGATGCGGCCGTCCTCGACGGTGACACTCAGGCTGCAGGTGTCGGGGCAATCGAAGGTGCAGACGCTGGCGCGTTCTATGGCGGACACGGTCCCTCCAGATCATTCCCGTGCAGGCGCGAACCCAGGCTGGGGTCGCGCGCGGGGGGTGACGAAGCGGTGCGTGTATACCACGGGCGTGCGTTCGTCAGTGCCGATTGCCGGCATCGCCGCTAGACCGGTTTCACCCCAACCGAGGTTGGAGGGCGGAGGCCGCTGCTGTCTGGACCCGGATCGGCTTCAGGGCGGGCCGGTGGCGGGCACCGGCGATCGCGGCGGTGGCGCGGGCCATCCGGGTTCAGTGCGGTCGGTGAGGGCGTGGGGGAAGCCGGCCCACAGCCGCTCGTCGACGTCGTTGAAGAAGCGGACGAGGCTGCCGCCATACATGATGATGGCGTGGTTGATTTCGTCCCAGAATGCCCGGTCGAGACGGCCGGGCGCGATACCGAGATCGCAGCAGATATCGACGATGACGGCGCCGACGGGCCGACAACGCACCTCTTCGGCGATTTTCTCCTCCGAGGGGAGGTGGGCGAGGCGGGGGTCGGTGGGCTGCGGGTCGGATTGGGCGTCCAGCGGCGCGACCGGCCGTGCGGCGCCCGGCACGCGTATGGCGGGCAGGCGGGTGGGCGCCACCGTCAGGTCTTGCCCGCGCTCGGCGCGTTTGAGGAGCTTGGCTTCAAGCATTGCGGCCCGCCGCAGTCCGTTGGTGATACGGGCGAGGATGACGGCGAGATCGGTGGTGCCGAAAGAGCTGGCGAACCGGGCGACGCCTGGGGCGGCGGCGCGCTGCTGGACCGTGACGGCGAGCTGCCTGCCGTAGTCGAT
>JANWJK010000282.1 GCA_025452005.1 Acetobacteraceae bacterium | reverse complement strand
GCGGCCGACCTGTTTTTCGCCGGTACATCTGATTGGTCATGGCTGAATCGAGCCGGTTTTCTGACGTCACGACCATTACCAGGTTCGAGTCCTGACATCGAAAAATATTGGTGAACCTGGTGGCTGGGGGACCTGGATTCGAACCAAGGCTGCCCGGTCCAGAGCCGGGAGTTCTACCGCTAAACTATCCCCCAAGCGCGACGCAGGCAGCCGGGATACCACGGCCTCCCATGTCCCGGCAATCTCACGCCCGGCCGCAGATCGCGTCCACGGTCCGCACCAGCCCCTCCTGCCACGCCGGCAGCCTCACCCCGAACACCGCCGCCAGCCTGCCGCAGTCCAGCCTGGAGTCCGGCGGCCGCGTCGCCCTGGTCGGCCACTCCGCCGTTGCGATCGGCGCCACCGCCGGCACAGCCAGCCCATGCCGCGCCGCTGCGGCGAACGTCGCGATCGCCAGATCGTGCCAGGTCGCGCCGCCCGTTCCGGCCGCGTGGTAGATGCCCGCGTAACGATCCTGCCAACCACCGGCCCTCAGCCGCCACGCCACGCCCAAGATGCCGAGTGCCAGGTCCGGCGCGCTCGTCGGGCACCCCGTCTGGTCCGCCACCACCCGCAGCCGGTCGTTGCGCTGCCCGGCGGCAAGCATGGTACGGACGAAGTTCCTGCCGACCGGCGAATACACCCACGACGTCCGCAGCACGATCGCGCGCGAACACGCCGCCAGCACGGCGCCCTCACCGGCAAGCTTGCTCGCCCCGTACACGCCCTGCGGCGACGTGGCATCGGTCTCGACATAGGGTGCACCCTTGAGCCCGTCGAACACGTAGTCGGTGGAAACGTGGATCAGCGGGATGCCGGCCGTCTCGCACAGCCGCGCCAGTTCCGCCGGCCCGTCACGATTGGCCCGGAACGCCGCGTCCTCATCGTCCTCGGCCGCATCGACCGCGGTATAGGCTGCGGCGTTCACCACCAGCGACGGTGCACCGCCCGCGAACAGGCCGGTGGCACTGCCGGGGCGGTCGAAGTCCAGCACCGGGCGCCCGACGCGATGCACCGCCAGTCCGTGCGCCGGCGCCGCCTCGGCCAGTGCCGTCGCAAGCTGCCCGCTGCCGCCGGTCACCAGGATCGGCGCCGTCATGTCACGGCGTGTGCCACTCGCCGCATGCCTCCAGAAGCGGCAGCGCACGGTCCTTGTCGGACAGGATCGCTTCGGCGGGCGCGATCGGCCACGGGATGGCAAGCGCCGGGTCGTTCCACATCACGCCGCGCTCCGCCTTGCGGTCGTACGGCGCGGTGACCTTGTAGATCACCTCGGTGTCGGGCTCGAGCGTGCAGTAGCCGTGCAGCAACCCCGCCGGGACCCAGAGCTGCTGCCAGTTCGCCGCCGACAGCACGACGCCGGCATGCCGCAGGTAGGTCGGCGAGGCGCGTCTGATGTCCACCGCCACGTCCCAGATCGCGCCGCGCACCACGCGGATCAGCTTGCCCTGCGCGCTCGGCGCGATCTGCAGGTGCAGCCCGCGCAACACACCGCGGTCGGCCGACTGCGCGTGGTTGTCCTGCACGAACGGACCGCGAATGCCGGCCGCGGCGAAGCGGGTCTCGTTCCAGGTCTCAGAGAAGAAGCCTCTGTCGTCCAGGAAGCGAGGCGGCGTGATCAGCAGGACATCGGGAATGGCAGTCGGCTCAACGATCATTCCTGTCCCCCCTCGGCGAGCTCCGACAGCACCCGGCCGAGGTCAGTCTTGCCGAGCTGCCGCGCGTGCGAGCGTAGCATGTCGGCATCGATGTAGCCCATGCGAAATGCCACCTCTTCGGGGCAGCCGACCAGCATTCCGGTGCGCGACTGGATGGTCTGCACGAAGGTCGCCGCCTGGAGCAGCGAATCGGGCGTTCCCGCGTCGAGCCAGGCGCAGCCGCGGGACAGCCGTTCCACCGCCAGCGTGCCCGCCTCGAGATAGAGCCGGTTGAGGTCCGTGATCTCGAGCTCGCCGCGGCCGGACGGCCGGATCGTGCGCGCCAGGTCGCTGACCGTCGGGTCGTAGAAATACAGCCCGGTCACCGCCCAGTTGGACTGTGGCGCAGCCGGCTTTTCGACGATGTCGGCCACGTGCCCGGCGGCGTCGAACGACACCACGCCATAGCGTTCGGGGTCGCGCACCTGGTAGGCGAACACCGTCGCACCCTGCGGACGTGCCGCCGCGGCACGCAGCAGGGCGGACAGGTTGTCGCCGTGGATCAGGTTGTCGCCGAGCGCCAGCGCGCAGGCCTCGCCGGCGATCCAGTCGTGGCCGATCAGGAAGGCCTGGGCGATCCCCTCGGGGCGCTTCTGTTCGGCATAGGCGAACCGCACGCCGAAGCGTCCGCCGTCGCCCAGCAGGCGGCGGAACTGCGGCAGGTCCTCTGGGGTGGAGATCACCAGGATGTCGCGGATGCCCGCGAGCATCAGCGTCGACAGCGGATAGTACACCATCGGCTTGTCGTAGACCGGCAGCATCTGCTTCGACGCGGCCAGCGTCATCGGGTGCAGCCGCGTGCCGGCGCCACCGGCGAGCAGGATGCCCTTCATGCCGCTGTCCCCAGCCGTTCGCCGGCGTAGCGGCGGTCACGTACCGCCTGCCACCAGTCGCGGTGCGCCAGGTACCACTCGACGGTGCGCGCCAGCCCGGCCTCGAAGTCGTGCGGCGCGGTCCAGCCGAGCGCCGCCTCGCTGCGCGAGGGGTCGATCTCGTAGCGGAAGTCGTGCCCTGGCCGGTCGGTGACGAAATCGATCAACCGCTCGCGCGGGCCGGCGGGGTCCGGCCGGCGGCGGTCGAGCTCGGCGCAGCTCGCGCGCACGACGTCGAGGTTGCTGCGCGGCTGCCGCGCGCCGATCGCGTAGGTGGCGCCCGGCTCGCCGTGCTCCAGCACGCGCACCAGCGCAGCAGCGTGGTCCTCAACGAAGATCCAGTCGCGCAGGTTGGAGCCGTCGCCGTAGACCGGCAGGCGCTTGCCTCCCAATGCGTTGAGCGTGACCAACGGGATCAGCTTCTCCGGGAACTGCCACGGACCATAGTTGTTGGCCGTGTTGGAGACGATGGTCGGCAGCCGATAGGTGTGGAACCAGGCGCGCACCAGATGGTCCGACGCCGCCTTGCTCGCCGCGTAGGGGCTGCGCGGATCGTACCGCGTGGTCTCGTCGAACGGCGCATCATCGGGGCCGAGCGCGCCGAACACCTCGTCCGTCGAGATGTGATGAAACCGGAAGGCGCCGCCGCGGGCCGGGCCGAGCGTCGCGTGATACTGCCGCGCCGCCTCGAGCAGGGTGAAGGTGCCCACGACATTGGTGGCGATGAACGCCGCCGGTCCGTCGATCGAGCGATCGACATGGCTTTCGGCCGCGAGGTGCATCACAGCGTCGGGCTGCTGCGCCGCGAAGATCTGGCGCATCGCGGCGGCGTCGGCGATGTCGGCACGGATCAGCACGTGGCGGTCGTGGGCCCGCGCCTCCTCCAGCGCCTCCTCCGAGGCCGCATAGGTCAGCTTGTCGACGTTGATCACGACGTGGTCGCTGTGCCGCATCAGGTGGCGCACCACCGCGGAACCGATGAAGCCGCAGCCGCCGGTCAGCAAGAGTTTCATCTGGCCGGGTATGCCGATTTCACGAGCGAATGGGAAGTACGCTCACACCCGGCGATCGGGTGAACGGCGGAGCTCGGCACCGGCAGCAGCCCGGGAGGGAGAGCCGCGACGCATCACCCTTCACACCATCACATACTCGCTGCGGTCGAGTCTCTCGGTCATGGCGCGATAGTCGACCAGCCGGAACGGCGAATTCGTGACCACGCGTCCGTGCCGGTTCTTGTACCAATTGCCGACGCCGCGATGCGCCCACACCATCTTCGCGTGCGTCGCGTCCAGGTGGTCGTTGAACCGGTCATGCGGGTCCTGGCGCACTTCCATCGATTTGGCGCCGGTCTCCAGCAACTCGCGCAGGCACTGCATGATGTAGCGGATCTGACACTCCGAGTGATAGATCGCGCTGCCGCCATGCGCGAGGTTGGTGCCCGGCCCATACAGCATGAACAGGTTGGGAAAACGCGGAACCGTGATGCCGAGGCAGGCGCGCGGATTGTCGTCGCCCCAAAGCTCGCGGATCGTCTGCCCGCCGCGTCCCACGATATGCATCGGCGCCAGCATGCGCTGTGCATCGAAGCCGGTCGCAAGTACCAACACATCGGCCGGCCAGAATGTGCCGGCCTTCGTCATCACCCCGTCCGGCGCGATCCGCTCGATCGCATCCGTGACCAGGTCCACGTTATCGCGCGTGAGCATCCTGTACCAGTGATTGTCGCGCAGCATCCGCTTGCCGTATGGCGGATACGGCGGCACCACCTTGCGCAGCAGATCCTCGTCGCCGTTCACCTGCTCGCGGATATAGTCGATGAGCTGGTCGCGGAACGCCTGATTGGTCGCGTTCAGCGACCGGTCCGGCATTTGCCAGTCGGGATCGACGTGCAGTGACGCATGCAGGCCGTCGGACGATGCCCAGAGCAACTGGAACCTGTACCACTTGTCGTAGAACGGGATCAGCTTGAGCGCCGCCATTTTCCCCGCGCCGACCGACCGGTGGTAGTTGGCGTTGTGGACCGCCCAGTGCGCGGAGCGCTGGAAGATCGTCAGATGCGCAACATCCGACGCGATGGAAGGACCGACCTGCATTCCGGACGCCCCGGTGCCGATCATCGCAACGGTTTTCCCGGTCAGGCTGACCGAGTGGTCCCATCGCGCGGTGTGGAATTTCGGCCCCGTGAAATCCGCCAACCCCGGGAAGTCAGGGATCGCGGGCCGGTTCAGTTGTCCCACGGCGGTGATTAGCGCGTTGGCCTCGATCGTTTCCTGCCGTCCCGATGCGTCGCGGGTGGTGATCCGCCACAGCGCCTGCGCCTCATCGTAGCGCGCGGCGGTAACCTCGGTCGCGAAATGGATGTGCCGCCGGATATCGTACTGATCGGCCAGCCGCTCCAGGTACTGCCACAGCTCGTCGCGCTTCGAGAAATGATCCGGCCAATCGTGGTTCGGCTCGAACGACAGCGAGTAGAAGTGGTTCGGCGTATCGACGCCGCAGCCGGGATACGAGTTCTCCAGCCAGGTCCCGCCGACCGTGCCGTTCTTCTCGTAGAGGACGAACGGAATGCCGGCCTCTTGCAGCTTGATCGCCATCGCGAGACCCGAGACGCCCGCGCCGACGATTACCGTGCGGAACTTAGCCAGCGTCGCCGCATCGGGACTGGTCCGCCAGTGCACGGTCTTCGGGTCGCGGTCGCCGAGGTTCATTTCCTCGAGGATCATCGGAATATATTCGTCGGGCACTGCGCCGCCGACGCCCGCCGACAGCATTTCGCGCAATAGCTCCGGCGGCGGTTCAGCCGGCAGCGGAGCGACGCCGGTGGCGAGGTCGCGCAGCACCGCCCTCATGCGTGCCCGCACGCGCTGCTGGATGTCCGCCGGCACCGATTGCTGGAAGTTCCATGGCCCGTGGATGTGCGGTCCGACCTCCTCGAGCCATTGTCTTTCGCCGGTCAGGTGTACCAGCACCATCAGCAGCGGGGCGATGTCCGCGCCTTCCAACGCCAGGTCCAACATCGCTTCGTCGGCCATCGGACCGTGCCGATCGGCACTGCCGCGCATCATGTGATCCATGGCGGCATTTAGCGGCGAGGACCAGATCGCGTCGAGGCCCCTCCGTTGGACCGGCGCGTCCAGCTATGCTACGCGCGCCGCATGTCCCAATCGGCCCCTCCGCCGCTGGTCGCCGTGCTGAACGGTCCGAACATGAACATGCTGGGCCTGCGCCAGCCGCACCTCTACGGCAGCGCCACGCTGGACGACGTGGAGCAGCTCTGCGCCGAAACCGCCGAACAGCTGGGTCTGGCAAACGACTTCCGCCAGACCAATGGCGAGGGCGAGCTGGTGTCCTGGGTGCAGGAAAGCCGCGGCCGCG
>JANWJK010000281.1 GCA_025452005.1 Acetobacteraceae bacterium | reverse complement strand
TCCCGCAAGGGGAGGGGGAGTGGCTTTGGCTTTGTCCTCCCCCTCCCCTTGCGGGAGGGGGTTGGGGGGAGGGGGCCCAGCCGTGACCACTGATCCCCGTCCCTTCGCCAACGTCCGAGTCCTCGACTTCACCCAGGTGCTCGCCGGCCCTTATGGCAGCTATCAGCTCGCCCTGCTCGGCGCCGATGTGATCAAGGTCGAACGCCGCGAGGGCGAGGACATGCGCCGCACGCCGCTCTCCCGCGAGTGGGCCGACCGCGGCATGGCACCGGCGTGGCTCGCCATCAACGGCAACAAGCGCAGCCTCACGCTCGATCTGCAAAAACCCGCTGCCATCGAGATCGTCAACCGGCTCGCCGCCAAAGCCGATGTGGTGATGGAGAACTTCCGGCCCGGCGTCATGGACCGCCTCGGCATCGGCTACGCCGCCCTGTGCACCATCAACCCGCGCCTGATCTATTGCACGATCTCCGGCTTCGGCAGCACCGGCCCCTACAGCAACGAGGCCGGCTACGACGGCAAGATCCAGGCGCTGTCGGGCATCATGTCGCTCACCGGCCACAAGGAGATGGGGCCAACGCGCGCCGGCTTCGCGGTATGCGACGTGCTGTCCGGCATGACCGCCGCCTTCGCCGTGTCGTCTGCACTGTATCAGCGCACGCACACCGATCGAGGCCAGTTCATCGACGTGTCGATGCTGGAGGCGAGCCTTGCCTTCCTCTCCACCCAGGTCGCCGACTTCACGGTCGCCGGCCACCGGCAGGAGCAGTTCGGCAACCAGGCGATCAGCCGCAAGGTCACAGCCAACCTGTTCCGCGCCAAGGACAGCTATTTGTTGCTGGCGGTCAACAACGACCGCCAGTACGAGGCGCTGATGACCGCACTCGGCCGACCCGACGTGCTGGATGATCCTCGCTTCACCGACTGGTTCCAGCGGACCGAGCACGAGGCGGCGTTGCGTGCAATCATCGAGGACGCACTGGCGGGCGCCGATGCCAAGGTCTGGGAAAAGCGCCTGAACGACGCCGGCGCACCCTGCGCCAGCATCTGGCGCATCGAAGAGGTCATCGACCATCCGCAGATTGCCGCGCGCGACGCGGTGCAGACGGTGGATACGGACTACGGCAAGCTGCGACTGATGGGGTCGGGTTTCCAGATGGCGCATGGCGGCGGCCGGCTTGACCACGCCCCGCCGCCGCTTGGCGCACATACGGACGACGTGCTGCGCGAGGCCGGCTATTCCGTCGAGCAGGTGGCCGCGCTGCGGCGTGACGCGGTGATCTGATCGGCGCGGCTCGGTACTTGTTGCCCGCAACCTGCATCAGGATGATTGTCATGCGCGCCACCACCGCCCTTGCGTTCGTCACGCTTATCACCCTCGCGGCTTCCGCCGGCGCGCAAACCAGGATCGATGCCATCAACACAAACTTTCGCTGGCTCGGACCGGACGACAAGATCGTCGTCGAGCGCTACGACGATCCCAAGATAGCCAACGTGTCGTGCTACATGTCGCGCGCCGAGACCGGCGGGATCAAAGGCGGTCTCGGGTTCGCCGAAGACCCGAGCCGGTTCTCGATCGCCTGCCGGGCCGTCGGCCCGATCGAGGTGCCGTCAGGATTGCGGAAGTCCGAGGTCATCGCCTTCGCGTCAGCTTCGCTCTTCTTCAAGAGCTTCCAGATCCACCGTGCGGTGGATGCCGAGAAGAACGTGCTGGTCTATACAGTTGTCAGCACGAAGCTGATCAATGGCTCGCCGTTCAACAGCATCAGCGTGGTGCCGGTGCTGGTTCCGTAGCCCATAGCCGCCAGACACGTCCTACACCGCCTCCAGCGGCGCGTGCAGCCGCGTGCCCTTGCAGACGATGCCGCCGCGGTTGCCGACCTCGACGCTGCCATAGCGGTCGGCATAGGCCGGCGGCAACGGGCGCGCGCCCGGTGCGGCAAGCCACAGCCGCAGCAGATGCCGCTTGCGCTCCGGCTCCGGCCAGTCCTCGAACGCCGTGCGGTCGTGCAGCACCGTGTGGTTGTGCACGAACTGCATGTCGCCGGGGCGGAACTCCATGTCGAGCCGCAGCTCGGCGTCCTCGGCCAGCGCATCGAACGCGTCGAGCGCGGCGACGTCCTCGGCGCTGAGCCGCGGCGCCTCGGGAAAGCGCTGCGAAGACCGCACATAGTGCGGCGCGTGGATCGCCGACAGCAGGCCCTGGTGATGGCTGTAGATCGGCGTGTCGAACCAGGGACGCTTGCCTTCGGGCACCTCGCCACGCCGATCCGTCGGCATCGGCTTGAACAATCGCCACACCAGGTCCGGGCGCCGCGTCGCCATCGCATTGTAGACCGTCATCGAGCTGGTCAGCGACGACAGTCCGCCGGACTTCGCGGTCTTCAGGCACAGCAGCGCGACAATGTCGCAGGAATCGGTGTGGAAGTTCTGCCTCTCGGCAGTCTGGTAGATGCGGACGTTCGGATCCTTCGACGACAGTCCGAGGTCGCGCACGTGTCCCAGCACATGCCCGCTCGCGTTCTGCGAGCGCGCGCTGCCGAAATACGTGCCGATTCCCCAATAGGCCGCCGCGCCGGTTTCGATCGGCCGGTTCTCGACCGGCAATCCACGGATCAGCACGAAGCCGCGTCCGTTCAGCACCTCGTCGCGCAGTCGCTCCAGCACCGAACCGAGCGTCGGCAACCGGAAGTCCGACCGCCCGATTGTCGCGATGTCACGACCGCGCACGCTCGCGGCGGCGGCCTCGATTTCAGCGATCTCGTCATGCGACAGCCGATAGGTCCATTCCTCCGGTCGCTTCAGCAGGTCGGGACCGGTCCACGCCGACGATCCGGTCACCAGCGCACAAGGCAAAGACTGCTGCGTCGTGGCACGCGGCCCGGTCACGGTGCCTTCGGACATTGCTCCTCCTCGGCCCGTCCCACCGGGCTGTGAAGGCCAGGATCACGCCACACGTGCCGTCGATCAAGTGGCAGCGCAGGATTGCCATGCCGCCAACGCATCCGTCTCTGGCTGGCAAGCCGCGGAGTTCTTCTGTAGGACGGGCAAATCGAAGAAGGTTCGGGGCATGTTAGCGTCGCGGCTCGCATATCTGTTCTCCGGCCGCGTGCATTACGCCTGGGTCGTGCTGGCCGTCGTATTCACCTCGACGCTTGCCGGAGTCGGCGTGCGCGCTGCACCGGGCGTGATGATCGTCCCGCTGCAGCACGCGTTCGGCTGGGACATCAGCACCATCTCCGGCGCCATTTCGCTCAACATCATCCTGCTGGGCGCCACAGGTCCCTTCATGACCGGGCTGATGCAGGTCATCGGCCTGAAGCGCACGATCCTGTTATGCCTGGCGTTGCTGATGGCCGGCACCGGGCTGTCCAGCCTCATGACGGCGTCCTGGCAGCTCTTCCTCACCTGGGGGTTGATGGTTGGGATCGGCTCCGTCGCCGGCGCGGTCGGCATGGCGGCGGCGGTGGCGAACCGCTGGTTCGCGCGGCGCACCGGCTTTGCCATGGGCCTGCTCACCGCGGCCAATGCCGCCGGCCAATTGATCTTCCTGCCGCTGCTCGCCTTGCTGGCCGAGCGCTACGGCTGGCGCGCCGTCGCCATCTGCGTCACGCTCGCGGTTGCCGTGGTGTTTCCGATCGTCGCGATCATGCTGCCGGAGTCGCCCGCCCGGATCGGCCTCACTCCCTACGGCAGCACGGCAATGCAGCCGCCCGGCTCGGACCACGCCGCCGGCGGCAATCCGTTCGCGGTGGCGATCCAGGCGCTGATCCGCGGTTCGCGATCGATGGATTTCTGGCTGCTGTGCCTGACCTTCGGCGTGTGCGGGTTCTCCACCAACGGGCTTATCAATACCCACCTCATCGCTTATTGCGCCGACCATGGCATCGCCGAGGTGAACGGCGCATCGATCCTCGCGGTGATCGGGGTGTTCAGCCTGATCGGCTCGACCGCTTCGGGCTGGATGTGCGACCGGTTCAATCCCCGCGTGCTGCTGTTCTGGTACTATGGGCTGCGCGGGCTTTCGCTGGTCGCAGTCCCGTTCACCTCGTTCGATCCGATCAGCCTGTCGGTGTTCGCGGTGTTCTACGGCTTGGATTGGGTGGCGACTGGTCCGGCAACCTTCGCACTGACCAACGAGGTGTTCGGTCGCCGCGACACGCCGGTAATCGTGTCGTGGATCTTTGCGGCGCATCAGATAGGTGGCGCGCTGGCCGCGTTCGGCGCCGGTACGGTGCGCAGCCTGGAGGGCAGCTATCTCCTCGCCTTCGTGGCCAGCGGGCTGGCTTGTCTGCTCGCCTCGCTCCTGGTGCTGCGCATCTCTCGTCCCGTTCCGGCAATCGCCGCGGCCGAGTGATGGACCTGCGCCTCGCCGGGAAGGTCGTACTGATCACAGGCTCAAGTCGCGGCATTGGCCTTGCCACCGCGAACGCGTTTGCCGCGGAAGGCTGCCGGCTGGTGTTGTCCGCCCGCACGGCGGACACGCTGCGCGATGCCGAGGCCGCACTGCGCGCAAGCGGAGCCAGCGTGACGACCCAGGTCGCCGACGTGACGCAACCCGACGATGCGGCGCGCCTGGTCCAGGCGGCAGCAACGGCGTTCGGCGGCATCGACATCCTGGTCAACAATGTCGGCGGCGGTGGCGGCGGGCGGACCATCGCCGACAGTACGGACGAGGACTGGCGCGCCACACTGGAGGTCAACCTGCTGCAGACCGTGCGGATGATGCGGCTCGCGTTGCCGCACATGCGCGGGCGCGGGGGAGCGGCGATGGTGAACGTGTCGTCGATCTCCGGCTGGTCGCCGCAGCTTGCTGGATCAGGCCAGTACGGCGCGGCCAAGGCGGCGCTGATCTTCGACACCGAACGCTGGGCACTGGAATTCGTGCCGCATGGCGTGCGGGTGAACACGGTGTCGCCTGGCTCGATCCTGGTCGAGGGCAATGGCTGGGACCGTTACCGGATCGCCAGCCAGGCCAACTACGACGATTACGTGCGCCACGGCTTCCCGATGGGCCGCCTCGGCACCGCCGAGGAGGTGGCCGATGTCATCGTCTTCCTGGCCTCGCCGCGGTCGCACTGGATCAACGGGCGGAACATCCCGGTGGACGGGCTGGAGCAGCCCTACGCGGCACTCGACCGAAGGCCGTACTGACGCGCCATCATGAAGACGCTGCTGATCGTCTATCACTCGCTCACCGGCGGCACGCGCCAGATGGCGGAGGCTGCGGCGCGCGGGGCACGGAGTGAGCCCGATATCGACGTGCGCCTGCTGACCGCGCCGGACGCGGGTGGCGCCGACCTATTGGCCGCCGACGGATACATCTTCGCGACGCCAGAGAACCTCGCGGCCCTGGCGGGCAAGATGAAGGACTTCTTCGACCGTAGCTATTATGCCGTGCTGGATCGCATCAACGGACGTCCCTACGCGACGCTGATCTGCGCCGGCAGCGATGGCGAGAACGCCGCGCGGCAGATCGCGCGCATCGCGACAGGCTGGCGGCTGCGCGCGATCGCCGACCCGTTGATCGTGTGCACGCACGCACAGACGCCGGAGGCGATCCTGGCGCCGAAGCAGATAAGCGCTGCCGATCTCGAACGCTGCACGCAGCTCGGCACGGCGTTCGCGGCGGGACTTGCGGCTGGCATTTTCTGACCGGGACGGCCGCTACGGCTCGGACGACGTCAGGGCGGCCTCCGCGAGCTGCTTTGCTGCCGCAAAATCGTAGTTTCGATAAAGGTGCAGTTTGTTGGTGATCGCCGGACCGCCGTAGAACTTCTCGTACTGTTGATGACGCCCGCCGAACTCGCTGCCGATCAGGTCCCACGCCAACTTCAGCAAGGCCACCCGCCGCTTCGAAGGGAAGCCAGGCGATGCGATATACCGTTCGAGCTCTCGCGCCGTCTCCGGGTTATCGTAGTCCAGCCGCGACGACGGCAGCATGATCATCGCGCCGCCGCTCAGATCGCGCGCAAGGTCGATCAGCCTGGGATTGATGTCGGATTGCAGCGCCATGACCGAATAGAGCGCGACCCTGGATGGCCACACCACGCCGTCCTCGACCGTTGCGCGGGTTTCCTGCGCCTCGACCATGACATCGACGATCGAGGCCAGCGCCGCCATTTCGCCGAGCGCGGCCTGGCTCGCCGGCAGTGCGTCGACGCCGGTGATCTCGCAGTGATACTTCATGACGCCGAGCAGGAATTTCAGCTTCGTGGCGTAGCGGATCTGCGCCTGATAATTGCCATAGACGTGCGAAGGCGTCTTCCGCCATTGATCGCGGCAGAGCGCGACGTCGCGATAGATGAACACCCGCTCCCACGGAACAAAGACATCGTCGAGTGTAATCAGGGCATCCGTTTCGTCGAAGCGGCTGGACAGCGGATAATCGAACTCGGTGACGGCGTTCGTCGCATAGGACCGTCGCGGATAGATCTTCAGGCCAGGCGCGTTGATCGGGATCGCCACGCTGATCGCATGATTCTCGTCGCCCGGGACCTGGGGGTGGATGCAGCTCAGGAACAGATAGTCGGAAAACGGCGCGCCCGTCGCGAGCTGCTGCGCACCTTTGAGGACGATGCCTCCGTCACGTTCGCCGACCACGCCGGCGCACAGCGTCGGATCGGACTGCGCATGCGATGGCTTGCTCCGGTCGATCTGCGGCGGCGCCAGCGCATAGGAAATGTAGAGATGGTTGTCGCGCGCAAACTCGTAGAAGCTGGTCAGGTTGTCGGCGTAATGCTGGCCGGCCGTGGCGAAGAAGGCGGGACAGGCGGCAAACCCCGCGAAGAACCCCGCGACGTGATCCGGCGTGCGGCCCATCAGGCCGAACGTATGCTCGGTCCAGCGCTGGATCATGCGCCGCCGAGGCCGAAGGTCTTCCGGCCGCTGCGGGATGTGGTAGCACCAGAGCACCGGCTTGCCGGTCCTGGGAGACGGGTAGGTCATCAGCTCGCGGTTCGCCGGATCGGCGGCAATGTCCCAGAGACCGGCGATCGACCGTGCGGCTCCGCTGAACGCCGGGTGAGTGGTGACGTCCCTTACGATCTCACCGTCGTAGATGACCTGTCGTCCGTCGTTGCCGATGTCCGCGAGGTATTGCGCGCCGGTACGCAGGCCGTCCGGCGATCCCGGACGATCCTGCGCAGGCCCCGGCGGCACCGAGGACATCGACAGCGACGTCAGTTCGTCAGATTGTAGAATTTCGCCGCGTTGTCGCAGGTGATCTTGCGGATGTCCTCGGCTGACAGCCCCTTGAACTGCTCGTCGATGTACTTGGTCGACTCCGGCCAGATGCCGTCGGTGTGCGGATAGTCGGACCCCCACATCAGCGTATCCGTCGTCATCAGGTTGTTCACGTTCAGCAGCTTCGGCCCGATCGGATCGAACTGGAACGTCGCCTTGCACTGGCGCTGCCAGTACTCCGACGGCTTCAGCTTCATCAGGTCGCGGAACCGGTCCTCGAACTCGAAGTCCATCCGGTCGAGCGCATACGGTATCCAGCCGATGCCGCTTTCGCCGAACGACACCCGCAGGTTCGGATAACGCTCGAACACGCCGGCGCCCATCATCGCCGCGAGGATGTGGATCAACCCCATCTGGAACGCCGACACGCCGGTGAACATCGCCGCACGCCGCACCTGACCCGACGTCATCTCACGCGCGCGGGGCGGCGTGGTGGGGAAGGTGTGGAAATGCAGCGGCAACTGCACCTCGTTGACCGCCTGCCACAGCGGCTCCCAGCACGGATGCCACATCGGCTCCATGTCCCACGAGCAGGACAGCTCAAGCCCCTTCAGTCCCATCTTGGCGCAGCGGTGGATCTCCTGCACCGCCCAGTCGACGTCGCCGTACGGCAGGCAGGCCAGACCGATGTGCCGATCCGGATAGTGGCTGCAGAAATCCTTCAGCCAGTCGTTATAGATCCTGAACATCTCCGCCGCCGCCTCGTGATCCTTCAGCTTGGAGGCAGAACCCAGGATGCCGAAGATCACCTCGGCGTCGACGCCGTCGCGGTCCATGTCCTTGACGCGCAGATGCGGATCGCTGACCCGGCGGATGTCCTTTTGGCCGTCGGCGAACAGGCCGGTCTCGGCCATGATGTCCACGCGCCGATTCTGGCCGGGCACCAGCTTCGCGCCACTCGGGCCGACACCGTTCTTCAGGCCGAACGTGGCGCCGCTCTTGGTGACCCACATCGGCCCGTCGGGGCTGTCGGCCACGTAGGGCATGCGGTCCTTCAGCTCCTGCGACGCCTCCGACACGAACAGGGTGGGCGGCATCCACGGCATATCGAGATGGCAGTCGGCGGAGATTCGATTGTAACGCATGGCGATTTCCCCCATCGATTTCGATTCATCTGGCCATATCGGTGAACAGCTTCCCTCCGCCGCGACAGGCTGGCAAGTCCGGGGCACGGCCGACAGCTCGGGTTGTCCTGTCATTGCGAGGAGCGCAGCGACGCGGCTATCTCCATGGGGATTGCTTCGCTTCGCTCGCGATGACAGCGAGAACCGCGGCGACGAGATCTTCACGCGACTCCCCTGACCCGCGCGACGCGGCGATCGCTGCATGTCGAGTTGCGCGCGCTCGGGCCGCGTGCTTTCTGCGTGTTGAGACCCAAAGGAAGACCCGACGACAATGACGGCCCTGTCCCACCTTGCCGCCCCCGAGAATCTCGACGCTCTGAAGTGGCGATGCATCGGCCCACCGCGCGGCGGTCGTGTCGTTGCCGTCGCAGGTGACCCTGTTGATGCCATGGTGTTCTACTTCGGCGCGTGCGCCGGCGGCATCTGGAAGACCATAGACGGCGGCATCTATTGGCGCTGCGTTTCCGATGGCTTCCTCGGCAGCGCCGCCATTGGCGCCATCGCTGTGGCCCGGTCCGATCACAACGTGATCTACGCGGGGACCGGCGAGACCGAGATCCGGCTCGACGTCTCCTATGGCGATGGCATCTACAGATCGACAGATGCCGGCCGCACCTGGTCGCACGCCGGATTGCGCGCGACGAAACATATCGGGCGGATCTGCGTACACCCGTCGAATCCCGACATCGTCTACGTTGCCGCACTCGGCG
>JANWJK010000280.1 GCA_025452005.1 Acetobacteraceae bacterium | reverse complement strand
TCGAGCAGGGCGCGGTGGAAGGACTGACCGCGCGCGAGGTGAAGGAATACATCCGCTACATTGCGGATCGCCGGCTGATGCAGCTTGGCCTGAACCAGCTATACCATGTCTCGAGGAATCCGCTGCCTTGGCTCGACGACATGCTGAACGCGGTGGAGCACACCAATTTCTTCGAGAACCGTGCAACCGAATATAGCAAAGCATCGACCGTTGGCACGTGGGAGGACGCGTTCGCTGACCCGACACCCGTGAATGCCGTCGTTGCGGGGGCATAGAGTCGTCCAAAACATGAGACTGGCATATCACCGCAAGACATCCGTTGCTCTGTGTCGCGGCGAGCGCCATATTTCGCGGGAGCGACGCAAAGACTGCGGCCGGCATTGGGGAATGCCGGGCAAATAACGCTGGCTTTGCGCATTAATGACGTCCGTCAGCGCACAAGTGGTGCACAGTCTAAAATCTGACCGAACGTGCGTTGATGCAAGCAGGCGGAACGGGGACGATGGGGACGACGACAGCGGATACAATCAGCCGCGCCGACGAGGTCGGCGGGCGCGAGACCGGCACCAGTGGGACACCGCGTTATACCAGGCGCCTGTCCGACAAGATCCTGATCGCGTTTCACCACGCCTGCGACCAGGCGGATTTCGAGGTTGCCGATCAGTTGCTGCACATCCTGGAGATGATGCTGACGCGCCGGCCGCTCACGCCGGACGGCACGCGGCGGCGCAACATGGAAAGCCTCGTGGCCGCGCACGAGCGGCTGTGGCACCTGCGCCACCCGCATATCGGTGACGCCGACTAGATCTCAAGTGCGGCGCCGCCGCGCAGGATTGCGTCGGCCTCGGCGGTAAAGCTGTCGTCGGGCGCATGCAGCACCAGCCCAGGCAGTACAGAGAACGGCTCCCGGCTGCCCTTGATCCCGCGCAACAGCAGAAGCTTCGCCGGCCGCCCTGGCTTTGCCCACAGCGGCAGCATTGCGATCGGCGGGCAGCCGGCAGCGAGGAAGGCCGCCACGGCCTCCGGCAGCAGCGCGGCCGGCAGAATGAAGGTGAGCGTGCCCCGCGCGCGCAGCGGGCGGGCCAGGACCGTGGCCCAGGTGGTCAGCAGGCCCGTAGCCGCGCGCTTGGCGGCGCGGCGCGATGCGTCCGGCGAGGCGGTGCCGGCGGCACTGTGGTACGGCGGATTGGCGCAGGCGTGGTCGAACGTCTCGCGTGCCGCCAGGGACGCGATGTCGGCGGCGATGAAGTTCAGGCCACTCCAGCTGTTGGCGGTCGCGTTCTCTCGGGCGAGCGCCACCAGCGCCGGGTCCTGTTCCACGCCGAGCCCCTGCACGCCGGATACGCGGGCAGCCAGGCAGAGCAGCGCGGCGCCCGCGCCGCTGCCGCCCTCCAGAACACGCGAACCCGGCCGCGCTGGAATAGCGGCCGCCAGCAGCACCGGCTCGATGCCGCTGCGGAAGCCGGATCGCGGCTGGGCATACTGCACCCGGCCACCGAGGAGATGACCGTGGGTTTTGTCGTCAGGCACGCTCGACATGCCCCATGGTGCACCGGAGTTGTTTCACCGCACCATCCTGGCCTAGCGTCGCGGCTGTATCGCATCGAGGAGCCGGACATGGATCGGGCCGCAACGGTCATCGGGCTGGGGATACTGATGTTGGGCGCCGCGTCATGCGGAGCGGCGCGCGCCGACGACTTCCCGCCGCGCAAGGCCGGCCTGTGGCAGGTCGATATGGCCATGCCGGGCGGACAGATGCCACCGCAACAGATGAAGATGTGCATCGATCCCGCGACCGATGCCGAGATGTACCAGCTCGGCATGAATGCCACCCAGGGGATGTGCAACAAGCCGGATATCCACCGCAGCGGCGGCACGGTCACCGTCGGCACGGTCTGCAAGATGGGGGATTCGCAGGTCACCTCGCAGGCGGTGACCAAATTCACCGGCGACACGGCCTACCACACCGATGCCAATACCAAGTTCAATCCGCCCATGGCCGGGCGAAGCGAGGCGGTGGTGACGCAGGACGCCAAGTGGACGGGTCCCTGTCCCGCCGACATGCAGGCGGGCGACGTGCTGATGGGCAACGGCATGAAGATGAACATCAAACAGATGCTGGGCGGCAAGCAGTAGCCGCGCGGCGAAGGAGGAGGTCATGCTGCAGATCAGGCAACTCGACCACGTGGTGCTGCGGGTCAGCGGCCTGCAGGCGATGATGCATTTCTACATCGATGTGCTGGGGTGCAAGCTGGAGAAGGTGCAGGAGAAGATCGGCCTCTGGCAGTTGCGCGCCGGAACGGCGCTGATCGACCTGGTGCCGATCGATCTCCCGGCCGGCCAGAAGGGCGGTGCGGCGCCAGCGCGCGAAGGCCGCAACATGGACCATTTCTGCCTCCAGGTGGAGCCGTTCGACGGCGAGGCGATCATCACCCACCTGAAGCAGAACGGCTGCGAACCCGGTCCGGTGGAATCGCGCTACGGCGCAAAAGGGCAGGGGCCGTCGATCTATGTGCCCGATCCCGAGGGCAATATGGTCGAGCTGAAGGGTCCGCCCTGGGAAACCTGACCGGTCAGGGACCCGCCGACTCCGGCTTGGGCGGGTCTGGCGCCGGAAGCGGCACGGCCGTCACCGGCGCGGGGGCCTCCTGCGGCGCTGCGGCGGTCTGCTTTGCGGGCTCCTGTACAGGCACCGTGTAGTCGGGCACCACCCGCGCCTGGCTGCCCGCGATGACCAGCACCTTCTGGCCGACCGCCAGCGGTTCGGCGTCCTTCTGCGTCACGCTGAGCAGATCGCCGCTCGGCTTGCGGACGATGTACTCGAATGCACGCGTATCGCCCACGACGTGCTCGGCCGCGCTGCCCGCAATGCCGCCCACCAGTGCGCCGCCCAGTGCACCGAAGGCACTGGTTGCGCCGCTGCCGGCCTGGGCGCCCGCGATGCCACCGCCAGCACCACCGACCGCGGCGCCGGCGGTGCCCGCTGCGCTCACGCCGACCTCGCGCACACCGACGACCACGCCCTGGTCCACCTTGTTCGCCTGCTGCACGGCGCTGCTGGCATAGGTGTTGGGCGAATAGTCGGGACCGCAGCCGGCGATCGACGCGGCGAGCGCGGCGCACAGTATGAGCCTGACGAACAAGGCGATCTCCCGGCAGTCCGGGCGTGCTTGTTAACCGACCTCGTCCCCGGCCGCCACCTGGAAAAGCCCTGTACGATCATGCGAGATCGGGTGCTACCCTGGGCGGTCTCGGCCCGACGATGCCGGGAAGGGAGCCCGCCCATGTCCGAGAACGCCCGCCGTCGCATTCCCGCCTACTGTCCGCTCTGCGTGTCGCGATGTGGCTGCGAGGCCGTGGTGGAAAATGGCCGGTTGGTCGCGATCGAGCCCGATCCGTCGCACCCGACCGGCGCCTCGATCTGCGCCAAGGGACGCGCCTCCCCCGAACTCGTCGAGGCAGCCGACCGGCTGCTGTATCCGCTGCGGCGGACGCGACCGAAGGGCGATGCCGACCCGGGTTGGCGCCGCATCGGCTGGGGCGAGGCGCTCGACGAGACCGCGACCGCGTTGCGGCGGATCGCCGCCGAGAGCGGCCCCGAGGCGGTCGCCTTCGCCGTCACGACCGCGGCCGGCACCGCGATCTCGGACGCTGGTCCGTGGGTCAACCGGCTGATCAACGCGTTCGGCTCGCCGAACAACTGCAACGCCAACGAGATCTGCGCCTGGCATCGCGACTCCGCCAGCAGCTTCACCACAGGCGCCGGTATCGGCACACCCGACTATGAGCGGGCCGGCTGCATCCTGCTGTGGGGCTTCAACCCCAGCACGTCGTGGCTTGCCGCGGCGAGTGCCGTCGCCGGCGCACGGGCGCGCGGGGCCAGGCTCGTGGTGGTCGATCCCCGCCGTGTGGGGCTCGCGGTCAAGGCCGACCAATGGCTGCCGGTGCGGCCGGGGACGGATGGCGCGCTGGCGCTGTCGATCGCTGGTGAGATGATCGCGCGGGGCTGGTACGATGCGCCGTTCGTGCGCGACTGGACCAATGGTCCGTTCCTGGTGCGCGACGACACCGGCGGGCTGCTGCGCGCCGACGAACTGGCCGCGGGCGGCGATGGCGATTGCGTTGTCGCCTGGGACGAGGGGCGGGGCACCGCCGTCCGCTACGATCCGCGGACGCGGCGCTATGACGAGGCTCCGGCCAGGCTCGCGCTGTTCGGGGCAGTCACGGTCGCGGGTCGCGACGGTCCGATAGCCTGCCGCCCGGCGTTCGACCATTTCGCTGCGCTCTGCCGCGGCATCCCTCCGGATGAGGCCGCCCGCGTCACCGGCGTTGCGGCCGCCGCCATACGCGAAACGGCGCACCTGCTCTGGCATCACCGGCCGGTGGCATACTTTACCTGGACCGGGCTCGAACAGCACGCCAACGCGACGCAGACGGCGCGTGCGCACTCGATACTCCACGCGCTGACCGGCAGCGTCGATGTGCCCGGCGGCAACGTGCAGCTTGCGCAGGTGCCGGTGAACGACGTGCTCGGCGTCGATCTGCGGCCGTCTGACCAATGGCGCAAGGCGCTCGGATGGAACCAGCGCCCGCTCGGCCCGGCGGCGGCGGGTTCGGTGACATCGGACGATCTCTACCGCGCGATCCAGGACGGCCAGCCGTACCGCGTGCGCGGCCTGGTCGGCTTCGGTGCCAATCTGCTGCTCTCGCATGCCGATGCCGCCAACGGCGCGGCGGCGCTTCGGAGCCTCGAATTCCATGTCCAGACCGATCTCTACCTGACCCCGACGGCGTCCTTCGCAGACATCGTCCTGCCGATCGCGAGCGCCTGGGAGCGGGAAGGGCTGAGCGTCGGATTCCGCCTCGATCAGTCGGCCAACGAACGGGTGCAGTTTCGCCCGGCCATCGTCGCCCCGCGCGGCGAGGCGCGATCCGACATCGACCTGGTGTTCGACCTCGCCGTCCGGCTCGGCCTGGGCGAGCACTTCTGGCATGGCGATGTCGCCGCGGCGCTGGACCACTATCTGGCGCCGAGCGGGATCACGCTGGAGCAGTTGCGATCGGCGCCGCACGGCATCCGCTTCCCGCTCGAGACCAACCATCTGAAGTATCGCCGCGCCGGGTTCGCCACGCCGTCGGGGAAGCTGGAGATCTTCTCGGAGGCGCTCCAGGCCATTGGACAGCCGCCGCTGCCGGTGTTCCATGCACCCGAGGCGGAGCGGCGTTTCCCCTTGGCGCTGTCGTCGGCCAAGACGCCGCTCTATTGCCACAGCCAGCACCGCAACCTGCCCCGCCTGCGCCGTGCGCTGCCGCAGCCGGTCGTCGAGATGAACTCGGCGACCGCCGCGGCGCGCGGGATCGGCGATGGCGACTGGGTCGCGATCGTGACGCCGAAGGGAAGCGTCCGTGCGCGCGCCCGGCTGGTCGGCAGCCTCGCCGACGGCGTAGTGGGCGCGCAGCACGGCTGGTGGCAGGCATGTGGCGAGCTCGGGCTGCCGGGCTACGATCCGCTCAGTGCGGACGGCGCGAACATCAACCTGGTGATCGGCGCCGAGACCTTCGATCCGGTCAGCGGAGCCGCGCCGCACCGATCCTATCG
This sequence comes from Acetobacteraceae bacterium, assembly GCA_025452005.1. Lineage (GTDB taxonomy): Bacteria > Pseudomonadota > Alphaproteobacteria > Acetobacterales > Acetobacteraceae > JAMXLO01. The sequence goes on along the minus strand of JANWJK010000280.1, from coordinate 2,625 downwards.
CTGCGAGATCGAGAAGCTTGCTGCCGTTCCGTGAGGCCCCTGATCATGCGCCTTTGGGAAACGCCCCAACCGACCGCCGCGTGTACGGCACGTAGACATTGATCAGATCGACACTGCGCGCCGCGTCGCCGAATGCGACGGCCGGACCTGGCGCCGACGACGAACGCTGTTCAACTATGGCAATGTAATCCGTGCCGTCCGGCTGATCGGCGCGAAACAGTCGTGCCTGCGCGATCTCGGGTCGATCCGCGCAAAGCGTGCGCAGTCCGGCGAGGATCGGCGTTTCGACGGTTGCCGCGGCATGACGGAACCGCCACAGCACGATCCGCGCGGCCGCGCCTTGGTCGCCGAACAGCGCTGTGCCGGGATGCACCTGTGCGGCGTCGGCGCGGTACTGGCCCCAGACGCGCGACACGATGCGATGCGTCCACGGCGAGTAGCGTTCGCCGGCGATCCGCGCATAGGCCGGGCCGCGCAGCACATCGGTGTCCGCCAGGTCGTAGAGCGCGAGATACCGCGGCCAGCCGTCGACGCAGACGAAGCGGTGCGCGGTCAGGAAGCCATCGCAGGCCGCGCGCTCCGGAAAGTGTTCGGTGTCGTACCAGTCCTGGAACTCCTCCTCGATCGCCGGCGGCGGTTCCATCATCGCCAGCAGCAGGCCCCTCACGGCAGGTCCGCCGGACGGAATCCGAGCAACTGGGAAAAGCGCTCGGCGTAGCGCGGCCAGATCTCGGGGTTGACCAGGCGCGGCGGCACGCCGCCGTCGAAGATGGTCAGCCACTGCAAGGCCGTCGCCTCACACATCTCGGTCATCGTCTCGATGGTCATGCCGGCGATGTGCGGGCTGGCGATGACGTTGTCCATGTGCAGCAGCGGATGCGCGGGATCGGGCGGCTCCTTCAGGAATACGTCGAGGCCAGCACCGGCGATCTTGCCGTCGCGCAGCGCCGCCGCGAGTGCCGCCTCGTCGTGGATGCCGCCGCGCGCGGTGTTGATGAAATACGCCGATGGCTTCATCGCGGCGAACTGCGCGGCACCGAACATGCCGAAGGTCTCCGAAGTTCGCGGGCAGTGCACGGTGACGTAATCGGAACGGCGCAGCAGCTCGTCCAGCTCCACTTTCTCCGCGCCACGTGCCTTGCACTCTTCGGCCGAGAGGTACGGGTCGTAGGCGAGCACCGTATTGTTGAACAGCACGCCGCACAGCTCCGCTATGCGCCGGCCGATATGCCCGATGCCGATGATGCCGACGGTCTTGTTGCGCAGGTTGTTGCCGGCGTAAGGGCGGCGATCGAGGTCGGGCGTGCGCTTCATGGCCCGCTCCGACAGCGCGATCTTCTTGGTCAGCGACAGCATCATCCCCAGCGCATGCTCGGCGACCGGCTCCCAGTTGGTGCCCGACTGGTTCACCACGATGACGCCGGCCGCGTTGCAGGCATCGACATCGATCATGTCGTAGCCGGCGCCGGTCGAGCTGACGGCGAGCATGTTGGGGCAGCGCGCCAGCAGCTTCGCGTCGGGAAAGAACGGCTCGCGCAGCTCGCCGCGCGCCTGCACCTGATAGCCGTGCGCCTGGCTGATCTCCGTCCAGTTCTCGGCCTCCGGCGTGTCGTATACCAACCGCACCAGGTCGATGTCGTCACGCCTGCCGATGATCGCGTTGGCGATCGGATCCATGAAGCTATCGAAATACACCAGTCGCTTCAGATTCACCGCCATGCTCGTCTCCCCCATGAAATTGCCCAGCTTGGAGCGCTGGCCTAGCATCTTCTCCATGAATGAAGAACCTGCACCGAAACGCGGCCTGGCCCGCAACACCGCCAACTACGGCGACCGCGACTTCGCGCTATATCTGCGGCGGTCGTTCGCCAAGTCGATGGGCTATTCGCAGGCGATGCTCGATCGGCCCGTGGTGGGTATCGTCGATACCGGCTCCGGCTTCAACAACTGCCATCGCACCGTCCCCGAACTGATCGAGGCGGTGAAGCGCGGTGTGCTGGCCGCCGGCGGGCTGCCGCTCGCGTTCCCCACCGTGTCGCTGTGCGAGCCGTCGCTGTTTCCGACATCGATGCACTACCGCAACCTCGCCGCGCTGGACACCGAGGCGATGCTGACCGCGCAGCCGATGGATGCCGCGGTGCTGATCGGTGGCTGCGACAAGACGGTGCCGGCGCAACTGATGGCGGCCGCGTCGGCCGACATCCCCGCGGTGCAGCTTGTCACCGGGCCGATGCTCGCCACGCCCTATCAGGGCGAGCGGCTGTCGGCCTGCACCGACTGCCGCCGCTACTGGGCGGCGTATCGCGCTGGGCGCGTCACCGCCGAACGGATCGGTGAGATCGAGGGCCGGCTCGCCACCACCGCTGGCACCTGCGGCGTCATGGGCACCGCATCCACCATGGCCTGCATTGCCGAGACGTTGGGCATGGTGCCGTTGGGCCATGGCTCGATCCCCGCGGTGCACGCCGACCGGCTGCGCGCGGCGGAGGAGGCCGGCGCGCTCGCGGTGAAGCTGATCGCGGCGCCGATCCGGCCGTCGGAGATCATCACGGCGGCCTCGGTGGAGAATGCGCTGCGGGTGCTGCTGGCGCTGGGCGGCTCGACCAATGCGCTGATCCATTTGAC
>JANWJK010000279.1 GCA_025452005.1 Acetobacteraceae bacterium | reverse complement strand
TCGATCCCAACGAGTACCGCGGTACGCCGGGCGATGCCTCACCCTCCGCCGCGTCGCTGTCCGCCTGGGCGCAAGGCACCGGCATGTGGTCGCGCGCCGTGCGGCTGCGCTGGCGCCACCTGATGCGGTTCCACAACACCGGGCCCGTGGTGCTGTTGTTCACCGACGGTACGGCGGGCCTGCTGACCGGCATCAACACCGAGCACAAGGTCGTGTTCGTCAAGGACCCGACCGCGCCCGCCGCCGATGCCCCGGTTCCGGTGGACGAGTTGCGACTGAGCGAGGTGTGGGCCGGTGAGGCCGTCCTGCTGCGGGCTAGCCGTGGCTTTTCGGAGACCGACGCGCCGTTCTCGCTGCGCTGGCTGCTCGGGCTGGTGATGCAGGAGAAGCGCTCGCTGCGCGAGATCGGCCTGGCGTCGTTCGCGCTCAGCATGTTGACCATCTTCCCGCCGTTCCTGGTGATGACGGTGGTCGACAAGGTGCTGACGCACAATTCGTATTCCACCCTGGCCCTGATCGCGGTCATCGTCGGCATCGCAATCCTCTACGAAACGCTGCTCGGCTATGCGCGACGGCTGATCGTGCTGGTGGTCGGCGCCAGGATCGACGCCAGGATCAACCTGCATGTGTTCAACCGCCTGCTGCGCCTGCCGCTCGACTACTTCGAGCGCCACCCGGCCGGCGAGACGATGTACAAGATCAGCCAGATCCATCGGGTGCGCGAGTTCATCACCGGCCGGCTGCTGTCCGCGTTCCTCGATCTGATGACACTGTGCGTGCTGCTGCCGTTCCTGTTCTGGCTGAATTCGTCGCTGGCCTGGATCGTGCTGGGCTGCGCCTGCGTGATCGCCATCGTGATCCTCGCTTTCCTCCGGCCGCTGTCCGTGCTGTACGGCCGCGTGGTGGCCGCCGAGACCGCCAAGCAGTCGGTGCTGGGCGAGACCGTGTTCGGCGTGCGCACCGTGAAGTCGCTGGCGCTCGAACCGCAGCGGAAGGCGCTCTGGGACGAGAAGATCGCCGAGGCCGGCAAATGGCGGATGGCCTACGGCAGGCTGGCCAACTGGCCGCAGACGCTGGTCACGCCGGTCGAGCGGTTCATGTGGATGGGCGCGATCCTGCTGGGCGTTTATTGGGCGCTGTCGGACTCCAGCGGCACCGGCGCCGGCGCGCTGTTCGCGTTCATGATGCTGTCGCAGCGTGTCGCGCAGCCGCTGGTGCAGTTGGCCAGGCTGACGGACGAATACCAGGACGTCGCGGCGGCGATCGGCCAGGCCGCGTCGGTACTGAACCGCCCGCTCGAGGTGGATGCCGCGTCCGGCGGCATGCGGCCGCGCTTCGCCGGGGCGATCAGCTTCGACGATGTGACGTTCACCTACGGCGGCACAAAGACGCCGGCGCTTGACCGCATCACCTTCTCGATCCCCGCCGGCACCATGCTTGGCATCGTCGGCCGCTCGGGGTCGGGCAAGTCGACCATCACGCGCCTGCTGCAGGGCATCAACCGGGATTACTCCGGCTACCTGAAGATCGACGGATCGGATCTGCGCGAGATCAACCTCAGGCATCTGCGGCAGAGCTTCGGCGTTGTGCTCCAGGACAACTTCCTGTTCCGCGGCTCGATCCGCGACAACATCCTGGCGGGCCGGCCCGGCCTCACACTCGAGGATGCGGTGCGCGCGGCGCGGCTGGCAGGCGCCGAGGAATTCATCGAGCGGATGCCGAACGGCTACGAGACCTACATCGAGGAAGGCTCGCCCAACCTTTCGGGCGGGCAGAAGCAGCGCCTCGCCATCGCCCGCGCGCTGATCAACGACCCGCGCATCCTGATCCTGGACGAGGCCACCAGCGCGCTGGACCCGGAATCCGAGGCGCTGGTCAACGCCAACCTGCTGCGCATCGCGCGTGGCCGCACGATGATCATCGTGTCGCACCGGCTGTCGTCGCTGACCGAGTGCGACCAGACCCTGGTTCTGGAGAAGGGACAGGTGGTGGACATCGCGCCGCACCGCGTCCTGCTCGAGCGCTGCACCGTCTATCGCCAGCTCTGGGCACAGCAGAACCGCCACCTCGACAGTCAAGGTCCACGCCATGCCGCGCTCGCCCCGACCCTCGTCCAAGGCGATTAGCACCGTCGTCGAGGACCGGAACGACCCGACGCTGCCGGTCATCCTCGAATTCCAGATGCCGTCGACGACGATCACCACGGCGCCGGTGCCGCGCTCGGCGCGTGGCATCGTCTGGATCATCGCCAGCATGTTCGCGGCGATCCTGCTGGCGATGGGACTGATCGAGGTCGATCGCGTGGTCACCGCGCAGGGACGCGTGGTGTCGCGCTCGCCGACGATGGTGCTGCAGCCGCTCGAGGCGTCGATCGTGCGCTCGATCGAGGTGCACGAGGGCCAGGCCGTGCAGGCAGGCCAGGTGCTGGCGCAGCTCGATCCCACCTTCGCCGCAGCCGATGTCGGCGCCCTCGCGGCTCAGGTCTCCACCCTCCAGGCGCAGGTGTCGCGGCTACAGGCGGAAGCCGACGGTCAGCCGTTCACCTACACCGGCCTTGATCCCAACCTGGCGCTCCAGGCGGCGATCTTTGGCCAGCGCCAGGCCGAGTACACGTTCAAGCTGGAGAACTACACCCAGAAGATCAACGGCCTCGTGTCCGCCATCGCCAAGGCCAATTCGGACGCGACCGGCTACCGCAGCCGGCTTGAGGTGGCGACCAACGTCGAGAAGATGCGGCGGGACCTCGAACGGATGCAGGTCGGCAGCAAGCTCAACACGCTGGCTGCGATGGACAACCGCGCCGAGATGGAGCGGAACCTGCGCGCCGCGATCGAAACCGCCGCCAGCGCCCAGCGCGACCTTGCCGCACTGGCCGCAGAGCGCGACGGCTACGTACAGTCCTGGCACGCGGACATCTCCGAGAAGCTGGCGGACGCCACCGGCAAGCTGTCCGACGCCCGCGAGTCGCTCAACAAGGCACAGCTTCGCAAGCAGCTCGTGGAACTGCGTGCCGACCGCGACAGCACGGTGCTGACCGTGGCGAAGGTGTCGGTCGGTTCGGTGCTGCAGTCGGGCCAGCAGTTCATCACGCTGGTGCCGGCGGATGCACCGCTCGAGGTCGAGGCGAATATCTCGGGGCGTGATGACGGCTTCATCAATGTCGGCGATCCGGTGTCGGTCAAGTTCGATACCTTCCCGTTCATCCAGTACGGCCTCGCCTATGGCACGGTGCGCACGGTCAGCGCCGACAGCTTCACCGCGCAGGACGAGCAGCGGAATCCGACCGGCATGGTGCCGGTGTCGGCCAACAGCAGCGAGCCGTACTACCGGGCGCGCATCGCGATCGACCGGGTGGAGCTGCATGGCACGCCGCCGGACTTCCATCTGATGCCGGGCATGCCGGTGACGGCGGATATCAAGGTCGGCAAGCGGACCGTCATGCAGTACCTGCTGGGCCGCGCCCTGCCGATCGCGTCCGAAGGGATGCGCGAGCCGTGAGACAGGCGCCGGTACCTCTCCTGAGCGCAGGAGAGGCATAGCAGCCATGGGCCTCCTCGACCGTCTGTCCGTTCCGCTCTCGTCGGGCGCCGCATTGCGCCGCGCGGTCCGCCTGGCCGAGCAGGGCAACGTCAAGCAGGCCTTTCCGCTGCTGACCCGCGCCGCGCGCGCCGGCATTGCCGAGGCGGAATACCGCGTTGGCCGTTGCTATCTGGAAGGTGCGGGTGTGCCGCCCAGCCGGACCGAAGGTGCACGCTGGCTCGAGCGGGCGGCCAACCAAGGCTATGTCGAGGCGCAGGCGCAACTGGCCACCCTGGCGATCCACGGCCTGATTGCCGCGGACAGCGGACCGGGCACCAGGCTGTTCGCGCGTAGCGAGGCGGCGGCACCGGATTTCGAGGCCGGCCTTCACTGGGCGCGCAAGGCGGCTGCGGGAGGCTCGGCCGATGGCCAGGCGGTACTTGGCTACATCCTGACCTCGGGTCCGGAAACCATGCGCGATCTGGACGAGGCACATCGCTGCTATGAGCGTTCGGCCGCTGCCGGCTGCCCGCAGGGCGCTCTCGGCTTCGCCTTGTCGCTGGCACGCATGGCGACCACGCCGGAGGAGCAGACCCAGGTGGCGGAGAACCTGCGCCGCGCCGCCGATGCGGGTTTGCCGACGGCCCAGTACCTGCTCGCCCTGATGACCGAGCGCGGCATGGCGATGCCGGCGGATCGCGCCGCCGCCATCCAATTGTTCCGCCAGGCGGCTGAGAAGGGCAATCGCCCGAGCCAGGCGCGCTGGGGCATGGCGCTCATGGAAGGCCTGACCGTTCCGGCCAATACGGTCGAGGGCGAGTCGTGGCTGCGCCGCGCCGCACTTGCGGGCGATCCCGAGGCGGCCGCGGTGGTCGGCGACCTCTACGCCAAGGGCGGCAAGCTGCCGCCGAACTTCGCCGAGGCGGCGATGTGGTTCCGGCGCGCTGCGGAGGCCGGCCATCGTGGCGGCGCGCGGGCATTGGGCATGCTCCACCTTACCGGTGCCGGTGTGCCGCGGGACGCGGAAGAGGCGGCGCAGTGGTTCCGCGTGTCCGCCGAAGCGGGTGACCAGACGGCGCGGGTGGATCTCGCCAACCTGCTGTTGCGCGGCCAGGGCGGCACCGACGACGCAATCCGCACGCGCGAGTGGTTCGAGCAGGCCGCCGCCTCCGGCGACCTGGTGGCCGCGTTCAACTTCGGCGTCTGCCTGGCCGAGGGCGTCGGCGTCGAGCGCGACGACAGGAAGGCGGCCGAATGGCTGCGCCGCGCCGCCGACGGCGTGGTCAATGCGCAGTACTGGTATGGCCGCATGCTGGTCGAAGGCCGTGGCGTGGACGCCAATCCGCAGGAAGGCCGTGCCTGGATCAAGCGCGCGGCGGATGTCGGCATGGTGGAGGCCGAGGTCCAGTTGGCGGAGCTGATGCTGAGCGGACGCGGCGGGCCGAAGGACCATCCGGGTGCGCTGGTGCTGTTCGAGAAGGCCGCCGGCCGCGGACATGTCGGCGCCATGTTCGCCATGGGCGCCATGCATGGCGGCGGGCACGAGGTGCCGACCGACCGGCCGACGGCGCAGCGGTGCTTCCATGCCGCGGCGGAGCGCGGGCACGCCTACGCCCAGATGATGCTGGGGCGTTACCTCGCGCGTGGCCTCGCCGGCGAGCGGGACTTCGACCGCGCCCGCATCTGGCTGGAAAGGGCGCTGGCGCAGGGGTTGCAGGAGGCCCGCAACGACCTGGCAGCCTTGCCGCCGGCCGAAACCCAGATGGCGGAACCGCAGGCCGTCGGCCGCTGAGCGAACCGGCGGACCACGCGGCGCTGGCACTGGAGGCGTTCGAGCGCGGCCAGGCCGAGGCTGCCGCGGGCAACGGTGCGGAGGCGCGCCGCTGGCTCGACCGTGCCTGCCGTCTGGCGCCGCGCGACAGGGCACTGGGACTGGCGTTGGCCACCGCCTTGCTCGGCCACGACGACCAGCGTGCGGCGGCTCTGTTCGCTGAGATCTGCACCGAATGCGACGTGCGCGAGGCGTGGCTGGGGCTGGCGACCGCGCGCCGCCGACTTGGCGACACGGCCGGAGCGGCCGAGGCGCTCGCTTCAGCATTGCGGCGGCACGTGCCCGACCCGGCATTCGCCGCGCTGTCCGATGCCATCGCGCGCGAGGCCGGCGCCCCGGGTTGGTGCGGCGTGTCTGGGCTTGGGGCGCTGACCATACGGCGCACGGAGACAGATTCCGCGGATCCAACCCGCTCCCGCAAGCGGAAGGGGCGCC
>JANWJK010000278.1 GCA_025452005.1 Acetobacteraceae bacterium | reverse complement strand
GCCCCGGCGGTGCCCGCGATCATCATCGGACCGTCGACGAATACGCCGCCGTTCGAGACATCGATCGTTCCGCCGGTCATCGTCAGGGTCTGGGTCGTCACGGTGCCGGCATTGGAGACCACCACCGTTCCGCCGGACAGCGTGATGGCACTGGCGGACGCTGTGCCGTCGTTCACCACGAACGTGCCGAGCGAACCGATGCCAAGCGTCGTCAGCGCGTTCAGCGTCCCGCCGTTTTCGATCGTGACGCTGCCGGTACCATGGACACCCGTCGCCGCATCGTCGAAGCCGATGATCGAACCGCCGGTCGTGGTCAGGACGCCGTCATTTCGCACGGTAACGCTGCCCGTGCCGGCCTGACCGACCGTGAGCGCCCCGGCGAGCCATGTCGACCCGGCACCCGTCAAAGTCGCAGTGCCGCTGGATCCCGATTGAAAGCCGAGCACGGTACCGGCGACCGCCGACAGGGCCCCGCCATTTTGTATGGTCACCACGCCGGCGCCGGCGTTCCCGACGATCAAAAGCCCGTTCGGTGCGGCGGCCGGCGCGACAATGACGATGCCCTCCACCGTCAGTGTGCCGGAACCCGTGGACCGGTCGCCGAGGACCATCCCGGTGTCGTCCAACCCGCCGCCCGTGCCGACATCGAGCGCGCCCGCGCCGGTGAAGCCGATGACGTCGACCGATACGTGGCCGGGCTCCGGCACGCCGGGCTTCGTGGCGCCGTTGCCCACGATCACCTTGCCGCCGCTGTCGACCATGAGACCAACGCCGGTAACGGCGCCATCCAGCGAGAGGCTATCCATGATCGTGAGTGTCGTTCCGAGAACGACATCGGCCTCGGAGGCTGCACCACTTCCAGCGACCGCCTCGGCCTTCCCGTCATTGAAAATCGTAAGGTCGCCGTAACCGGGCGGCGAGGCCAGCGGGTAGCCCGGCGTCCAGTTGTGAACGTTGTCGAACCAGTCGCCGCCTGAAGCACCAATCCACACGTAGATGGTGTTGAAGGCGGCCATTATTTTCGACTCCGGTTAAAAAACGACTGTAGCACGTTCCGGAGCGCCAATGGTCAGGGTTTCGGCGGACTCGTGCGCGCGAATAAACGCGCGCAGCCGCAATCGGGCGCTGCACGGCCTGCGTTCAGTGACACCCAAGCGCGACCAGCGCCTGCCCGAGCCGCCGGTCCAGGCCATCGATATGGCGCAGCAGCCATTCCTGAAGATAGCGCAGGATCAGGCTGAGGCTGGCCAGTTCTCCATCCACCCGCAGGTTGCCGATGTCATGCAGCAGGCGGCGATGCTCCTCGCGGTGGCGCACGAGGTCCGCGATCCGGTGCTGCTCCATCAGGCGCTCCTCGGTCGCGAAGTGAAATGCGGCGTAGCGGATCAAATCGTCCACGTCGGCCATGACGGCGTTCGGGTCGAGGCCATCCTTCAGTGCCGCCGACAGGCGGTCGATCAGTTCCGCCAGATGCATGTGCTGGTCGTCGATCTCCTTGACGCCGACCGCGTGCGCCGCGCTCCAGGTCAGCGGTGGCAACGGCGGTAAGTCCCTGGAGGATTGTTCGGTGGCCCACTGGAACCGGTTCTTGCCCGAACGCTTGGCCCGGTACATCGCCGTGTCGGCCGCTGCGAGCAGGGCATCGACCGATCCGGCATGCTCGGGCCACGCGGCAATGCCGATGCTCGCGCCGACCACGACGGCGTGGCCTCCAACACTGAGCGGCGGCGCCAACGCCGCGAGCAGGCGCTGCGCCACCAGCGTGGCAGACCGCCGACTGCCCGACCGCGGCAGCAGCACGGCGAATTCATCGCCGCCGATGCGCGACAACGTGTCGCCGTCGCGGACGCAGGCCTGGAAACGCTGCCCCACGAGTTGCAGCACGACGTCGCCGGCCTCGTGCCCGTAGCTGTCATTCACCGACTTGAAGCCATCGAGGTCCACCATCAGCACGGCGAAACCCACGCCACGGCGCCGCGCGAAGACCACCGCCTGGTGCAGGCGATCGGCGAACAGCGCGCGGTTCGCCAGGCCCGTGAGGGGATCCGTGTATGCCAGATAGGCGAGCCGCTCGTCGGACCGGTGCTGATCGGTGACATCCCAGGCAAATGCGATGATGGCGGGCTCGCCGCCGAGCATGGCGGTTTCCAGGCACAGCTCGACGTCGAACGATCGATCCGCACCCCGGCACCCGTTGCCGAAATAGCGAACCGATGTGCGTTCGGCGTCGGCGAGCGCCTCGGCGAGGCGATGGCAATCGGTATCGATCACGATGTCGGCGAGCAGGACTCCGGTCAGCCCATCGGCCGACCGGAACATCACAAGAAATGCCGGATTGGCGAATTCGATCCGGCCGCGACGGATGACGGCAAGCGCAAGCACGGTACTGTGCAGCACCAACGCGCCAAGCGATCCTAGATCGAAACGGGCGTCCTGCACCGAACACACGGCATCGTCCACGGCTGACATCCCGGTCCGTTGTCCGGTGGCCAGCCTAATGCACGGCACGTTAAGGGCGGGTTTAGCGCGCGGCCGGCCGTCTGAGCCTGAACGGATGCGGCAGCAGGTCGCCGGCGCGATACACCCCCACGCCATCGACGTAGATCGGCGTATCGGGATCGGCGAACTCGGCGATGACCTGACGGCAGGCGCCGCAGGGCATGCACGTCTCCGGCGGCGCGCCGGCAGGTGCGTCGATGCAAGCCACCGCGAGCGCCTCGATCCTGCGATGTCCGCCGCTGACGGCTTTGAAGATCGCCACCCTCTCGGCACATACCGTCAGGCCGTACGACGCGTTCTCGATGTTGCAGCCGGTGAAGGTGTGATTCCCGATCAGCACCGCCGCACCGACACGGAAGTCCGAATATGGCGCGTAGGCCTGCGCCGCGGCCGATCGTGCCGCGGCCAGCAGCGCCTCAGGGGTCACTCTGCTGTCCGTTGCCCTCATCCCGCATCTTGCGGGCGTAGTCGTACATGCCGGTGACGGCGGTTTCCATCCAGCCGGCAGGCGCCATCTCGGCATGACCCATGAGCGACACATGGACGGCGCCGCGTGGCACTGCCGCACCGAGTGAACGAACGATCCCGCCCCTCTCGTCGGTTTCGAACAACGGGGCGGCGTTCACCGAATCGGGCATAGGGAGATCTCCTAGGGCCGCGCAACTATTGTCATGAGGCGGGCCAAGATCAAGGTCTTTGCCTCCATGAGCGCAAGGATTGCCGCGATGCGCGCGTCGACCACATGCAGTTCCGGTTCAGGACGCAGACCGAGCACCGAATAGTCCCAGCCGGCATCCAGGTTGAGCGTGCCGAGGACAGGCCCGTCGAGGCTGAGCCGTCGTCCGTGTGCCGCGGGCATGGTCTCCAGCGGCGCCGGCGCCGCCTCGCCGTGCCGTACTGCGACCTCGTAGGGATCGAAGATCGGCATGCTGGTCAGCCATGTGCGGTCGGCCTTGATGCGCGATTGCAGCAGCGGCGGCATGCGGAATGGCCGCGGCTCGCCAGGCGGCGTCCGCGCCGCCACCGCCGCGACCGTCTGGAGATTGCAGGTGAACGCGGCCCGCGCCTGGTAGCAGGCGCCGGTCAGACCGCTGGAGAGATCGGGAAACACCAGGCCATCGTCCGGGTCGCCCTGCATGTTGTGGCCGACGATCATGTGCAGCCGTGTCTCGACGGCGACAAAGACGTTGGCGCGGAGCTTCGCTGTCGGGGCGTGCGGTCCGAGAACGATGTTGCACGCATCGACAAGCGCCGCGAGCTCGCCGCGCAGCACATCGCTGGCGTCGGCGCGATAGACCGCGGGCAGGCCGGCCGCCCGCAGTTCTTCGCGCGCGAAGTTGCGGCCATTGCTCACCATCCGGGCGATGCGGCTGCCATCGATCGCCGGCACGTCGAGGATGTTGTCCGGCGCTCCGCTGGTCCTGAGCGGCTGGCGCAGCACCAAAGTTCGCACGGCATTGCGCGACAGCACCTCCTCGAGCTCGTTGCGGGCGATGCCTGTGAGCATGCCGAACAGCGACCTGAGGAACAGTTGCGGCGTGGAGACATCGCGCGGCTGCTCGGCGTCATCGACGATGCGCAGGCCTATCCGCATCCAGGGTCGCGACGCGAGCCAGCCATAGACCGGGTGGCCGCGCACCTGATCGCGGAACGCGGCGGAGAACGCCCAGAGCGGGAAGTTGGCGATCACCCCGCCATCGACGAACCAGCCGCCGCCAGGGCAGTCCGGCAGCTCGCGCGGGCGGAAGAACACGGGGAACCCGGCGGACGCTCGCACAGCGGCAGCTATCGGCACATCGGCATAGCGAGGATCGGCCGAGCTGATCAGGTCGAGGCGGCGCTGCGACAGGTTGGTCGCGGTCAGCAGCAGCACCGGCCGGTAGAAGATGCCGCCGCTCGCCCGCATCTTCTGCTCGACATCGGAAAACCGCACGGGCCGGCCGAGGTCGGGCATTTCCAGCCCGCGGCAGATCAGCTCGTTGAGCTTGGTTTCCAGCGCATCGCCCCGGAACATCCCGCGCCGCGCGATATGCGGTTCGAGCACCGACCACAGGCGGAAAGCCTGGCGCATCATGCCAAGGGCGCGCGACCAGCGCACCGGCGCCGATGGCCTTGCTTGCCCGTACGATTCCAGCCGGCCCAGCGCGGCGGTCACTTCGCTGCCGAGCTGCCTGAACTCCCGGTAGGTGAACCCGGCCGGAGGCGGCGGGTCGAAATCGCCCAGCAGTCCCACCAGCGCATTGCGGTCCGCCTGCACCATATCGACGAACGCCCCCTCGATCTCGCGGGGCGTCAGCCCGGACCAGAGAAGGCTGGCAAGGATGGCGCCTCCCGAGGTGCCGGCGATGGCGAGCGGGGTATAGCCTGCCTCGAGCACCGCGCGGGCCTGTCCAAGCAGCGACAGTGCCCATACGCCACCGCCCTGGATGGCAATCACGGCTTCCCGATTGGCAAGCGGCATTCGGCTGGAACTCCGCAACAGCGCCGATCAGTGTCCGCAGTCGTCGTTGCTGCGCAAGCGGTTCCTGCGGTCGGCGACCTCGTGTACTCTGCGGATCATGGCCGCTTCCCCCTCCACCGATACACCCGATCCCACCGCCGCCGAGCTGATCGCAGCGCGGCCGCATCTCGCGATGCACGCGATGGACGGGTTGGTGATCGACGATGTGCCGCTCAACGCCATTGCCGATGACGTCGGCACGCCGGTCTGGGTCTATTCGGCGTCTGCCATGCGCCGGCGCTGCCGTATGCTCGCCGGAGCGCTGGCGGATGCCGGCCTGGATGCGCACGTCCATTACGCGATGAAGGCGAACGACCGGCTCGCGGTGCTGCGGCTGTTCGCGGCCGAGGGCGCCGGCGCCGACATCGTCAGCGAGGGCGAGCTGCGCCGCGCCCGCGCGGCAGGCATCCCGGCCGACCGCATCGTGTTCTCGGGCGTCGGCAAGAGCGAACGCGAACTGCGGCTGGCGCTCACCGAGGACATCGCACAGATCAACGTGGAAAGCGCCGAGGAGCTGGCGATGCTGTCGGCGGTCGCCGCCGCGATGGACCGCACGGCGCGCGTCGTCCTGCGGGTCAATCCTGATGTCGATGCCGGCACGCATGCCAAGATCACCACCGGCCGGGCGCAGGACAAGTTCGGTATTCCCTATGCCGATGCCGTGCCGTTGTATCGCCGCGCGAGCGAGCTGCCCGGCATCCTTCCGATTGGACTGGCGACGCATATCGGCAGCCAGATCCTGTCGCTGGCACCGTACCGCGCTGCGTATGGGCGCCTGGCCGACCTGGTACGCGCGCTGCGTGCCGACGGCCTGCCGATCAGCGTCATCGACTGCGGCGGCGGGCTCGGCATTCCGTACCGCAACGAACCGGCGCCGCTGCCGGCAGCGTTTGCGGGCGCGATTAGCGCGGCGCTGCACAACCTCGATGTGCGCGTGGTGGTGGAGCCGGGACGCTGGCTGGTCGGACCGGCGGGCGTGCTGCTGGCCTCCGTCATCCTGGCAAAGCATACGCAGGGCAGCCGCTTCGTCGTGCTCGACGCGGCGATGAACGACCTGATCCGTCCCGCCATGTACGATGCATGGCACGGCATCGTGCCGATTTCCGCGGTCGATGCCGTGGCGCCGGCGGCACCGGCCGACGTGGTGGGACCGGTCTGCGAGGCGGGCGACACCTTTGCGCGCAACCGCATGCTGCCGCCGCTGGCGGCGGGCGCCCGGGTGGCGATCCTCGATGCCGGCGCCTATGGCTCGGTGATGAGTTCGGCCTACAATGCGCGCCCCGTGGCGGCCGAGGTGATGGTGGACGGCAGCGACTGGTCGGTGATCCGCGAGCGAGAGTCGCACGCCGACTTGTGGCGCGGCGAACGCATGCCACATTGGCTGCAATGAACGCCCCGGGCGGAGAGTTCGATCGCCTGTTGCGCCGGCTTGCCGGCCGCCGGGCGCTCGCCCGCTACGCGATCCTGTTCGAGCGGATCTGGCCCGCCCTGTGGCCGGCGCTCGGCGTTGCCGGCCTGTTCGTCTGCGCCGCACTGCTCGACCTGCCGCGCCTGCTGCCGCCGTGGTGGCATATCGCGCTGCTCGTGGTGATCGGGCTGCTGATCCTCGGGCTGCTGCTCCACGGGCTGCGTAACCTTGCCGCGCCGGACGACAAGGCGGCCGATCGCCGCCTGGAGCTTGCGTCCGGGCTGGCGCATCGGCCGTTGTCGGTGCTGACCGATCGGCCGTCGCGCGGCATCGGCGGACCCGATACCGCGGCGGTGGCGCTGTGGCAGGTGCATGTCGCGCGCGCGGTGCGCTCGGTGCGCCGGCTGCGCATCGGCGTGCCGCGGCCTGGCCTGGCGCGGCGCGATCCACGCGCGCTGCGTGCCGCGCTGGTGGTCGCCCTGGTGGCCGCCGTCGCGATCGCCGGCGACGATGCGCCTTCGCGGCTGGCGCAGGCGATGGAGCCGACCCTGCCGCGCGAGATCGCGCCGCCGGCGACCGAACTCCAGGCCTGGATCACGCCGCCCGCCTATACGCGGCTGGCGCCGATCTTCCTGAAGCCCGACGGCGGCACGGTATCGGTGCCGGCGGGCGCCCACCTCACCGTCAGCGTCACCGGCGGCAGCGGCATGCCGGCGCTGGCGTTCGACGGCCACTCGGAGCCGTTCCGCGCGCTCGACAAGACCAGCTTCCAGGCCGACCGCGACCTGACCGCGGGCGGGCACATCACGGTGCGGCGCGATGGCCACGAGCTGGCCGCGTGGAGCCTGGCCGTGGTGGCCGACCAGCCGCCCACCGCGGCGTGGAGCGACAATCCAGCCCGCGCGCCGGGCAGCCAGCAGACCCGCCTGCCGTGGCAGGCCACGGACGATTATGGCGTGGTGTCGCTGCAGGCCGAGCTGCGCCTGCGCGACCGCGCCGATGCGCCGCCGCTGGTGGTGAGCCTGCCGCTGCCCGGCGGCACGCCGAAATCGGCGCATGGCGTCAGCCAGCAGGACCTGACGGCACATCCCTGGGCCGGGCTGCCGGTGATCGCCAAGCTGGTGGCACGCGATGCGATGAACCAGAACGGCGAGAGCGGCGAGGTCGAGTTCGTCCTGCCGCAGCGGCAGTTCCAGAACCCGATTGCGCGCGCCCTGATGGCGATTCGCCGCGACCTCAGCCTGCATCCGGACGATCGTGCATCGGCGGTGAACGGGCTCGACGCGCTGATCATGGCGCCGGAAGCCTTTGGCGGCGATCTGGGCGGCTACGCCAACCTCGGCGCCATCTATTACCTGCTGGAACGCAACAAGGCGTCCACCGCGGTGGGCGAGGCGCAGCAGCGCATGTGGGAACTGGCGCTGCATCTGGAAGAAGGCCAGACCGAGCGCACCGCGCGGGCGCTGGACGAAGCCCGCCAGGCGGCGCGCGACGCGCTGGACAAGGCGATTCGCGAGCCGAACGAGGCCAACCGCGAGGCGCTGGACCGCAAGCTGAAGGAGCTGGAGGAGGCGATCGCGCGCCACCTCGAGGCGCTGGCGGAGGAGGCGCGGCGCAACAACGACGAGCTGCCGTTCGACCCGGACGCGCAGCATCTGTCCAACCGCGACCTCGACAAGATGGCGGAGCAGGCGCGCGAGGCTGCGCGCGAGGGCCGCATGGAGGATGCCCAGCAGCGGGTGGCGGAGCTGGAGCGCATGCTGGACAAGCTGCGCAACGCTCGCGCCGAGCATGGCCGCGACGGCGAGCGCACCGAGGGGCAGCGCCGGCGCGGACGCCAGCAGATGGGCGCGGTGCAGGACATGATCGGCCGGCAGGGAGCGCTGCTGGACCACTCGCAGGGCCGCGTCGATGAGCAGACCAGGTTCCGCGGCAACCGGCCGCCGACCCAGCCGTCGGACGAGGCCGCGCAGCGCGAGGCGGACCGGCAGGTGCAGCGGG
Organism: Acetobacteraceae bacterium; assembly: GCA_025452005.1. Taxonomy (GTDB): domain Bacteria; phylum Pseudomonadota; class Alphaproteobacteria; order Acetobacterales; family Acetobacteraceae; genus JAMXLO01. The sequence goes on along the minus strand of JANWJK010000278.1, from coordinate 47 downwards.
CGCTCAGGCGCGCGCTGGGCGAGTTGATGCAGCAGTTCGGCGACCTG
>JANWJK010000277.1 GCA_025452005.1 Acetobacteraceae bacterium | reverse complement strand
GGCTGGCCGCACAGCACAGGAGTTCGCCGATGAGGTATCTGCATCTCGTCGTCGCCGTCGCATGGCTCTGCGCCGCTGCTTCCGGCACCACGCCGGCGACCGCCGGAGAGTACGCCACCAAGGACGAGGCTGTGGCACTGGTGAAGCAGGCTATCGGCCGTGTCGCCGAAGTCGGCATGGACAAGGCAAAGCCGGAATTCATGGATCATGGAGGGAAATTCGTCGATCGCGACCTGTATCTGATCATCATCGACAACCAGGGCACACGCGTCGTGCACGGTCAGAACCCGAAGCTGGTCGGCAAGATGTACTTCGATTCGGTTGACGTGAACGGCAAGGAGTACGGCAAGGAGGTGCAGCAGATCGTGGCGGGTCCGGGCAAGGGCTGGATCTCGTTCGCGTTCAAGGACCCGATCAGCGGAAAGGTCCTGCCGAAAGAGAATTACGTCGAGAAGGCCGGCGACTATACCTATCTTGCCGGCGTGTACACGCGCTGATCCAGCATGTTCCGTTCCTTCGGCCTCATCCGCCATATCCGGTCGTTCCACGACCTGCCGTTGTGGGCGAAGGTCCTGGTCGCTCCTTCTGCCGGTATCGTGGCGGGAGTCGCGATCGCGGTGTCGATCTGGCTGGGCGCGACCGAGACCGAGGGGAGATTGGCCGAAGTCGCCGATAGCGCCCTGCCGACTGCCGCGGCGAGCGCGCGCCTGCTGGATGACGTCGATACGATCCAGGCAAAGGCCATGCGCGCACTGGTCTGGCAGCAGGCCGGGGTGCCGGAGGCCACGATCGACGCACTGGTCAAGGACATCGAAAACGAGCTGACCGCGTTGCGCGCCGGTACCGCGGGCATGCTCGCGGAACGCGCCGCGGGCGAAGCCGACCTCCCGCTGCTGAAGGCGATCGCGGCCAGGTCGGGGGTTTACGCCAAGCAGCTCGGCGATGCGCTCGACCTGGTCGCCGACCCTGCCATCGCGGTCGGCCTGTTCCGCCGCACGGACGCGACGTTCGAGGCGCTGCGCGGCGACATAGCCGGCCTGTCGGCAGCGCACCGCGCGGCTGAGGCGACGTCGGTGCAGGCTGCGCGCCGTAGTTCGCACACCTTGCTGGTCCGCTCGTGCTGGATCGTCGGCGGTTCCGGCCTGGTCATCATGATCCTGCTGCCCGTGGTCGTGGCGGCGATCACCCGTCCGGTCCGCGCGCTGACCCGGACGATGGCCGAGCTGGCCGCCGGCAACCTGGCCGCCCGCGTCGATGCGCACGATCATCGCGACGAACTCGGCGGCATGGCGCGCGCGGTGCTCGTGTTCAAGGAACACATGGTCAAGGGAATCCAGGTTGCCGCCGAACAGGAAGCGGAACGCCGTCGGGCGGAGGAGGCGAAGCGCGCGGCGCTGGTGAATATGGCAGCGACGATCGAAGCCGCGACCGGGTCGGCGCTACAGCAGATCGGCGGCCGCACCGCCGCCATGGCGGCAGCCGCGGACGCCATGAGCGCGTCTGCCACCCGCACCGGAACATCGGCTCGCGACGCCGCCGCAGCCGCCGCGCAGGCACTGGCGGTTGCGCAGTCCGTCGCCAGCGCGGCGAAGCAGCTCGCCGATTCGATCCGCGAAATCGGCGCCCAGGTCAGTCAGTCCACCGCTGTGGTCGGCCGCGCGGTGACCGCCGGAACGGAGACCCGCACCACCATAGTGGCCTTGAACCAGGAGGTCGAACGAATTGGGGCTGTCGCCGAAATGATCGCCGCGATCGCCGCGAAGACCAATCTGCTGGCGCTCAACGCGACAATCGAGGCAGCGCGTGCCGGTGACGCCGGCAAGGGATTTGCCGTGGTCGCCGCGGAGGTGAAGGCACTGGCCATGCAGACCGCCCGGTCCACCGAAGAGATTGCGCGCCATATCGGTCAGGTGCGTTCCGCCACCGGCGCCTCGGTCGCGGCGGTGGCGCGGATCGACCAGACCATCAGCGAGATCAGCACGATAGCTGGTTCGATTGCCGTCGCCATGCAGCAGCAGGATGCAGCGACAGCGGAGATAGCCCGCAATGTGGCCGCAACGGCCAGCGCGGCGAACGAGATGACCAGCCGTACCAACGACGTCTCTGACGAGGCCACGGGGACCGGCCGTCACGCGACCGACCTGCGCGAAAACGCCGGGGCACTGAACCAGGCGGTGGAGGAGTTGCGGCATTCCGTGATCAGGGTGGTGCGGACGTCGACCGCCATCGTGGATCGGCGCAACTCCGGGCGTCACAAGTTCGATATCGCGGCTCGCCTTTCCGTTGCCGGTCACGGCGAGCACATGGTCCGCACCATCGATCTCACCGCCGGCGGGGCTTGTCTGCGCGGTGCCCCGGACCTCCCGGCGGGAGCACGTGGCATGCTGCAACTCGATGGCGTTGCCGCGACGCTGCCATGCGTCGTGCGCGCGGCCGAGGGCGACGAGCTTCATCTGGCCTTCGAGCTCGATGAGGCGGCGGCAGCCGCATTCCGAACGGTCCTCGAGCGCCTGACGCTGCGCGAGGCAGCCTGATAACCCCGCTCCCCACTGGCCACGTTTGAAGCGAGCCGGCGTTCGCCTAATGTGGACTCGGTTTTCCACCGGGCCGAGGATCCACGGCGATGCAGTACTGGCTGGTGAAGTCGGAGCCTGACTCGTTCTCCTGGGATCAGCAGGTGGCGAATGGCGTGGAGCCGTGGACCGGGGTGCGCAACCACACGGCGAAGCAGAACCTGAATGCGATGAAGCAGGGCGACCTGGCGTTCTTCTACCACTCCAACGAGGGCAAGGAGATCGTCGGCGTGGTCGAGGTGGCGCGCGAGGCCTATCCCGATCCCTCCGCCACGAAGGGTGACTGGGTATGCGTCGACATGAAGGCGGTGGCGCCGATGCCGAAGCCTGTGACGCTGGTGGCGATCAAGGCGGACCCGAAATTCGCTGATTTCGCGCTGGTCCGGCAATCGCGGCTGTCGGTGATGCCGGTTGCGAAGCCCCACTGGGACCGGATCTGCCGGATGGGGGGATGGCAGGGATGAGTGGGGACGGGCTGCGTGCATTGTGCCGCCTCGACGACGTTCCCGACGGCGCCTCCAAGGGCTTCCCAGCTCCGCCCGACAGCCTCGGCGACGGGTCGGTCACGCGGTGGCAGGCTGGCCTGTTCGCTGTCCGCCAGGGAGATTCGGTGTTCGTCTATGTGAATTCGTGCCCTCACATCGGCACGCCGCTCGACTGGACCCCCGACCGCTTCCTCTCCCGCGACGGCGGCCGTATCGTCTGCGCCACGCACGGCGCCGAGTTCCGCATCAGCGATGGCGAATGCCTGCGCGGCCCGTGCTTCGGTGACCGGCTGGAACCCGTGATGATCCAGATCAAGGACGGCACGATATACGTACCGGAGGATGCCGGCCTCTAGGACAAGAAGGGAAGGAGCGCGCCCATGCCAGATATCCACCCCGCCGACGGTCAGGTGTTTCCGGTCAAGCCCGAGATCGCCGCGAAGGCGCGCATCACCGCGGCACGCTATCAGGACATGTTCGAGCACGCGGCGCGCGACCCGAACGGGTTCTGGGCCGAGCAGTCGCGACGCATCGCCTGGATGAAGGCGCCGACGAAGGTCAAGAACGCCAGCTTCGCCGGCAACGTGTCGATCAAATGGTTCGAGGACGGCACGCTGAACGCCTCCGCCTCGTGTCTCGACCGGCACCTGGCGACGCGCGGCGATCAGACCGCGATCATCTGGGAGAGCGACGACCCGTCGGTGTCGAAGCACGTCACATACCGCGAACTGCACGAGCAGGTGTGCCGCCTGGCCAACGCGATGAAGGGCCTCGGCGTGAAGAAGGGCGACCGCGTCACGATCTATCTGCCGATGGTGCCGGAAGCCGCGGTGGCGATGCTGGCCTGCGCGCGCATCGGTGCGATCCATTCGGTTGTGTTCGGCGGGTTCTCGCCCGACAGCCTGGCAAACCGCATCCAGGACTGCGCGTCCGAACTGGTGATCACCGCCGATGAAGGGCGTCGTGGTGGACGCAAGGTGCCGCTGAAGGTGAATACCGACGAGGCGCTGAAGTCGTGCCCGGGCGTGAAGAACGTCATCGTCGTGCAGGTGACCGGCGGCAAGGTGGCGATGCAATCCGGCCGCGACCACGACTACGCGACGCTGTGCGCCGCCGTCTCCGCCGATTGTCCGCCGCTCGAGATGAACGCGGAGGACCCGCTGTTCATCCTGTATACCTCGGGCAGCACAGGCAAGCCGAAGGGCGTGCTGCACACCACCGGCGGCTATCTCGTGTGGGCGAGCTTCACGCATGAGAACGTGTTTGACTACCACCAGGGCGAGATCTTCTGGTGTACCGCGGATGTAGGCTGGGTGACCGGGCACACCTACATCGTCTATGGCCCGCTGGCGAACGGCGCCACCACGCTGATGTTCGAGGGCATTCCGAACTATCCGGACAGCTCGCGCTTCTGGCAGGTGGTGGACAAGCACAAGGTCAACATCTTCTACACCGCGCCCACTGCGATCCGCGCGCTGATGCGCGACGGCGAAGGCCCAGTGCGCAAGACCTCGCGCCGCTCGCTGCGTATCCTTGGCAGCGTCGGCGAGCCGATCAATCCCGAGGCGTGGCTGTGGTACGACCGCGTCGTCGGCGAGCATCGCTGCCCGATCGTCGATACCTGGTGGCAGACCGAGACGGGCGGCATCCTGATCTCGCCGCTGCCCGGCGCGACACCGACCAAGCCCGGTTCAGCGACGCGTCCCTTGCCCGGCGTGCGGCCGATCATCGTCGATGGCGATGGCCACGAACTGCACGGTCCTTGCGAGGGCAACCTGTGTCTGGCGGATGCGTGGCCCGGCATGATGCGCACCGTGTACGGCGATCACGAGCGCTTCGTGCAGACGTATTTCTCCACCTTCAAGGGCCTTTACTTCACCGGCGATGGCGCGCGGCGCGATGCGGACGGCTACTACTGGATCACCGGCCGCGTCGATGACGTGATCAACGTTTCGGGCCACCGGATGGGCACCGCGGAGGTGGAAAGCGCACTGGTGGCGCATCCGAAGGTTGCCGAGGCCGCTGTGGTTGGCTTCCCGCATGAGCTGAAAGGGCAGGGCATCTACGCCTATGTCACGCTGAAGTTGGGCGAGGAACCGAACGAGGATCTGCGCAAGGAATTGGTCGCCTGGGTGCGCAAGGAAATCGGCCCGATCGCCTCGCCGGACGCGATCCAGTGGGCACCGGCACTGCCCAAGACGCGCAGCGGCAAGATCATGCGGCGCATTTTGCGCAAGATCGCCGCCAACGAGACCGACAGCCTGGGCGATACCTCCACGTTGGCGGATCCCGCGGTGGTGACGGAGCTGGTGGATAACCGGGTCCCGTGAGCGGCAATGGCGTGGACATCGCGGCGGTCTATCAATTGCTGCGCGAGGTGGCGGATCGGGTGATCGCGCAGGATACCCGATTCGCCGTGCTCGCTAGTTGCAGAGGTTCAATCCAACGTCGGCGAACTGCGTCGCACATTGACCCAGTACCACGCCTCAGCCTCCCGGTCTCCGATATCTGACCGGCGGTCGGGTTGCGCCCGGAACGCCGCAACCCCACTCCTGACAGACCCTGCCAGGACTCCGCTGTTTGACCCTGCTCCAAATCGAAGCCCTGGCCATCGTTGCCGGGATGCTCATCCTGTTCGTCTCCGACCGGCTGCGCTACGACCTGGTGGCGGCGATTGCCCTGTCCGCCGCCGTGCTTACCGGCGTCGTCCCCGCGAAGAAGGCGTTCGAGGGGTTCGCCAGTCCCGTCGTCATCATCATCGCGTCCGTGCTGGTGATCAGCCGTGCCGTTTCCGTATCGGGCGTGATCGACAACGCGATGCGCCGACTGCTGCGCTTCCTCGATTCCACCACGCTGCAGATTGCCGCGCTCACCGCCGCCGTGAGCTTCATGTCCGCCTTCGTCAAGAACGTCGGTGCACTCGGCATGTTCATGCCGGTGGCGATCCAGGCGGCCGAGCGCCG
>JANWJK010000276.1 GCA_025452005.1 Acetobacteraceae bacterium | reverse complement strand
TGGCCCAGCGCGGCGGCAGGACCTGCCGCCGCGCTGATCGCCTTTCTGGCACCGCGCGCATCGAGGGATGGTCGTGACAACACACGCCTCGTCCTCGTTTCCCCCACTCGCTCTGCTGCTCGCCAGCATCGTCATTCTGCTAGCCGCCGCGCTGCACGACATCGCGACACGCACCGTGCCCAACGGGATGGCGGGATTGCTGGCGCTGCTTGGTGTGGCATCACAGCTTCTGCATTTCCCCCAATACAGCGGCTTTCTCGCCAGCCTCATCGTCTTCCTGGCGACCGCTATCTGCTGGCGCCGCGGCTGGATGGGCGGTGGCGACGTGAAGCTGCTCGCCGCGGCATCACTCGTGCTGCCGCCGGGCAACGTCGTGATGTTCGTCGCCGCAGTCGCACTATCCGGTGCTGTGCTCGCGGTGATCTATCTCGGCGCCCGCCGCGTCATCGCGGCCCCGTCCTCCCGGCGCCCACAGCATCTGATCGCTCGCGCATTACGTGCCGAGCAATGGCGTATCCGCCGCGCCGGTCCGCTGCCGTACGCGCTGGCGATCGCCGTCGGCTTCCTGTTCATCGCGCTATAGGCGGAGCATCCGATGGTCCTGCGCATCATGTTCTTCGCCCTGATGGCCGTCGGCCTGGTGGGCTTTGGAACCGTGGCGTGGATCTCGACACGGCCGCCGCCGCCACCGCCGCACGTGGCCGCGCCGCCACCCCCTGCGAAGGTCGCGGTACTGGGTGCTGCGCGTCCGCTGCGTGCCGGCAGTCTGCTGAAACCCGAGGACCTCGCCGCAAAGGAGATCCTGGTATCGGACCGCAGCGACGACATGAGCGCCGATACGCCAGACGCGCGCCGCGCGCTGTCGGGTGCGATGGTACGGCGTAGCCTGAGCGCGGGCGAACCGATACGCCCCAGTGACGTGATGCGCCCTGGTGATCACGGCTTCCTGGCCGCCGTATTGCAGCCGGGCATGCGCGCCGTCACCGTCGCCGTGGATGCGACGACCGGCGCAGCCGGGCTGATCTGGCCCGGTGACCGCGTCGATCTGATCCTGACACAGACAATACAGGCAGCGGCGATGCCGCTGGGACATCGGGTCGCCGCGGAGACTGTGCTGTCAAATGTCCGCGTGATCGCCATCGATCAGCAGCTCGTCCAGGGCGCCGACGCAAATCAATCCGACAACCAGGCGCGCACCGTCACGCTCGAGGTGACGCAGGAGCAGGCGGTCAGCGTGTCCGTCGCAACACGGCTCGGACGGCTGTCACTCTCAGTGCGATCCGCAGATGCGGGCAACAACGTTGCGGCGTCGCGCGACACCACCTGGGCGGTTGATGTTTCACCGGCGCTTGGCGCGGAACCACCACCGCACCAGCAAGATACGCTGCGGGTCTATTCAGGTTCAGGCGACGCAAAGGAGTTCAAGTTCTGATGAAAATCCTGCGCAATATTGCCATCGCGGCCACCTTGGCGGGCTTGCCCGTGACCGCGCTTTCCCAGACCCAGGCCGCCGGCGCGGCTGCCGCGGTGATAACAGCGGATCACGCGCCGCTGTTGCTCGAGGCAGGCACCGGCCGGGTTGTCAGCCTGCGTGCCGCGGCGGCCAATGTGTTCGTCGCGGACCCGAAGATCGCCGAGGTACGTCCCGCCAGCGCTGCGAGCCTCTTCGTGTTCGGCGTGGCGGCCGGTCACACGACGGTCGCGGCGCTCGACAGCAACGGCCACACCATCGCGCAATACGACGTCACGGTGCAGCCATCGGCGTTCGGCGCGATGCAGGCGCAGTCGATGATCTCGCGCCTGGTTGCCGGCAGCCGCGTGAAGGTGGAGCCCCAGGCGAAGGGCATGCTGCTCAGTGGTGCGGTCGGCAGCGCCGCCGATGCCGCCCAGGCGGTCGCGATCGCCAAGGGCTATCTCGGCGACACGCAGACGGTCGAGAACCAGATCAGCATCACCTCGCCAATCCAGGTCACGCTGCGCGTGCGCGTTGCCGAGGTATCGCGAGAGGTCATTCGCAATCTCGGCGTCAATTGGCAGAACCTGTCGTCGATTGGCAGGATTGGCCTGGTCCCGGCACTGACATTCAACATCAACAGCAACGCCCTGTCGTGCGGGGTCACTTCCGGTGGTAGTAATGGGGCGCAGACGATTTGCCCCGGCTCCAATTTCAACGGCGTGATCGACGCGCTGGCGCAGGACAACCTGGCGCGCATCCTCGCCGAGCCGAACCTGACGGTCATGAGCGGCCAATCGGCAAGCTTCCTGGTTGGTGGGCAGTTTCCGATCCCCATTGAACAGCAGAACAACGCAATCTCCATCGAGTACAAGAGTTTTGGCGTCTCGCTGACCTTCCTGCCAACAGTCTACAGCGACGGCCGCATCAACCTGCATGTCGCGCCAGAGGTGAGCAAGCTGAGCAATCAGAACGCTGTGCAGATAGCCGCCGGGAGTTCCACCCTCGTCGTCCCTTCGCTCACGATCAGCCGTGCGGAGACCACCGTCGAGCTGGGCAGCGGCCAGACCTTCGCCATCGCCGGTCTGCTGCAAACCGAGCACACACAAGGCAACAGCGGTCTGCCGATCACTGGTGATATTCCGGTGCTTGGCTCGCTGTTCCGTGACAACTCGTTCGACAAGAAGGAAACCGAGTTGGTGATCGTCGTGACGCCGTTCATCGTGCGGCCGGTCAACGATTCGTCCGCGATCCATCTTCCGACCGATGGCTACAACCTGCCGCGTGAGGCCGATCGGTTGCTGTTCATGAAGCAGGTTGGCCTGGGGCAACCGGCGGTGCCGATGCGCATCCCGGGCAGCGCCGGTTTTGTCGTGCAATGAGCGAGAGGCGCAACATGCAGTCCCGAACAATCATGCGCTGTGCACTGCTGGCAGCGGTGCTGTCTGTAGCGGCGTGCCAGGAAATGGAGCCCTACGCGCGGAACGACATGTGGCAGCCGACAGGGGCCAACGCCGGCAACATCGCGGCCATGGTCGCCAACCCGTACGACCTGCTCCACGGCCGTGGTTCCGATCGCACGGATTCGAATGAACCCGTGCTCGCTATCCATCGGGTCAATACCGACCACACCAAAGCGCTGCTTGATCCTGGCGGCAACAGCGCGGCGAGCACTGGCTCGAGCGGCGGCGGTGGTGGGCCAGGCGGCGGGTCGGGCGGCGGCGGTGGCGGATCCGGCGGTTCTGGGTCGTCGGGAGGTTGAGAGATGCCGGATGACGGTGGCCACAAAGTTCATAACATCAACGAACCCATCGGTGACCATGCATCAGGGCGCCACGACAGGCCCGCGCTTGCGGTCTTCATCTCCGACGCGCGCTCAGAAGAGGCACTGCGCGACGGGCTGACCGACTTCGTCACCGAGGACCCCGACATCCGCCGCGGCGGTGTCCGCGCCGCGATCGCCGCGATGCAGAAGAGCGCAACGCCGAAGGTGCTGGTGGTCGATGTCAGCGGCGAGGATCAGCCGCTCACCGCGCTCGGCGATCTGTCGCATGTCGTTGAACCAGACGTCTGCGTGCTGGTGGTCGGCGAGATCAACAACGCAGACTTCTATCGCGAGGTGACGCGTGGTCTCGGCGCGGCAGACTACCTGCCGAAGCCACTGACGCGCGACAAGGTCTCGCGGCATTTCGGTGCCTTCGTATTGGGCCAGGCACCATCCTCCGAGGGGATGCTCGGCGGCCGCGCAATCGCGATCACCGGTGTCCGCGGCGGTGTCGGCACGACGACGCTCGCGGTCAACCTGTCGTGGCATTTCGGAGTCTGGATGCGCCGTCACACGGTGCTGCTGGATCCCGATCTGCATCTCGGCATGGCTGCGTTCCTGCTCAACATCCAGCCGGGCCCCGGCCTGCGCATGGCATTGGAGGCGCCGGAACGTATCGACGCGCTGCTCGCCGAACGCGCGGCCCAGCCCGCGGCCGATCGCCTGCACGTGCTTGCCGGTGAGGAAAAGGTTGCGTTGCAGCCGAATCACGCACCCGGTTGCGCCGCCCGGCTGCTGGAAGCGCTGCGACGCCGTTATAATTTCATTGTCGCTGACGTGCCCTTCGCGCCGGTGCCGGTGTACCGCGACCTGCTCGATCTGGTCGATCAACGCGTGCTGGTGATGGAGCCGACACTGGCGGCGGTGCGCGACACGTTGCGGCTCCTGGCGCTGCCAGCGGGCCACGGGCAAACGCAACGTGCGGTGGTGGTGCTCAATCGTGTCGGCATCCCGGGCGGACTGACGCGCCGCCAGGTGGAAGATGCGCTGAAGATGAAGGTGGACGTTGCCATCCCGGACCTGCCGCGACAGGTCGGCACCGCCGCCACACTTGGCGAGCCCGCCATGGCGAACAGCGGTGGCTTCCGCACCGGCATCCTGGAACTGACGCGCCAGGTGGGTGGCCAGCGGCTGCTCGACTCCGCCTCCGACGCCGCCGCCGCAGCAGCAGTTGCGAGTCACAAGAAATCACGCTGGAAGTTTCTGGGGCGTCGTTCATGAGTGCTACGTTCTCACCGAGCTTTGGGCGCCGGACTGGCGGGCGGTCCGCCGTTGCCGAGCTGGCGCCGCGGCCCGTTGCCGCACCACTCCCGGAACCGAATACCAACGCGTCCACGCCTGGCGGGGTGCCATCCCAGTCGATCGCCGAGCTGCGCGCCATTTGCCTGGCGCGACTCGAGCCGACCGCGGTCGCCTCGATGCCAGCCGAGCGACTGACGACAGATGTCGAGCGGCTGATCTCTGAAATCGCCACCGAACGGCGTATCCAGTTGAACGGCCGCGAACAGCGAGCCCTCGCCGGCGACCTGGTGAATGACATACTGGGGCTGGGTCCGCTGGAGACGCTGCTGGAGGACCCGAGCATCACCGACATCATGGTGAATGGTCCCGACAGGACGTTCGTCGAGCGCGGCGGCAAGGTGTCCCTGGCGAACATCCGGTTCCGTGACCAGGCCCACCTCTCCAACCTCTGCCAGCGCATAGCCGCCGCCGTTGGTCGTCGAGTTGATGAATCAAGCCCGATGGTCGATGCGCGATTGAAGGACGGCTCGCGCGTCAACATCGTGTTCCAGCCGCTGGCGCTCGATGGCCCTTATCTCTCCATCCGCAAGTTCGGCAAGAAAGGCATCGATTTCGCCAAGCTGATTGAATACAAGGCCCTGACCCTGCCCGTCGCGCGGGTGCTGGAGATCGCCGCGCAGGCGCGGCTGAACGTGATCATCTCCGGCGGCACGGGCTCCGGCAAGACCACGCTGATGAACGCGATGTCGCGCATGATCGACACCGGCGAACGCATCGTCACCATCGAGGACGCCGCGGAACTGCAATTGCAGCAGCCCCACGTGGTGCGCATGGAAACCCGCCCCGCCAGCCTTGAAGGCCGCGGTGAAATCACCCAGCGCGACCTGGT
>JANWJK010000275.1 GCA_025452005.1 Acetobacteraceae bacterium | reverse complement strand
TCCGTGGCGCCGGCGAGGCGGTTCATCATCCGCGGCGATGCCGCTGCTCTTGCCTCGATGGGGTTGTTGTTGCCCGGCACCTGTCGGGCAACAACGATCGGGAATTGTGTCCTGCTATGGCTTGGCCCCGACGAATTCCTGCTGCTCGGGTCGAAGGAGGTCGCCCCGTCAGACGCATGCGTGGTGGATGTGTCGCATCGCGATACCGCACTGACGGCGTCCGGACCGCTTGCCGCCTGGTTGATCAATGGGTTCTGTGCACTGGACCTTCAGGAGGCGGCATTTCCTATCGGGATGTGCACGCGCACCGTGTTCGGCAAGGCAGAGATCGTGCTTTGGCGGACCGCAGCCGAGACGTTCAGGATCGAAGTGGCGCGTTCGTTCGCGCCTTATGTCTGGGCCTGCCTCGAGGAGGCGCGGCGCGAATTCCTCGCGTGACGAGGAGAGATGTCATTGCCGGGGATCCAAGGGACCTGAGGACAGCACTACGTCCTTCGAATTGTACTTCTGCGGTGTGCTTGCATCAAAACGATCCGGGGCGACGATGACAATCTCGTCGGATCCAAATGCCGGGATGACGTTGATCGTGTAGCCGCAGGTCGAGGCGAGCTCGCGCACGAGAGCAGCAAGTCGGTTGCTCTCGGGGAGGAGTTCCACAACGATTGTCGGCCTGTTCCGTACGATCCGATCCTTGCCCGATTGCAGCAATTCGGCCTCGATGCCTTCGGCATCGATTTTGATGAGGTCGGCTTGTTCAATGAGGTCTTTGAAGGGCAGGCCCGGTACCTTGATGACCCGAAGGCGGCTTCGGCCACTGACTTCGCTGCGTTCCATCAGATGTGCGCCGACGGGCGCGCCGCGACCCTCATTCGGAACGTTGATCTCGACGGGCGACTCGATGGAGGCTGCAATGGCGGCGGCCTGTCGAACTTCGATTTTTCCGGCGAGGCCATTCCTCGCGATGTTCCGGTTCAACAAGTCCGCTATCTCGGGAACCGGCTCCACGGCGACGTAGGAACCACGGGTGGCAAGGCCGCCCAAGACCGTGAACAGGCCAACATTGGCGCCGACTTCCACGATGCACTTGGCCGTTGAGCACAGCGTCTCCCACACATCGGCCATTCGGCCTTCATAACCCTGAACGCCAAACCAATATATTGCGTCCATGACCATCGAATCGGCGGCTTCGAACGATATGCCGGGTCGATCGAGCGGTCGGACTTCGGTGATACTGTGCGGGACGCGAGGCTTTCCGCGAAGCACCTTTACCGCAGCGACACACGCCGTGCGCACGATCGACCCGCGCGGAAAACGGACCGCTCCCCATCTGAGAGCATCGAACAACAGTGGCAAGAATATCCCCGACCGGAAAGATATCTTGTATATGTGGGCTGATGCCGAGTCCACTATCAGCGCGCCGGGGCGCCACACGATCAGGGGATTGCTTCGCTCTGCTCGCGATGACAGTCTAATTCTACAGAACGCACCGGAGGAAACCATGGACTTCAAGGGCAAGGTCGCGCTGATCACCGGCGCCGGCAACGGCATCGGTCGTGCCTCGGCGCTCGGTTTCGCGGGCGGTGGCGCCAAGGTCGTCGTGGTGGACCGGGATACCGCCGGCGGCGAGGGTACCGCCGGCATCATCCGCCAGCAGGGTGGCGATGCGCTGTTCGTCGCCGCCGACGTGACGAAATCGGCCGACGTTCAGGCCTATGTAAAGGCAGCGCTCGACGCCTACGGTACAATCGACTGTTTCCACAACAACGCCGGGATCGAAGGCAGCGTCGCGACGACCGCCGAATATGACGAGGCGATGTTCGATGCGGTGATGAGCGTGAACGTGAAGGGCGTGTTCCTCGGCATGCGCCACATCCTGCCGGTGATGCTGAAGCAGAAGCGCGGTGCGATCGTGAACACCGCTTCGGTCGCAGGACTGGTCGCCTCGCCCGGCATGCCCGCCTACGTCGCATCGAAGCATGCGGTCATCGGTCTCACCAAGACCGCTGCCGGGGAGGTCGCGCGCTCCGGGGTGCGGGTAAATGCGGTCTGCCCGGGACCGATCGACACGCGCATGATCCATTCGTTGGAATCAATGCTCAATCCAACCGATCCCGGTAGCGTTGGCGACCGCTATCAGTCCAACATCCCGATCGGCCGCTACGGCACCCCGGAGGAGGTGGCCAACCTGGTGCTGTTCCTTTGCTCCGACCTCGCAGGCAACATCACCGGCGCGCAGTACGTCGTCGACGGTGGCCGCACCGCGACGGGCGGCGCCGTGACGAACAACCTGGTGCGCTAGAGGAACACGATGATCACCGCCATCGTGCTCTACGATCTGCCGCCGGACATCGACCGTGAGGCATGCCGGCAGCATTTCATCAAGATCGCGCCCGACTTTCTCGGCGTTCCCGGGTTTATCCGGAAGCAATTCATCCACGACGTGAACGGCGGCGTGGCCGGCGGCTCGTATATCTGGAAGGATCTTGACTCGGCGAAGGCATTCTACAGCGGCGCTTGGCTTGACGGCATCAAGCGCCGCTATCGCTGCGAGCCGCGGATCAGCTATTTCGAGACGTTCGCTATCGCCGATCAGGCGTCCGGCTTCGCCGGTGCGCCGGCGGATTGATGCCCATGATCAGGAACGTCCGCACCAAGCTGCTGGACATCGCGTATCACGAGAGTGGGCCGCCGGACGGTCTTCCGGTGATCCTGCTGCATGGTTGGCCGTCGGATCCGCATGACTGGGACGGTATTGCACCGGCGCTGGCCAACGGTGGCTGTCGCGTTCTGGTGCCCTGGCTGCGCGGCTACGGTCCTACGCGCTTTCTCGATCCCTCGACACCGCGGTCTGGCCAGCAGGCGGCACTAGGGTCGGACGTGCGCGACTACATGGATGCGCTGAATATCCGGCAGGCGCTGCTGGTCGGCTACGACTGGGGCGGCCGTGGCGCATGCGTGGCAGCGGCGCTGTGGCCGGAGCGCGTGCGTGGCCTGGTGTCGATCACCGGCTACAACATCCAGAATATTCCCGCCTCGGGTCGTCCGGGTGCGGCGGCGCAGGAACATCGCTACTGGTATCAGTGGTACTTTCAAACCGAGCGCGGCCGCGCCGGGCTACAGCAGAACCGCCGCGACATCTGCCGGCTGTTGTGGCGGCTTTGGTCACCGAACTGGCAGTTCGATAATGCGACGTTCGACGCAACGGCAGAGAGCTTCGACAATCCCGACTTCGTCGATGTGACCATCCAGTCGTATCGGCATCGCTACGCCAATGCGCCGGGTGATCCGACGCTTGATCCGTTGGAGGTGCGTCTCGCCGAGCGCCCGCCCATCACGGTGCCGGCGATCGTGCTACATGGCGCCTGCGACGGGGTCGGACCGGCCGAACAGTCCGAGACGCATGCGCGGTTCTTCACCGCCCGCTATGAGCGGCGTGTTATCCCAGTGGCCGGCCACTTCCTGTCACGCGAGACGCCGGACGCCGTGGTGCAGGCGGTGCGCGACCTGCTTGCCTAGCGTGGGAGGAACCGGATGACCGGCAACAGCGCCTACCTGACCGGGCTCGATCGGAACCAGGCCAATTACACGCCGCTCACGCCGCTGACCTTTCTGGAGCGCGCGGCCTACGTTTATCCCGAGCGCCCATCGGTGATTCATGGTTCGCAGCGTTTCACGTGGCGTGAGACCTATGCACGCTGTCGGCGCCTGGCATCGGCACTGGCACGACGGGGCATCGGCAAGAACGACACGGTCGCACTGATGGCGCCGAACATTCCGGCGATGTACGAGGCTCATTTCGGCGTACCGATGTGCGGTGCCGTCCTGAACACGCTGAACACGCGGCTCGACGCGGAGACCATCGCTTTCATGCTTCGCCACGGCGGCGCGCGCGTGCTGATCACCGATCGTGAGTTCTCGGCCACGATCGAGAGCGCGCTGAAATTGCTGGACGAACGGCCCCTGGTGATTGACATCGATGACCCAAGCTATCAGGACGGCAGGACACTCGGTGAGATCGGCTATGAGGCATTTCTGGCCGAGGGCGATCCGGACTATGCGTGGCAGGGGCCGGCGGACGAGTGGGATGCGATCTCACTGAATTACACCTCGGGAACGACGGGCGATCCGAAGGGCGTGGTGTGCCATCATCGCGGTGCGTATCTGAATGCGATCAGCAACGTGCTTGACTGGGATTTGCCGACGCACGCGGTGTATCTGTGGACGCTGCCGATGTTCCATTGCAATGGCTGGTGTTTTCCGTGGTCGATCGCCGAGCGTGCCGGCACCAGCGTCTGTCTGCGGCGTGTCGAGGCGAAGGCGGCGCTGGACGCGATCCGCGACCACCACGTGACGCATATGTGCGGCGCGCCAATCGTGTATTCGATGCTGATCAATGCGCCGGAGGAAATGCTGCGCGGCATCGATCATCGCATAGCCGGGCAGATCGCCGGCGCCGCGCCGCCTGCGGCCATCATCGAAGGCGCGGAGAAGATCGGCATCGAACTGACGCACGTGTACGGCCTCACCGAGACGTATGGCCCCGCATCGGTGTGCGCCAAGCATGCGGCGTGGAGCAAAATGCCGGTCGACCATCGCGCGGAACGCAACGGACGCCAGGGCGTGCGCGTGCCGATGCAGGAGGCATTGACCGTGCTCAACCCCGAGACGATGTCGCCGGTGCCGTGGGACGGCGAAACGATGGGCGAGATCATGTTCCGCGGCAACATCACGATGAAGGGGTATCTGAAAAACCCCAAGGCGACGGATGCCGCATTCGCCGGCGGCTGGTTCCATACCGGTGACCTGGCGGTGATGCAGCCCGACGGCTACGTGAAGATCCGCGACCGCTCAAAGGACATCATCATCTCGGGCGGGGAGAACATATCGTCTATCGAGGTGGAGGAGACGCTGTACCGCCACCCGGCGGTGCTGAGTGCGGCGGTCGTGGCGCAACCCGACGAAAGGTGGGGCGAGACGCCGTGCGCATTCATCGAGCTGAAGCCTGGCGCAAACGTGACGTCGGACGAGTTGCGGGCGTTCTGCCGCGGGCACATGGCGCATTTTAAGGTGCCAAAGAGCTTCGTGTTCCGTGAGCTGCCGAAGACCTCGACCGGGAAGATCCAGAAGTTCGTGCTGCGCGAGCTCGCGAAGTCAGCGAGCGCGATCGAGTAGGAGCTAACAGCCGTTCGACCCGCTCGGCCAGCGTCTTTGCGTCGAACGGCGCCCGC
Source organism: Acetobacteraceae bacterium (assembly GCA_025452005.1). Lineage (GTDB taxonomy): Bacteria > Pseudomonadota > Alphaproteobacteria > Acetobacterales > Acetobacteraceae > JAMXLO01. The sequence continues at coordinate 1,768 of JANWJK010000275.1, read as the reverse complement.
ACTTTGGTGTCGTTGTCGAAGTAGACAAATACGTCGCGCCGGCGCCTGCGCGCTCTGCCACCGATCCGTTCCGCATCCTCCGGCTCGCCGCCCCTGGCCCAGGCTGCGACGCGTGCCGCCCACTGGTCCAGCGCGGCGTCATCGTAGCCGCTGGAGTACAGCTCCACCGCGCCGTGCAGGCGGCAGTAGACAAAGTCGCAGGTAAGGTCCATCAGCCGTGGCCATTCCACCGTGTCCGCGCAGACCAGGGCCACCTTGTACTTGCGCAGCAGATCGATGAATGCCTTCGCGCGAAAGCTCTCGTTGCGGATCTCGAACGCGTGCCGCAGCTTGCGCTCGGCGTCCACCTTCAGCCACGCGCGAGCCTTCAGGCGGTCATCGTGTTTGCGGCCGATATGCGCGGCCTCGCTCGTGTCGTGCGGCAGCAGTTTAAGGAATGCTTCGATCCGCTCTGCATCGAAGTCAAAGTTCGGCGGGAATTGCCACAGGATCGGCCCCAGCTTCGGGCCGAGGCGCAACAGGCCCGAGGCGATGAAATTCGCCAGCGGCGTCGCTGCATCGCGCAGCCGCTTGATATGGGTGATGTAGCGCGGCGCCTTCACCGCGAACAAGAAGCCCTCAGGCGCGCGATCCGCCCAATCGGCGAACGCGTCGGGCCGCTGCATACCGTAGAACGTGCCGTTGATTTCCAGCGAGCTGAACTGGGTGGTGGCATATTCCAGTTCGCGCTTCCGGGTCAGGCCCTTCGGATAGAACACGCCGCGCCACGGCGCGTAAGTCCAACCGGAGATTCCGATCCGGACCGTACCAGCCCATGCCATCCGCAACCTCCCGGAGGATTACCCGCCAGGCAGTGTGACGTTCTCCCAGCCGGAAAGTTTCTCGATTGCGCGGCCGATGCGGAACACCATTGGTTCATCGAACGCCCGGCCGGCGATCTGCACGCCGATCGGCAGCCCGCTTGCGCCGAGGCCGGTCGGCACGCTCATTGCCGGATGACCGGTGACGTTGAACGGAATGGTCTGGATCGGCGATGCCGCGGACAGCGCATCGGTCGGCTGATCGAACCGTGGCGCCGTGTTCAGGGCTGACAGGGTCATCAGCGCATCGTAGCGCGACAGTGCGGCGTTGACCGCGTCGGTCAACTCGCGGCGGGCACGCAGCGCGTGGATGAAATCCGCCGCGGTTATCGCGGCGCCGAGGATGAAGCGGCCGGCAGTGATCTCGCCATAGTCGAGCAGCCTCGTCTGCATGTCGGCTTCATGGATGGCGAAGGCTTCCGCCATCATGATCACGCGCCCGACTGCCGAGAACAGTGCGTAGTCCGACAGTTCGATGTCCTCGACGATCGCGCCGGCCGCGCGCAACTGCGCTGCGGTACGGTCGAGGCCCGCAACCACTTCGGCTGTCGTCGCCGGCGCGGTGGCGAAGAAGGCGCGCGGGATGCCGATGCGCAGACCGGACACACCCTTCTCGAGGTCGGCGCGATAGTCGGGAACCGCGACATCGGCGCTGGCGGGATCGCGCGGATCGTGGCCGGCCAGTACTTGCAGCGTGATCGCTGCGTCCTCGACGTTGCGGGTCAGCGGTCCGATGTGATCCAGGGTCCACGACAAGGGGAACACGCCGCGACGCGAGACACGGCCATAGGTGGCCTTGATGCCGACCGTGCCGCACCACGCCGCAGGGCCGCGAATGGAGCCGCCGGTGTCGGATCCCATCGCCATCCGCACCATGCGTGCGCCGATCGCGGTGCCGGAGCCGGACG
>JANWJK010000274.1 GCA_025452005.1 Acetobacteraceae bacterium | reverse complement strand
CTGGGCGGCGGCAACGACGAACGCGAGCAGACGCTGAACCAGATGCTGGTCGAGATGGACGGCTTCGAGAGCAACGAAGGCGTCATCCTGATCGCGGCGACCAACCGTCCGGACGTTCTGGACCCGGCATTGCTACGGCCTGGGCGCTTCGACCGCCAGGTTGTGGTGCCGAACCCGGACGTTAACGGCCGCGAAAAGATCCTCCGGGTGCACATGCGCAAGGTGCCGCTGGCGTCCGATGTCGATCCGAAGGTGATCGCCCGCGGGACCCCGGGGTTCTCCGGCGCCGATCTGGCGAACCTGGTGAATGAGGCGGCGCTGCTGGCGGCACGCATGGGCAAGCGCGTGGTCGCCATGGCCGAATTCGAGGCGGCCAAGGACAAGGTCATGATGGGCACCGAGCGGCGTTCGCTCGTGATGTCCGAGGCCGAAAAGCGCATGACCGCCTACCATGAGGGCGGCCATGCGCTGTGCGCCATGCACGAGCCGGAATGCGACCCGGTCCACAAGGCGACGATCATCCCGCGGGGGCGCGCGCTGGGGCTGGTGATGAGCCTGCCGGAGGGCGACCGCTACTCCAAGAGCAAGTCCAAGCTGCTGGCCGAACTGACCATGGCGATGGGCGGGCGCGCGGCGGAGGAGATCATCTTCGGCCCGGACAAGGTGTCGAACGGCGCCGCCGGCGACATCAAGATGGCCACCGACCAGGCGCGGCGGATGATCACCGAGTGGGGCATGAGCGATAAGCTCGGCATGATCGCCTACGGCGACAACAGCCAGGAGGTGTTCCTCGGTCACTCGGTGACGCAGAACAAGAATGTCTCCGAAGCGACGGCGCGCGAGATCGACGCCGAGATCAAGGACATCATCGACCGGGCCTATGCCAAGGCGAAACGGCTCCTGACCGAGAACGTTGAGGAACTGCACCGGCTGGCGCGCGGTCTGCTGGAGCACGAGACGCTGTCCGGCGACGAAATCCGCACGGTGCTGCGGGGCGAGCCGGTCATCCGCAAGGTGGTTGATGAGCCGGCGCCGGAGAGCCGCCGCGCCTCGGTGCCGAACGCCGGGCGGCCCGCAAGCCCGACGCCGCCTGCCGGAGGCTTGGGGCCGGCGCCGCAGCCGGGGTGAGCGCAGTCACAACGGTTGGGGGCGGGGGTCCTACGGATGGCCCAGGCTGAAACAGCCAAGCCAACCACGGTCGGGTTTGGTGACGCCATGCGGGCGCTTTTTGAGCCACTCGGCGGAATTGAGCTGCCTGAAATCGAGCGCGAGCCCCTGGGTGATCCCCCGGACTTTTCGGGCCCGGGTTGGGACCCAGAGCCATCCAGGTGATCGTCGTCGATACCAATGTGCCGTCCATGGTGCCGGCCAACAGATCGCTGCAATCGCGCGCGGGAGGGGCGCTCGCGCCACCGCCACGTTGGGCCGGCCTCACGCTTGACCGACCCCGCCTGATGGCGGTGTTGAACGTCACGCCCGACAGCTTCAGCGACGGTGGACACTTCCTTGACCCTGATGCCGCGATCGCTGCCGGCCTTGCGATGGCGGCAGCCGGCGCGGACATCATCGACGTGGGCGGCGAGAGTACCCGGCCGCAGTCGGGTCCCACCCAACAGGCGGAAGAGCAAAGGCGCGTCCTGCCGGTGATCCACGGCCTCGCCGCAGCCGGACTTCGCGTTTCCGTGGACACACGCCACGCCGCCACGATGGCGGCCGCGCTCGATGCCGGTGCCGCCATCGTCAACGACGTGTATGCCCTTGCCCACGACCCGGATGCGGCACCGCTGGTCGCGGCGCGCGGCTGTCCCGTCGTGCTCATGCACATGCGTGGCACGCCGGCCGACATGTACGCCCAGGCGCGCTACGATGATGTGGCGGCTGACGTGACGCGCGAGCTTGGCCAACGGATCGAAGCCGCCCAAAGTGCCGGCGTTGCTCGGGAGCAAATTATCATCGATCCTGGCATCGGCTTCGCCAAGACCGCCGAACAGTCCATCGAACTGTTGCGCCGGCTGCCTGAACTCGGCGCGCTGGGTCGTCCCATCCTCGTGGGCGTTTCAAGGAAGTCGTTCCTCGGGGCAGTGACGGGTGAGCAGGATCCGCGGCACCGCCTGCCGGGCTCCCTGGCCGCCGGCCTATTCGCTCTGTCGCAAGGTGCCGCCATCCTGCGCGTGCATAACGTTCCGGAAACCATCCAGGCGATAAGAGTCTGGCGGGCCTTGACAACCTGACGGCGCTTCCATTGTCCAGGCCGCACGGGCTACATCCCACACCGGCAGGCAAGGCGTACAGCCGATGACACGCGCGAGACACTTATTCGGAACCGACGGTATTCGCGGCACCGCGAATACCGATCCGATGACTGCCGAGACTGCCCTGCGGCTGGGCCAGGCGGCCGGCTTCCTGTTCACCCGCGGCAGCTATCGCCACCGGGTGGTGATCGGCAAGGACACACGGCTATCCGGCTACATGGTGGAGCCGGCACTCACCGCGGGCTTCATCGGCGCGGGCATGGACGTGACGCTGGTCGGACCGTTGCCGACGCCGGCGATCGCCATGCTGACCCGCAGCCTGCGTGCCGATCTCGGCGTGATGATCTCCGCCTCGCACAACTCCTATGAGGACAACGGCATCAAGCTGTTCGGCCCCGACGGATTCAAGCTCAGCGACGACACCGAAAGCGAGATCGAGGCGCTGATGGCGACCGACATGCGCCATTGCCTCGCCGCGCCGGCATCGCTCGGCCGCGCCGCACGCCTGGACGACGCGGCTGGCCGCTATATCGAGGCGGCCAAGGCCAGCTTTCCACGTGGCCTGCGCCTGGACAATCTGAAGATCGTCATCGATTGCGCCCACGGCGCCGCGTATCGCGTCGCACCGACCGTGCTCTGGGAACTCGGCGCCACAGTGGTTCCGGTCGGTGTGTCGCCCGACGGCTTCAACATCAACCGCGGCTGCGGCTCCACGGTGCCGGAGCATCTCCGCGCCCAGGTCATCGAGCATGGCGCGCAACTCGGCATCGCGCTGGACGGCGATGCCGACCGGCTGTTGATGGCTGACGAAAATGGCGACCTGATCGACGGCGACCAGATCCTGGCGCTGATCGCGCAGTTCTGGGCCGCGAACGGCCGGCTGCGAGGCGACGGCATCGTCACCACGGTGATGTCCAACCTTGGCCTGGAGCGCTTCCTCGCCGGCCAGAGGCTTGTCATGCACCGTACCCAGGTCGGCGACCGCTACGTCGCTGCCCGGATGCGGGAACTCGGCATGAACCTCGGTGGCGAGCAGTCCGGTCACGTGATCCTGTCGGACTTCGCCACCACCGGCGACGGGCTGCTGGCTGCACTCCAGGTGCTCGCGGTGATCATCGAGCAAGGGCGTTCCGCGCGCGACGTCTGCCGCGTCTTCACGCCGATGCCGCAGTTGCTGAAGAACGTCCGCTTCGCCGGCCCCTCGCCGTTACGGAGCAAGCGCATCCAGAACGCGATTGCGGCGGCGGAAGCCGAGCTGAACGGTGGGGGCCGCCTGTTGATCCGCGAAAGCGGCACCGAACCGCTGATCCGCGTCATGGCGGAAGGCGAGGACGAGGCGCTGATCTGCCGCATGGTGGACGAGCTGTGCGCGACGATCGCGGCGGCGACGTAGTCATGCTGCATCCTTGAGCAGGTCGGACACGACGCGCTCGAGGTGGCGCAGCGTGTTGCACACGGTCACCACGTTGCAATAAGGCTTGTACCGGAACATGTCGGAATCGCCGGTGCCCCAGGCGGAACGGAATTCCGGATTGAGCCAGATGATCCGCTTCGCCCGCTGCGACAGGCGCTGCAAAATCTCGGTGCGCGGATCGGTACGGTTGCCGCGCGCGTCGCCCAGAATGATGATCGTCGTCTTGTTGGATACGAGCCGCATCCAGCCGTCCTCGAAATCGGCGAGCGAGTTGCCGTAGTTCGAGGAACCGAAACCCATCGCCTGCATGATCTTCGCGATGGCGGTCTCGATCGGCTCGGACTCCAGGATGTCGCTCACCTCGATCAGGCTGCCGGCGAAGGCGAATGAACGAATGTCCTTCAGTGCCTCGTTGAGCGCGTAGAGGAACATCAGCAGGAACTGCGCCATCGCCGCGACCGAGCCGGAGACGTCGCACAGCACCATCACGCGCGGCTTCTCGATACGCTTCTGCTTCCACACGGTGACGAACGGGATGCCGCCCCAGCCCATGTTCTTCCGCAGTGTCCGCCGCGCGTCGAGATGGCCGCGCAGCCGGCGCCGCCGCGTCTTCGCGTAGCGTGCCGCCAGACGCTTCGCCATCGCGCGCACCAGCACGCGCATCCGCTCCAGGTCGCGGCGTTCCAGGTTGGAAAGGCGCGCGGATTTCAGCAGTTCCTCGCGGAATTTCTCCGTCTCCCCACGGGCGAACAGCAGCAGGTTGCGTTCGACCAGATCGCGCGCCTGGTCGCGCAGAGCCTCGATGCGATTCTCCAGCCGATCGGCAGCGACCTGCTGGTCGTCCTTGCGCAATGCCTCCATGTCGCGCTCGACCTGACGCAGGCCCATGCGATCGAGGATGCGGCGGGCGTAGAGGTTCTTCTGGGTAAAGAACCGGATGTTCTGGATGCCGGACTCGCGCGCGGCCGCCTCCATCGCTGTGGCGAGCGCGGCGCGGTCGTCGTCCAGCAGCATCTGGGACAACGAACGTCCGCCCCCTCCGCCGCTGCCTTCGCCACCGAAGCCGCTCTGCACGGTGGGCGCGCGCGGATCGGTCGTCGCTTCATCTTCTTGCGCGAGACTGTCGCGCCGGAAGTAGAGGTCGAAGCATTCGTCGAACAGGTTCTTCTCGTCCGGCGTCTTCGCCAGCACGAGCGACAATGTGTCCTTCAGGACGGTGCGATCGGAGTAGCCGACCACCTGCACGGCGCGCGCAGCATCGATGCCTTCCGCCGCGGACACGCGGATGCCGACGCTGCGGGCGGCCTGGAGGAACTGGCGAAGGGGTTCGGAGGTCAGGCCCGGGCCCCTACCCCCAACGCCCTCCCGCGAGGGGAGGGGGAGTTCAGGTTCAGGACGCCCCCTCCCCTTGCGGGAGGGGGCCAGGGGGAGGGGGCCGGTGTCTACACTCATCCCGGCAGCCCTGCCTCCTGCCGCGCCTTCTGAGTCAGCGTGGCAATCTGCTTGTTGGCCACCTCGATGTCCGCCTCGAACTTCAGCAGCACGTTCAGCGTGTCGTGCACCATCTCGGTGTCAAGTGCCGCTGCGTGCAACAGCACCAACACGCGTGCCCAGTCGATTGTTTCGCTGACCGAGGGCAACTTCTTCAGGTCCAGCGTGCGCAACTGCTGCACGAACGCCACCAGCTCGCGCCGCAGGCTCTTTTCAATTCCCGGCACGCGCGATTCGATGATCCGTCCTTCCAGCTTCGCGTCCGGAAAGCCGATATGCAGATGCAGGCAACGCCGCTTCAGTGCATCGCCCAGGTCGCGCGTGCTGTTCGAGGTCAGCAGCACGATCGGCGTCTCCACTGCGTGCACGCTGCCGATCTCCGGGATGGTGACCTGGTAGTCCGACAGGATCTCCAGCAGAAACGCCTCGAACTCCTGGTCGGACTTGTCGATCTCGTCGATCAGCAGCACCGCGCCCCCCGGTTGCTGCAACGCGCGCAACAGCGGCCGCGGCTCGAGGAACTGATGCGAGAAGAAGATGTCGCCGAACGCATGCAGCTTGTCGAGCGCGGCCGGCAATGACTCGGTGGCCCCGATCACGTCGCCGATCTTGTCCTTCAGGATCTGGGTATAGAGAAGCTGTTTGCCGTACTTCCACTCGTACAGCGCCTTCGCCTCATCCAACCCCTCGTAGCATTGCATGCGGATCAGCGTGAGATCGAGGAACGCCGCCACCGACTTCGCCAGCTCGGTCTTGCCGACGCCGGCCGGCCCTTCCACCAGGATCGGCTTCTGCAGGTGCTGGGCGAGATACACGGCGGTCGATATCTGCCGGCTCGGGATGTAGCCGACCGAGGCGAGGCCTAGTTCCACCGCCTCGATCGAGGCCAATTTGTGCGCGGCCGACCCGGCCGGCGCCACTCCTGCGTCTGGCATCACTGTTCCATTCGATGGTGCTACCGATGGGTAGCACCACCCTCGGGCCATTGCCAAACAAAGGCGACGAGACGGAAGATCGGTTACGCTGATGCATCCACTGCCCGGGGAATCCGATGACCATTACGAACACTTATCGCTGGAACGGTAAACTCGGTTCGGACTGGGATGCCGAAGTCCCCAACCCGCCGGGGCCCGACCGGACCAACTGGGACAACATCAGTGACCCCGGCGCAAATCCAAGCTTCCCGACCGGTGAGGGCGACCTGGCGGTTGTCGACCTCGGCGGCGCCATCGACATCACCGCCAGCAGCATTGGTGCGGCCGAGGAGCTGCAGATCGTCAACTCGTCCGCGGTCACCTTCAGCTCGGGGCAATTTGACGTCGGCAACGATAGCCAGGGTGGCATGCTGATCGATGAAAGTTCCGAGCTCATCATTGCCAGCAGCGGCACGATGGCGAACCGGGGCTCGCTCGACATCATCGGACTGACCGGTGACGGCACGCTTACGATCCAGTCCGGCGCCGGCTTCGATGACCTCGGTATGATCGTCGGTGCCGATGCGGACGCTCACGGCGAGGTCACCATCGACGCGGCTTTTGGCTTCATAGTGGCGCAGTCCGGGTCAGGCGCGGCCACCGACGGCGTGCTGATCGTCGGCGAAGATGGCGACGGCACGGTCGATGTGACCGATACCAGCGTCTTCGGCAGTGCCATCACCATCCTGGGCGAGAATGACGGCTCCACCGGCGAGGTCGACCTCAACAATTCCAGCTGGGGTGGCAGCAGCCTGACGATAGGACCGGCCGGCACCGGCATCGCCAACATCGGTTCGGGTTCGACCGTACTCATGCACGATATCCTGGTCGGACCGAATGGCCTGCTCAACGCAACCGGAGCTGCCGCCACGCCCGGCATCGTTATTGCGCCCATTCTCACGCTGGGCTTCGGCACGATCGACGTCACCGGCGGTGGCGAGGTAAATGTCGGTGCTGTGGCCGGCTCCATCGGAGCCGTCAGTATCGCCGGAACCAGTATGACTGCGCTCGGCACCGTCAAGGGCGACGTGGTCGTGGGTGTTCAGGGCACTGTTCAGGCCACCGGGTCGGCGCCTGGCGCGCTGATGATCGACGGCAATGTCCACGGCACCGGCACGATCGAGCCGCTGATGACGCTCGAGGTGAACGGCGGAATCGACTCCGGTGTCGACATTGAATTCAGCCCGTCTATCGGCGCGCAGGTTGGCGATCTCATCCTGGACGTGCCGGCCGCCAACCTGGGCACGATCGTCGGGTTCGGTGCCGGCAATACGATCGACGTCGAGGGCTCGCTCTACACCAATGCGGTGTTTACCCAGGGAACATCGGGCGCCGCCGGAACGCTGACCCTGTCGGGCGGATCATCTCCCGCGCTGTCGTTCGCGGTCGACGGCACCTATGCGGCCGGCGATTTCCTCGCGACCCCGGGCACGACCGATACGATCGTGACGCTGTGTTTCGTCGCCGGTACCCGTATTGCGACCCCACGTGGCGAGGTCCCGGTGGAGCAGCTCGCTGTAGGCGACGAGGTGCTGACGTCGGCCGGCGCGGTGCGATCGATCGTGTGGATCGGCATCGGCAAAGTGCTCGCCACACGCGGACGGCGCAACGCGGCGACACCTGTGATCGTGCGCAAGGGTGCGCTGGCCGACAATGTGCCGTGCAGAGACCTGCACGTTACCAAGGGGCATTCGCTGTTCATCGACGGCGTGCTGATCCCGGTCGAGGAGCTGGTGAACCATCGCTCGATCGTGTGGGATGACCGGGCGCAGGAAGTGGCGATCTATCATGTAGAGCTTGAGACGCATGACGTGCTGCTTGCCGACGGTGCGCCGGCCGAGAGCTATCGCGACGACGGCAATCGCTGGCTGTTCCGCAACGCCAATTCCGAATGGCACCTGCCGCCGCAGTCGCCATGCGCGCCGGTACTGACCGGCGGAGCCGTGGTCGATGCAATCTGGCGGCGTTTGCTGGAACGTGCGGGTCCGCGGCCGGGTGTTCCGCTGACCGATGATCCCGACCTTCATCTGCTGGTGGATGGCAGGCGCGTGGATGCGGTTTCCGCCGCCGGACTCCGGCGTGCGTTTCGTCTCGCCGATAGGCCGGAGTCGGTGCGTATTCTCTCTCGCAGTGCCGTGCCGCGAGAGATGGGCCTCGGGCGTGACCCGCGGCTGCTGGGCGTTGCGTTGAAACAGATCCAGGTGACGCAAGCGGCACGGATACGCGTAGCGGATGCGGACGACACGAGGCTGACCGACGGTTTTCACGAATTTGAGTCGATCAACGGCTTCCGTTGGACGGATGGCGATGCGGCCATTCCGGCTGAGCTATTCGCCGGCCTTGGCGGCCCGCTGGAGGTTGTGCTGGAGCTTGGGGCGACGACGCGTTACCTGGATGACGGTGTGGCGCTGCAATCAGCTTAGGCGGCTGACCGCTCGAACAGCTTCCTGAACAGCCGCTCGCTCTCTTTCAGACCTTCATCGGTGAGCACGACAGACTTGGCTTTGCCGACCGGATTCTCGATCATGCCTTTGCGATGCAGCCGGTCCATCGCATCCCAGTCGTGACCTTTCCAGGCGCGAAAGCCGCCGTGCAGGGTCAGATAAAGCAGCGCCAGCACGGCTTCGTCGATCTTGTCGGTATCGATTTCCATCACCGCGATCCCGCCGAGAAACACCCCACTGAAGTATCGTCCGCGCCCAGCATAGTTCAGCGCGCATTTCGTGTCAGGCGTGTGTCGCGATAGACCGACCGCAGTGGGACACTGAAGCCTATGCTTGCCAGCTCCAGGGCACCATCGCGCCGCAACCGCTCCGCTCGAATGCGGACGCTGTGCAGGATCTCACCGTCGGAATGGTCGTGTAGGCCCACACATTGGTCCACGTCTCAGTCTTGTTGGTGGGGGAGAGGATTTCGACCATCAGCACTGGTCCGATTACGTCGTATTCGCGGGAACTCTCCTCGCCGGTTCCGACATGTCCGCATCCTAGCACACCGCGCCACTCGTCCACATCCCCATGTGGCCCGTCGCCCTTGCCGCGCCTAGACTGCTCGCCAGTGGCGACATCACAGGGAACCCCCACCGCATGGACTTTCAGATCAGCGCCGAACAACGCCAGATGCTCGCCTCGGTGCGCGATCTCGCGCAGGCCGAGTTCAAGCCCAAGGCGGGCCGCTGGATGGACGGCAGCTTCCCCTGGGAGAACATGAAGCAACTCGCCTCGCTTGGCGTACTAGGCATGTCCGTCCCGGAGGAATACGGCGGTCTCGGCCTGCCCATCCTCGACACCGCGCTGATCCTCGAGGAGATCGCCAAGGCCTGCTACGTCACTGCCATGGCGGTGCTTGGCGAGGCCGGCGTGCAGACCCGTGTGATCGCCCGCTACGCCCCCGCCGCAATCCGCGACCGTATCCTGCCCCGCGTCGTCTCGGGCGACTGCATGCTGGCGATCTGCATGACCGAACCGCATGCCGGCACCGACGTCGCCAACTACCGTACCAATGCACGCATCGTCGGCGACCGGGTGATCCTGAAAGGCACCAAGACGCTGATCTCCCGTGCGCCCGAGGCAGGCATGTTCATCGTGTTCAGCCGCATCGACGGCAGGCCGGGCCGCGAGGGCATCGGCTGCATCCTGCTGGAGGCCGGCACACCGGGCTTCGAGGTCACCGGCACCTATCACACGATGGGTGGCGAGAACCTGTTCGAGATCCAGTTCAACGATTGCGAGTTGCCGCTGGAAAACCTGGTCATCAAGGACGATGGCTTCCGCAAGCTGCTGACCGCATTCAACACCCAGCGCTGCCTCAACCCAGCGATCTCGCTGGGCCTGGCCGAGGGCGCGTTCGACGAGGCGGTGAACTACGTGCGGGAGCGGACCGTGTTCGGCAAGCCGATCGCCGACCACCAGGGCATCCGCTGGAAGCTTGCCGACATGTTCAAGGACATCGAGGCCGGGCGCGGCATCCTCTATCGCGCCTGCCTGACCGCCGATCCATTCCCCGATCCGTTCATGGCGGCGGCGGCCAAGGTGTTCTGCAACGAGATGTCTCTCCGCGTCACATCGGAGGCCGTGCAGCTTCATGGCGGTTTCGGCTTCACCGACGAAGCCCCGGTGTCGCGGCTCTACCGCGGCGCGCGCTACGGCACCATCGGCGGCGGCACCTCGGAGACGCTGCGCGACCTGATGGGCCGCAAGATCGTCGGCGACCTGGACTTCGACCAGGGCATTCTCGGGCTGGGGACATACTGACGTGCTGCTGATCGAGGCGGATGGCAAGGCGTTGCTGGCGGAGCATGGCGTGGCCGTACCCGCGGGCGTGCTGGTTGCCGATGCAGCGATCGGCGACCTGCCGGGCGACGGTCCCTGGATGGTGAAGGCGCAGGTGCCCGTCGGGGGGCGCGGCAAAGCCGGCGGTGTCGTGCGCTGCGGGTCGCCGCACGATGTGGCCGCCGCTGTGCATCGGATGCTCGGTAGCCGCCTGAAGGGGCATCAGGTGGATGCCTGCCTGATCGAACAGGCGGCGATGGGCGAGGAACGCTATCTCGCCGTCATGGTCGATGCCGCGAGTTATGGGCTGAGGCTGATCTACTCGAACCAGGGCGGCGTCGACATCGAGCAGTTGGGTTCGGCGCAAGGCCGCCTCTGTCCGCCGCACGCCGGCGCGGTCGCCGAGGCGCTGGCCGAACTGATCGCCGGCGAACCGCCGCTGTGGCGCAGCCATGTCGCGGCGGTCGGTCGCAGCCTGGCGGACCTGCTGATCGAACGGGAACTGGCGCTGGCGGAAATCAATCCGCTGTTCATTTCGGACGCGGGCTGCGTCGCCGGCGACGCCAAGCTCGTGGTGGACCTGAGCGCGGTCGAGCGCCAGCCGCGCATCGCAGCATTGATCGAGACCCGGCCGCACACCTACGTGGATGCCGTTCGCAAGCTTACCGAGGGCTTCGATTACGTCGAGTTGGACCCGGAGGGTGAGATCGGTCTGGTCACCACCGGCGCAGGCCTGTCGATGATGCTGATCGACGAACTCACCGCGCGCGGCATGAAGCCGCTGAATTTCTGCGACATCCGCACCGGCCAGATGCGTGGCAGCCCGGCGCGCGCGATGCGTGTGCTGGAGTGGATCACGTCGCGCCCGTCGCTGCGCGCGGTGCTGGTGAGCGTGTTCGCCGGTATCACCGATCTCGCGGAGTTCGGCGGACTGCTCGCGACGGCGATCGAGCAGACGCCGGCGCTGCGTGTGCCGGTCGTGGCACGCCTGGTCGGTCGCGGCGCCCCTGAAGCGCGGCGGATACTGGCCGAACGGCAGCCGGCGGTGTTCGTCACCGAGGACCTGGAAGAGGCGCTGCTGCGGGTCGGCGCTGCGGTGGGTGTGGCCCCCTCCCCCCACCCCCCTCCCGCAAGGGGAGGGGGAGTGGCTTCGTTCTCCCCCTCCCCTGGCGGGAGGGGGCTGGGGGGAGGGGGCCTCCCAGCATTCTCGAAATCGACCCCCGTCATCGTCCAAGGCATCACCGGCCGCATGGGCCGCACGCACGCGGCTCTGATGCACGCCTATGGCACCAATATCGTCGGCGGCACCTCTACCCGCACCGACGTCAGCGAGGCGGCCGGCGTTCCGGTGTTCGCGACCTGCCGCGACGCGGTGCTGGCCACCGCTGCCATCGCCTCGGTCGCCATGGCGCCCCCGCTGGAGACCCTGGCAGCGGTTGAGGAAGCGTTGGCCGCCGGCATTCGCCTGATCCTCACCGTCGCCGAAGGCATCCCGCTGCACGACGCATTGAAGATCGGCCGCGCAGTTCGCCGCGCCGGCGCGACCTGGATCGGCGGCTCCACGCCCGGCATGGCGGTACCAGGCGAGATCAAGCTCGGCTTCCTGCCCGATGTCTGCCTGCGTCCTGGACCATTCGCCATCATGTCGAAAAGCGGCACGCTGTCATACGAGTGCGGCTATCGCCTCGCGCTGGCAGGTCTCGGCCAGAGCATCTGGGTCGGTGTCGGCGGCGATCAGGTGAAGGGCGTGCGCTTCGCCGACCTGCTGCCTGTATTCTTCGCCGACCCGCGCACCCACGCGATCATCCTGGTCGGCGAGGTCGGCGGCAGCGAGGAGGAGGAATGCGCCGATACGCTGGCGCACCTGGGCGTGCGCAAGCCGCTCTACGCACTGATTGCCGGGCGCGAGGCGAAGGAGGGCGTGTCCATGGGCCATGCCGGCGCGCTGGTGCTGGGCGGGGCCGGCACGCTCGCCTCCAAGATGCAGCGTCTGGCGGCAGCCGGCGCGCGTGTGTTCGGTTCTATCGAAGCGATCGTCGGAGCCTGCGTGCACGACTTCGCGTCGATGCGCACCTGACCGGCGTCTCATATCCCCCGCACGAACTTGGCCTTCTCCGCCGCTGCCGCCAGCAGGAACGACAGGTCCGTTCCGGTGGACACATAGCGCGCTCCCTGCCGCACATACTCCGCCATCAGGTCCGGCCGCGACGCCAGCCCGCCGACCCCGACGTGCTTCCCGTGCTTCCGGCACGCCGCGATCGTGCGCAGGAACGCATCGCGCACATTGGCATGATCGAACTGCCCCGTGATGCCCATTTCGTTGCACAGATCGTTGGTGCCGATCAGCATCATGTCGACGCCGTCGACCGCGGCGATTTCTTCCACGTGCTCGAGTGCGGCGACCGTCTCCATCATCACCACCACCATGGTGGCGTCGTTCATCGCCTGGTTCACCATCGCGGAGGGAAAGCTGCGGTAGTGGTAGTGCGGCAGCGCGCCGCCGGCACCGCGCTCGCCCTGCGGGGTGAACTTGGCGTAGCGCACGATTTCGCGTGCCTCCTCCGCGGTACGGACGTGCGGCGCGATCACGCCCATCGCACCGCCGTCGAGCAGCCGGCAGATGAACTCCGGCGTGTTCGCGGGCACACGCACCAGCGGCGTGATGCCGCACTGCATCGCCGCGATGCAGATCTGGCAGACGGCATCGATCGACAGCGTGTTGTGCTCGACATCCACATAGATCGTGTCGAACCCCGCGGTCGCGGCGATGCGGGCGATCTCGATCGAGCGGCAGAGCCGCACCGTCATCGAAGCCACCACCTCGTCGCGCGCCAGCTTCTCCTTCACACGGTTGCGCAGGATGTCGCGCAGTTCGTCTGCCATGATGTCCTCCCGGGGTTGCCAGCCATTGTTGCCCGGTGAGCGCGTGGGCCTCAAGATGACCCGAACGCGGAGCAGCGTATGACCGACAAGGTTGCCTTTCTCGATGTGATGGACACCAAGGAGCGCGACGAAATCCGCTCGAAACTCCCGCGGGGCTTCTCTATCGAGTTCGCCGAGACCACCGACCGGCGCGAGCACCCTGCGATGGTCGCGACGCCGAGTTCGTTCCGTTGACGCCGGCCACCAAGGGCCTGATCGGCGCCGAGACGATCGCACGGATGAAGACCGGCGCCATCATCATCAACGCGGCGCGCGGCGGCATCGTCGATGAGGCGGCGTTGTATGATGCGCTGGTCGGTGGCAAGCTGCACGGCGCAGGGCTTGACGTGTTTGCGATGGAGCCGGCGGACCCGGCCAATCCGCTGTTCCGGCTCGATCAGGTGGTTGCCACGCCACACAGCGCGGGCAGCGTGATCGACCTTGTGTCAGAGATCGCACGTCATGCCTTCACCAACATGCAGTCCGTGCTGCGCGGCACGCCGCTGCCGCCTGATGACGTGATTGTAGCTGCCGGGGAGAACAAGTGATGGCAACGTTGCAGAGCAGATCGGTACGTCGGCGCGAGGATGTGCGGCTGCTGTCCGGCAAGGGCAACTACAGCGCCGATCCGAACCCGCCGGGCCTGCTGCACGCTATACTGGTGCGTTCGCACCATGCGCACGCGACGATCGGCGGCATCGATGTCGGTGCGGCGCGCGCGATGCCCGGTGTTGTCGCCGTGTTCACCGCCGTGGACCTCACCGATGTGGCGCCGATCCCGGGCGGCATCGGCTTTCCGCGTCCCGACGGGGGTCCGGCACCGAAGACGGATCGTCCGCTGCTCGCATCCGACCGCGTGCGCTTTGTCGGCGAACCGGTGGCGGTGGTCCTGTCAGAAACCATCGACGCCGGCAAGGATGCGGCCGAGGCGGTGATGGTGGAGTATCACGAGCTACCGCTGGTAACCGATGCGGTGGCCGCACTGGAGCCGGCATCGCCGAAGGTGTGGGACGACGTTCCCGATAATATCGGCTTCCTGTGGAAGCGCGGCGATGCCGAGGCGACCGATGCGGCGTTACGCTCGGCGGCGCATGTGGCGCGGCTGGAGTTCACCGTCTCACGTGTCACCGCCAACACGATGGAGCCGCGCGGCGCGTGGGCCGATGTCGGATCGGACGGCAGGATGGTGGTCCATGCCGCGCATCAGTCGCCATACAACCTGCGCAACGGCATGGCGAACGGCAACTTCAACATCAAGCCGACCGATATCCGCGTGCTCACCATCGATGTGGGCGGCTCGTTCGGCATGAAGTCCGGCGTGCAGCCGGAATACGCACTGGTCGCCTGGGCGGCGCGCAGGCTGGGCCGGCCGGTGCGCTGGATCTCCGACCGCACCGAGGGTTTCCTCAGCGACGAGCAGGCGCGCGAAATGCGCATCACGGTAGAACTGGGCCTCGATGCCGCGCACAAATTCACTGGGTTGCGGTTGCGCTGGGATGCGAACCTAGGTGCCTACGTGACTGGCCGCTCCGGCTGGCCGGTCGGCAATATCGGCGGTACTGCCGGTGTCTATCAGATCCCCACGATGTACGCCGAGGCGTTCGGCATTCTGACCAACACCGTGCCGACCGCGGCATATCGCGGTGCGGGCAGGCCGGAGGCGACATACACGATCGAGCGCATCATCGATGTTGCCGCGCGTGAACTCGGCATCAGCCCGTATGAGCTGCGTCGGCGCAACCTGATCCCGCCGGAGGCGATGCCGTACAAGACGGCGCTCACCTTCACCTACGACTGCGGCGAATTCGAAGGCAACATGCAGCAGGCCTCGGAGATGGCCGAGCTGGATGCGTTCGAATCCCGGCGCGCGGAGGCCAGATCACGCGGCAAGCTGCGCGGCATCGGCCTGTGCAACTGCATCGAGGTCGCCGGAGGTCCGTTCCTGCGTCCGGCGAAGGATCAGGCGACGCTTCGTCTGGCCGAGGACGGAACGCTGGTGCTGCGTTCCGGGTCGATGTCGGTGGGGCAGGGGCTGGAGACGGCATTCTGCCAGCTGGTCTCCGACAGATTCGGTGTGCCGCTCGATCACGTGCTGTACGAGGCGGGCGATACGGATCTGTTGTCGGGCGGCAAGGGCAACGGCGGCTCGGGTGCGCTGTGCATCGGCGGATCGGCGGTCAGTCTCGCGGTGGACAAGGTCATCGACAAGGCCAGGCAGGTCGCTGCCGAACTGCTGGAGGCTGCGGTGGTCGACGTCACGTTCGACGCCGGCCGCTTCACCATCGCCGGCACCGACCGATCGGTGAGCCTTGCCGAGGTCGCGCAGGCCGCGATAGTCGACGGCAATGAATTGGTGGAGAGCGGCGAGTTTACGCCGACAATGGTTACCTTCCCCAATGGCACGCACATCTGCGAAGTGGAGATCGATCCCGACACCGGCGTGACCGAGGTGGTACGCTACAGCGCGGTGGAAGAGCTCGGCTACGTGTTGAACCCGATGCTGGTGGCAGGACAGACGCATGGCGGTGTGGCACAGGGCGTCGGCCAGGCGATGGCGGAGCAGATCGTACATGATCCGCATTCGGGCCAGATGCTGACGGCGTCGTTCATGGATTACCAGATGCCGCGTGCCGACGATCTGCCTGATATCCGCATGACGACGCGCGAGGTGCCGACCAAGGCGAACCCGCTCGGCGCCAAGGGTGTGGGGGAGGCGG